>NZ_JAPZBC010000001.1:6085000-6385000 GCF_027460265.1 Streptomyces sp. WMMC940
GAGTAGCGATACACACGTGGGAAACGTGTGCGCCGATTGACTAAGGGTTCCTGGGTCAAGCTGATCTGCCCAGGGTAAGTCGGGACCTAAGGCGAGGCCGACAGGCGTAGTCGATGGACAACCGGTTGATATTCCGGTACCCGCTTTGAAACGCCCAGTATCGAGCCCATTAATGCTAAGGCCGTGAAGCCGTCGGCTGAGTCTTCGGACGAGGTCGGAGTGGTGGAGCCGCTGACCCAAGGTGGTAGTAGGTAAGTGATGGGGTGACGCAGGAAGGTAGTCCAGCCCGGGCGGTGGTTGTCCCGGGGTAAGGGTGTAGGACGTCGCGTAGGCAAATCCGCGTGACATGTGTCTGAGACCTGATGCCGAGCCGATTGTGGTGAAGTGGATGATCCTATGCTGTCGAGAAAAGCCTCTAGCGAGTTTCATGGCGGCCCGTACCCTAAACCGACTCAGGTGGTCAGGTAGAGAATACCGAGGCGTTCGGGTGAACTATGGTTAAGGAACTCGGCAAAATGCCCCCGTAACTTCGGGAGAAGGGGGGCCACGTCTGGTGATCACTCTTGCAGTGTGAGCTGGGTGTGGCCGCAGAGACCAGCGAGAAGCGACTGTTTACTAAAAACACAGGTCCGTGCGAAGCCGTAAGGCGATGTATACGGACTGACGCCTGCCCGGTGCTGGAACGTTAAGGGGACCGGTTAGCTCCATTTCGGTGGGGCGAAGCTGAGAACTTAAGCGCCAGTAAACGGCGGTGGTAACTATAACCATCCTAAGGTAGCGAAATTCCTTGTCGGGTAAGTTCCGACCTGCACGAATGGCGTAACGACTTCTCGACTGTCTCAACCATAGGCCCGGTGAAATTGCACTACGAGTAAAGATGCTCGTTTCGCGCAGCAGGACGGAAAGACCCCGGGACCTTTACTACAGTTTGATATTGGTGTTCGGTTCGGCTTGTGTAGGATAGGTGGGAGACTGTGAAGCTTGGACGCCAGTTCAGGTGGAGTCGTCGTTGAAATACCACTCTGGTCGTGCTGGATGTCTAACCTGGGTCCGTGATCCGGATCAGGGACAGTGTCTGATGGGTAGTTTAACTGGGGCGGTTGCCTCCCAAAGGGTAACGGAGGCGCCCAAAGGTTCCCTCAGCCTGGTTGGCAATCAGGTGTTGAGTGTAAGTGCACAAGGGAGCTTGACTGTGAGACCGACGGGTCGAGCAGGGACGAAAGTCGGGACTAGTGATCCGGCGGTGGCTTGTGGAAGCGCCGTCGCTCAACGGATAAAAGGTACCCCGGGGATAACAGGCTGATCTTCCCCAAGAGTCCATATCGACGGGATGGTTTGGCACCTCGATGTCGGCTCGTCGCATCCTGGGGCTGGAGTCGGTCCCAAGGGTTGGGCTGTTCGCCCATTAAAGCGGTACGCGAGCTGGGTTTAGAACGTCGTGAGACAGTTCGGTCCCTATCCGCTGTGCGCGTAGGAGTCTTGAGAAGGGCTGTCCCTAGTACGAGAGGACCGGGACGGACGAACCTCTGGTGTGCCAGTTGTCCTGCCAAGGGCATGGCTGGTTGGCTACGTTCGGGAGGGATAACCGCTGAAAGCATCTAAGCGGGAAGCCTGCTTCGAGATGAGGACTCCCACCCACTTGATGGGGTAAGGCTCCCAGTAGACGACTGGGTTGATAGGCCGGATATGGAAGCCAGGTGACTGGTGGAGTTGACCGGTACTAATAGGCCGAGGGCTTGTCCTCAGTTGCTCGCGTCCACTGTGTGGTTCCCGGGTTGCGAACAGTCGCACCGGTCGAACCAGATCCACTTGATCAATTGAAAAGTGTGCTTGTTCGCTCGAACCCGATAGGGTTTCGGTGGTCATAGCGTTAGGGAAACGCCCGGTTACATTCCGAACCCGGAAGCTAAGCCTTTCAGCGCCGATGGTACTGCAGGGGGGACCCTGTGGGAGAGTAGGACGCCGCCGAACAATCTTTCAGGACCCGTGGTCCCAGCGTTCAGCTGGGACCACGGGTCCTTTTTGTTTTGTGTGCTTTCCCCGAAGCGCGTCGGTCAGCCGGCTGCGCGAGAATTGACTGCGGTACTCGAAGACAGGAGCCTCACCGATGCCCACCAACTCAGCCGACGATCGTCCTGAGCGCGAGCCGCGTCGCCGAGACGGTGGCGGCGACCGGGGCGGCTATCGCGGGGGCCCACGTCGGGACGACAGCCGTGGGAGCAGCCACCGTCGCGACGACCGTGGTGGGTTCCGTCGCGACGACCGCGACCGTGGGGGGGCGTTCCCTCGCGACGACCGTGGCTACGGACGCCGTGACGAGCGGCGTGACGACCGGCGGGACGACAGCCGCGACGGTCGCTTCCCCCGCGACGAACGGGCCCACGGTCGTCGTGATGAGCGTCGTGACGACCGCGGTGGTTTCCGTCGTGAGGAGCGGCGTGATGATCGTGGTGGTTACGGCGGTCCGCGGCGTGATGATCGTGGTCCGCGCCGCGACGACGACCGTGGCGGTTACGGGCGGCGTGATGATCGTGGTCCGCGTCGTGATGACGACCGTGGCGGTTTCCGCCGTGACGACCGGCCGCGTGGTCCGCGTCGTGATGACGACCGCGGTGGTTTCCGTCGTGATGAGCGGCGTGATGATCGTGGTGGTTACGGCGGTCCGCGGCGTGATGACCGTGGTCCGCGCCGCGACGACGACCGCGGCGGTTACGGGCGGCGTGATGAGCGGCGTGATGATCGTGGTGGTTACGGCGGTCCGCGGCGTGATGACCGTGGTCCGCGCCGCGACGACGACCGCGGCGGTTACGGGCGGCGTGATGATCGTGGTCCGCGCCGCGACGATGACCGTGGCGGTTTCCGTCGTGATGAGCGGCGTGATGATCGTGGTGGTTACGGCGGTCCGCGGCGTGATGACCGTGGTCCGCGCCGCGACGACGACCGCGGCGGTTACGGGCGGCGTGATGATCGTGGTCCGCGCCGCGACGACGACCGTGGCGGTTTCCGCCGTGACGACCGGCCGCGTGGTCCGCGTCGGGACGACCGGCGCGACGACCGGTCCCGTGGGGGCTACCGGGGCCGTGACGACCGTGGGGGGTACGGGCGCCGCGACGACCGACGGGACGACCGCGGGCGTGAGCGGGACCGGGAGCCGATCAAGCGGCTGCCGATCCCCGAGGACGTCACCGGTGAGGAGATCGACAAGGACGTCCGGCAGGAACTCCAGAGCCTGCCCAAGACACTCGCCGAGGACGTCGCGAGGAACCTGGTCATGGTCGCGCGGCTGATCGACGAGGACGCGGAGCAGGCATACGGCTACTCGCGGGTGGCGCTGCGGCTCGCGTCCCGGGTGGCAGCGGTGCGTGAGGCCGCCGGCTTCGCCGCGTACGCGACGCAGCGGTACTCGGAGGCGCTGGCGGAGTTCCGTGCCGCGCGCCGGATGACCGGCGGTGTCGAGCTCTGGCCCGTCATGGCCGACTGCGAGCGTGGCATGGGCCGGCCCGAGCGGGCACTGGCGATGGCCGGCGAGGCGGAGGTGCAGAGGCTCGACAAGGCGGGTCAGGTCGAGATGCGGCTCGTCGCGGCGGGTGCCCGTCGGGACATGGGGCAGCTGGACGCGGCCATCGTGACGCTTCAGAGCCCCGAACTGGCGTCGAACGCGCTGCAGCCGTGGACCGCGCGACTTCGGTACGCCTACGCCGACGCCCTGCTGGCCGCCGATCGGGAGCCCGAGGCGCGCGAGTGGTTCGCGAAGGCAGTCGAGGCGGACAAGGACGGCTCGACCGACGCCTCCGACCGGCTCGCCGAGCTGGACGGCGTGGAGTTCGTCGACGCGCTGGTCGACGACACCGACACCGACACCGGAGCCGCGGCGGAGGAGGCCGGAGCCGCGAAGGACGCCGAGGCGGGCGGTGAGACGGGCGAGGCCCGCCCCGGCGACAGCGCCACCCCCGAGTCCGGGGGAGAGAGCTCCGCACGTGAGAGCTCCGCACGCGGCGAGAGCGATGTGCACGTCGAGGACGACGGCGACGAGGCCTGATCCGACTGTCGCGCCCCCACGGGTGCGTACGCGGACGACACCGGGGCCCGGCCCCCGAGCGGAACCGCTCGGGGGCCGGGCCTTTCGTGTTCCGGTCCGTGCGTGCTCAGTCCAGGCTCAGGCTGCGCAGCACCAGGCCCGTCGCCGGTTTCGGGCCGAAGGACGTCGACTTGCGGGGCATCGTGACGCCCTGCCGGGCCAGGTCCCGTACGACCTCCTCGCGCACCGGATGCATGAGGACGGCCGTACCTCCCCGGCGTTCGGCCTGGATGACCGCCGCCTCGGTGTCGTGGATGTAGGTGATCTCCTCGGGCGAGTCCGGGATGTTCCAGATCCGCTCCAGCAGGGTGGCGTGGAGGACGGTCGCGTCGAGCCGGCGCCAGGCGTCCGGCCGGTCGGCCGGTACCGTGCGCTCCAGGAGCGCCGGGTCGGGGCGGTCGATCAGATGGAAGCTGCCGTCCCCGGCGAGGACGAACGCGTTGCCCTCGCCGACGGCCTCCGCCAGGGCGCCGAGCGCGTGCGACAGCCGCCCTTCGATCTCGCGGACGCGGAAGAGGCCGTCGACGGCCGCGAGCGCGTCCCCGACCGGCAGTCGGTTGAGCAGCCGGTGGATGGCGCGTACCTGCAGGGGATAGCGGGCGGTGTCGATGAGCAGCACCAGGCCGTAGCTCCAGGCGCCGGGCGCGGCCTGCTCGTCGCGCAGCCGGAGGTAGGTCGCCCAGCGGTGGTGGCCGTCGGCGATGAGGGCCTGCTGGCAGGCGAGGTCGGATGCGATGTCCGCGAGGTCCCCGGCGTCGGTGACCGACCAGAGGCGGTGGCTGAAGCCGTCCTCGGTCGTCGTCGACAGCAGGGGTTCTTCGTGGATGACGCGCTCGATGACGGCGCTCGCCCCGTTCGCGGGCCCCTCGCTGCGGTAGGTGAGCAGCAGGGGTTCGAGATTGGCGCCGGTGGTGCGCATCAGGGCCGTGCGGTCGGCCACCACGTGCGGCATCACGTCCTCGTGGGGGAGGACGACGCCCTCCTCCGGGGCGGACAGCGTCAGCGCCCCGATGATGCCGCGCTGAAGGATGACGCCCCTGTGCTGTTCGTAGACGTACAGCGCGGGCTGCGGGTCGGGGGCCAGGACGCCCTCGGCGACCCAGCGGTCGAGGGTCTCGGCCGCCTGCTCGTGGCGTTCGGTGGCGGTCGCCGCCTGGGGGAGGATCAGCCGGACGATGTTGTACGGGTCCGCGGACTCGAGGTGGTGCAGCCCGTCGGGCCGTACGACGACGTCGTAGGGGGGCGAGGTGACCGCGGCAAGACTGCCGACCCGCTCGGGGACGTATCGCAGTCCACGGAACGGGACCATGTGCAGACCTTCGGCCGCCCTGCCACCTCGCGCGCTCATTGGTGCATCGTATGTGTCCGGCGCGATGCGCGATGATCGGGGGAGTGCGCGGCGATCGCGACGCGCCACCGATCGACGGCACCGGCCGGGTGGGCCGGGAGCCGGGAGTGAGGAGCGGACCAGCATGGGCGAGCAGGGCAGGACCAGGCCGGGCGGCAGCGCGCGGGCGCTGAACGAGGTGTACGACACGGCTCTGCTCGATCTCGACGGAGTGGTGTACGCCGGCGGGGAGGCGGTTGCGCACGCGGTGGAGTCGCTGGAGACCGCGCGTGCCGGCGGGATGCATCTGGCGTACGTCACGAACAACGCCCTGCGGACGCCGGACGCGGTGGCCCGGCATCTCACCGAGTTGGGCGTGCCTGCGGAGGCGGGGGACGTCATCACCTCGGCGCAGGCCGTGGCCCGGCTGATCGCCGAGCAGGTCCCGGCGGGTTCCCGGGTGCTCGTCATCGGTGGCGAGGGGCTGCGGGTGGCGCTGCGCGAGCGCGGTCTGGAGCCGGTGGACTCGGCCGACGACGATCCGGCCGCCGTGGTCCAGGGGTACGGCGGGCCCGAGCTGGCGTGGGGGAGGCTCGCGGAGGCGTCGTACGCGGTAGCACGCGGGGTGCCGTGGTTCGCCTCCAACACGGACCTGACGATCCCGAGTGCCCGCGGGATCGCGCCGGGGAACGGCGCGGCGGTCGAGGTCGTCCGGATCGCGACCGGTGGTGTGCCGCAGGTCGCGGGGAAGCCGCTGCCCCCGATGCACCGGGAGACGATCCTGCGGACGGGCGCCGAACGGCCGCTGGTGGTGGGCGACCGTCTCGACACCGACATCGAGGGCGCGTTCAACGGAGGGGTGGACTCGCTGCTCGTGCTGACCGGGGTGACGGACCCGGCGCAGCTGCTGCGGGCGGAGCCGAGGCACCGTCCGACCTACGTCGACGCGGACCTGCGGGGGCTGCTCACCGGACAGCCCGAGGTGGAGCCCGCCTCATCGGGGGACGGTCTCGTCTGCGGCGGCTGGACGGCCTCCGTGCGGGACGGCGCGCTCGTGATCGAGGGGGACGGCCAACAGCTGGACGGACTGAGGGCGTTGTGCGCCGCGGCGTGGACGCACGCGGCGGACGGGGCCGGGTCCCCGGAGGCGGGGAAGGCGCTCGCCCGGCTCGGCTGGTGAACGGCCGCGCGGCGAAGGGCCGGTGGGCCGGGGTTCCGGCGGCTCCGTGATCGAAGCCGCCCCGATCGAAGCGAATTGGGAGGGTAGGCTAACCTAACCGCGTGTTGGTCGACAGTCCCCCCGAACAGAGCGCGGCCCGGACGGCCGCGCCAGCCGCGCCCGAACCGCGCAAGCGCCACGCGCTGCGCGCGGCCGGCCTGCTGCTCGCCGTCGGTGTCCTGCTGCTGGTCTGTGTCGCGAGCATCGCGACAGGTGCCAAGGCGGTACCGGTCGCCGATGTGTGGCACGGGCTCTTCCAGAACTCCGGCACGGGCAACGACGTGGTGATCCGCGACGTCCGGGTGCCGCGCACCGTGCTCGGCCTGCTGGTGGGCGTCGCCCTGGGTCTCGCCGGCGCGGTGATGCAGGCGCTGACCCGCAACCCTCTCGCCGAGCCCGGTCTGCTCGGGGTCAACGCGGGCGCGGCCGCCGCGGTCGTCACCGCCATCAGCTTCCTCGGGGTCACCTCGATCACCGAGTACGTGTGGTTCGCCTTCCTCGGCGCCGGCGTGGTCTCGGTGGTCGTGTACGTGCTCGGCGGCAGCCGCGGCGCCACGCCGGTACGGCTCGCCCTCGCCGGTACGGCCGCCACGGCCGCGCTGTTCGGCTACGTCAACGCCGTACAACTGCTGGACTCCGCGGCCCTGGACCGGCTGCGCTTCTGGACCGTCGGCTCGCTCGCCTCGGCCGACCCCGCGACGATCGGGAAGGTGGCGCCCTTCATCGGCGCCGGGGTGGTGCTGGCCCTGCTGATCGCGCGGCCTCTCAACGCACTGGAGATGGGCGACGACACCGCCCGTGCGCTGGGTGCCCATCTGACCCGGACCAGGGTGCTCGCCATGGTCGCGGTGACCCTGCTGTGCGGGGCGGCGACCGCCGCCTGCGGGCCCATCGTCTTCATCGGGCTGATGGTCCCTCATCTCGTCCGGGCCATCACCGGCCCCGACATGCGATGGATCCTGCCGTACGCCGCGGTGCTGTCGCCCGTGCTGCTGCTCGGGTCGGACGTCGTGGGCCGGGTGGTCGCCCGTCCCTCGGAGCTGCAGGTCGGCGTCGTCACCGCGTTCATCGGCGGACCCGTGTTCATCCATCTCGTACGGCGCAGGAGGATGGCGCAGCTGTGAAGGCCGTGAAGGCGATACGCACCCCGGGCGGGCTGTCCGTACGCGTGGACCCGAGGGCGGCCCTCGTCGTCCTGCTGCTCCTGGCCGCCGCGCTGGCCGTAGCGGTCGTGCTCGTCGGCAGCGGCGACTTCCCGATGACGCCCGGCGAGGTCGTCGCCACCCTGCTGGGCGACGGCACGCCCGCACAGGAGTTCATCATCCGGGACGTGCGGCTGCCGCGGGTCCTGGTGGCGCTGCTGGTCGGCGCGGCGCTCGCGGTCGGCGGGGCGCTCTTCCAGTCCATCTCGCGCAATCCGCTGGGCAGTCCGGACGTGCTCGGGTTCGGCCAGGGGTCGACCGTCGGCGCGCTGACGGTGATCGTGCTGTTCAAGGGCGACGCCTTCGCCACCGCGGGCGGCGCGATCGTCGGCGGGCTGGTGACCGGCGCCGTCGTCTACCTCCTCGCCTGGAAGCGGGGTGTCCACGGCTACCGGCTCGTGTTGATCGGCATCGGTATCGCCGCGATGCTCACCGGCGCCATCCACTACCTCATCACCAAGGCCAACCTCGTCGACGCCACCCGCGCCGTCGTGTGGATGACGGGCTCGCTCGACGGCCGCGACTGGAGCCAGTTCTGGCCGCTGCTCGCCGTCTGCGCGGTGCTCGTGCCGCTGTCGCTGGCGTACGGGCGTCCCCTGCGGATGCTGGAGATGGGTGACGACGCGGCGTACGCGCTCGGGATCCGCGTGGAACGGACCCGGGCCGTGCTCATGGGCTCCGCGGTGCTGCTCACCGCGGTCGCCACGGCGGCGGCCGGTCCGATCGTCTTCGTCGCGCTGAGCGCCCCGCAGCTCGCACGCCGGCTGACGCGCTCGCCCGGTCCGAACGTCGCTGCGAGCGCGGTGATGGGCGCCGCCCTGCTGGTCGTCGCCGACTGGGTCGCCACCTCGGCGTTCGGCGACCGTCAACTCCCGGTCGGTGTCGTCACCGGGGTGCTCGGCGGCGTCTACCTGCTCTGGCTGCTCGTCACCGAGCGCAAGGCGGGCCGGATGTGACGGCCGTCGCCGGGCGTACGAGCGCGGACCCGCACCAGACCGAGAACAAGCCCAGGAGTACGTCCATGCAGCGCCTCACCGCGGAATCGGTCACCCTCGCCTACGACCGGCGGGTGATCGCCGAGGAACTCTCCGTCGAGATACCCGACAACTCGTTCACGGTCATCGTCGGCCCGAACGCCTGCGGCAAGTCCACGCTGCTGCGGGCGCTCTCGCGGATGCTGAGGCCCACTCGGGGCCGGGTGCTGCTGGACGGGCAGACGATCCACTCGATGCCCGCGAAGAAGGTCGCCCGGACGCTCGGCCTGCTGCCCCAGTCGTCGGTGGCGCCGGACGGCATCACGGTCGGGGACCTGGTGGCCCGCGGCCGGTACCCGCACCAGGGCCTGCTGCGCCAGTGGTCGCCGGAGGACGAGCGGATCGTCCAGGAGTCGATGGCCGCGACCGGGGTGGCCGAACTCGCGGACCGCTACGTGGACGAACTGTCGGGCGGACAGCGCCAGCGCGTGTGGATCGCGATGGCGCTCGCGCAGCAGACGCCGCTGCTGCTGCTCGACGAGCCGACCACCTTCCTCGACATCCAGCACCAGTTGGAGATCCTCGACCTCTGCGCCGAGCTTCACGAGACCCAGGGCCGCACGCTCGTCGCCGTGCTGCACGACCTCAACCAGGCCACGCGTTACGCGACCCATCTGATCGCGATGCGGGACGGGAGGATCGCCGCCGAGGGCGCGCCCGGCGAGGTGGTCACCGCCGAGCTCGTCGAGCGGGTCTTCGGGGTCCGCGCCCAGGTGATCGACGACCCGGAGACGGGTACGCCGTTGGTGGTGCCGCTGGCCCGGCGCGGCAGGGCCGTCCTGGACGCCTCCCAGCCCTCTGCCTCCGGCGCGGCGCCCGGTGCGACCCCGGCGGCGCCCTGAGACGCCGTGACCGTGACGGGGGGCGTCAGGCCGCCGCCGTCACAGCAGCGCCCGCAGGCGCAGCAGATCGCGGAAGCCCGCCTCGAGCCCGACCCGGCCCGAGGCCCAGGCCTTGGCGAAGTTCAGTTGCCCGTCGACCATCGCCACCAGGTCGTCGCCGGTCATCGCCAGTCGGATGTCGGCCTTCTCCGCCGGGGGGCCGTCGAGCGTGTCCAGGACCGCGATCCGGCCCGCCGTCAGGCGCCCGGTGAAGGTGACGTCCAGGTCCTTGATGTGGCAGCTCAGGGAACGGTCGAGCGCGGCCGCGCTGCGCACGTCCCCGTCCGCCTTCGCGAGATTGTCCGAAAGTCTGTCGAGTGCGCCGCGGCACTCCTCTGTCGTCGCCATTGTGATCGACGGTACCCCAGGGCTTCGCGGTAGCGTCTGGGCATGAGCGACTCGATCGAAGCGTCCCGGACGGCGCACGAGGCGTCCGGGACGGCGCCCGGCGGGCCCGTGGCGCCGTTCCCGGTTCCCGGCCCGGCGGCGGGGCGCGTGCCCGCCGGCGGCGACGGCGGGCCGGCCGGCGAGGAGGTCACCGGGGCGGCCGTCCCGGCCGCGGCCGTGGCCGAGGAGCCGTACGACCCGGCCGCCCCCGCACCCCTGGGCGTCGAGCGCGTCCCCACCGGTCACGCGGAGGTCGACGCGCACCTCGAGCGGCTGGCCGATGCCGACCACCTCCCGGCGGACGGCCATCTGGAGGTGTACGAGGATGTACACCGAGGGCTCCGCTCCACGCTGACCGCGCTGGACGCCCGACCGGACGAATCGTACGACCACAGGAGCTGAACCGAACGTGGCAGGAGTGGCACGCCGCCGTCTCGACGCCGAGCTGGTACGCCGCAAGCTCGCCCGCTCGCGCGAGCACGCGAGCCAGCTGATCGCGGCGGGGCGGGTGACCGTCGGCGGCAACACCGCCGGCAAGCCCGCCACCCAGGTCGAGACCAGTGCCGCCATCGTCGTCGCCCAGGACGAAGACGACCCCGAGTACGTCTCGCGGGGCGGCCACAAGCTCGCCGGCGCGTTCGCGGCCTTCGTTCCCCAAGGACTGAGGACCGAGGGACGGCGGGCGCTGGACGCGGGGGCCTCCACCGGCGGTTTCACCGACGTGCTCCTGCGGGCGGGCGCCGCCCATGTCGTCGCCGTCGACGTCGGCTACGGCCAGCTCGCCTGGTCTCTCCGGAGCGATGAACGGGTGACGGTCAAGGACCGTACGAATGTGCGCGAGTTGACCCTGGAGGCGATCGACGGAGAGGCGGTGGACCTGATCGTCGGGGACCTGTCGTTCATTCCGCTGGGCCTGGTGCTGCCCGCGCTGGTGCGCTGCTCGGCCCCCGGTGCCGATCTCGTCCTCATGGTCAAGCCGCAGTTCGAGGTCGGCAAGGAGCGCCTCGGCAGCGGCGGAGTGGTCCGCAGCCCGGAGCTGCGTGCCGAGGCGGTGCGGACCGTGGCGCGCCGGGCGGGCGAGCTGGGGCTCGGTGTGCTGGGAGTGACCGCGAGTCCGCTGCCGGGACCCTCGGGCAATGTCGAGTACTTTCTCTGGCTCCGGGCCGGGGCACCGGAGCTCGATCCGGTGGATGTCGAGCGCGCAGTGGCGGAGGGGCCGCGTTGACCGATACCAGCCAGACCACCATGGACGCGCGGACACGGACCCGTACCGTGTTCCTGCTGGCCCACACCGGCCGGCCCGCGGCGATCCGCAGCGCCGAACTCGTCGTCCAGGGCCTGCTGCGCGCGGGGATCGGGGTGCGGGTGCTCGCCTTCGAGGCCGCCGACCTCCCGCTGCCGCAGTCGGTGGAGACCGTGCCCGAGGCGACGCCGGAGGTGCTCGACGGGTGCGAGCTGCTCATCGTGCTCGGCGGCGACGGGACGCTGCTGCGCGGGGCCGAGTTCGCCCGTGCCTCGGGGGTCCCGATGCTCGGGGTCAACCTGGGACGGGTCGGGTTCCTCGCGGAGGCGGAGCGGGACGACCTGGACAAGGTCGTCGACCGGGTCGTGACCCGGGAGTACGAGGTCGAGGAGCGCATGACGATCGACGTGGTCGTCCGCCGCAACGGCGACGTCGTGCACCGTGACTGGGCGCTGAACGAGGCGGCCGTGCAGAAGGTTTCGCCGGAGCGGATGCTCGAGGTCGTCCTGGAGATCGACGGTCGGCCGGTGACCGGCTTCGGCTGTGACGGCATCGTGTGCGCCACGCCGACGGGGTCGACCGCGTACGCGTTCTCGGCGGGCGGGCCGGTGGTGTGGCCAGAGGTCGAGGCGCTGCTGATGGTGCCGATCAGCGCCCACGCCCTGTTCGCGAAGCCCCTGGTCACGTCACCGTCGTCGGTGCTCGCGGTCGAGGTGCAGCCGAACACTCCGCACGGTGTGCTGTGGTGTGACGGGCGCCGCGCCGTGGAGCTGCCGGCCGCGGCCCGGGTGGAGGTGCGGCGCGGCGAGGTACCGGTTCGACTGGCCCGGCTGCACCACGCCTCGTTCACGGACCGGCTGGTGGCGAAGTTCGCGCTGCCGGTCTCGGGCTGGCGGGGCGCCCCGCACGGCGACGCGTGAGGTGAGCACGGTGCGGTCGCGCGGCGGTCGGCGGGTGGGCGGCGCTCGGCGCGAGCGCCGTCGTGTGCCGCACGGCGACGCGTGAGGTGAGCACGGTGCGGTCGCGCGGCGGTCGGCGGGCGCTGTGGTGGCGCGTGGTGGAGCCCGCGGCGGGTGACGCGCGCGGGGCGCCGAGGCCACCCCCACGGGTGATGACGGTCGCGCCGACCTGCGGCTGAGGACCCGGGAGGCGGGGGCCGTCGCACACCCGGCCCCGGACCTCGTAAGGTCTTCTCCGTGTTGGAGGAGATGCGGATACGGTCGCTCGGGGTCATCGACGACGCCGTCGTCGAGCTGTCGCCGGGGTTCACGGCGGTCACCGGTGAGACCGGAGCGGGCAAGACCATGGTCGTCACCAGCCTCGGGCTGCTGCTCGGCGGGCGCGCCGACCCGGCCCTCGTACGGATCGGCGCGAAGTCGGCGGTCGTGGAGGGGCGGGTCAGCGTGCCCACGGGCGCGCCCGTGGCGGTACGGGCCGAGGAGGCCGGCGCCGAACTCGACGACGGCGCGCTGCTGATCAGCCGCACGATCTCCGCGGAGGGCCGCTCCCGGGCGCACCTCGGCGGGCGCTCGGTGCCGGTCGGCATGCTGACCGAGCTGGCGGACGAGCTCGTCGCCGTGCACGGGCAGACCGACCAGCAGGGGCTTCTCAAGGCCGCTCGCCAGCGGCAGGCCCTGGACCGGTACGCGGGTGACGCGGTAGCGGGGCCGCACGCCAAGTACGCGGCCGCGTACCGCCGGCTGAAGGCCGTCTCCGCCGAGCTGGCCGAGCTGACCACCCGCGCCCGTGAGCGCGCCCAGGAAGCCGATCTGCTGCGCTTCGGACTGGACGAGGTCGCGGCCGTCGAGCCGCGGGCCGGCGAGGACGTGGAGCTGGCCGCCGAGGCCGAGCGGCTCGGACATGCCGAGGCCCTGGCCTCCGCCGCCTCCGTGGCGCACGCGGCGCTCGCCGGGAACCCGGAGGACCCCGAGGGCGTCGACGCGACCACGCTCGTCGCCGGTGCCGGCCGGGCCCTGGAGGCCGTCCGGTCCCACGACCCGGCGTTGGCCGCGCTCGCCGACCGGATGGGCGAGATCTCCATCCTGCTCGCCGATGTCGCGGGCGAACTCGCCGGGTACGCCGACAACCTCGACGCCGATCCGCTGCGGCTCGCGGCGGTCGAGGAACGGCGCGCCGCGCTCGGCGCGCTCACCCGCAAGTACGGCGAGGACGTCAACGCCGTCCTGGCCTGGGCCGAGGAGGGTGCCGGCCGGCTCACCGAGCTGGAGGGCGACGACGACCGGATCGGCGAGCTGACGGCGGAACGCGACGCGCTGCGCGCCGAACTGTCCGGCCTCGCCCAGGCGCTGACCGACGCCCGTACGGCGGCGGCGGATCGTTTCGCGGAGGCCGTGACGGCGGAGCTGGCGCATCTCGCCATGCCGCACGCGCGCGTCACGATCGACATCCGGCAGACCGGCGACCCCGAGGGTGTCGAGGTCAACGGGCGCACGGTGGCGTACACGTCGTCCGGCGCCGACGAGGTCGAGCTGCTGCTCGCCCCGCACCCGGGTGCCCAGCCGCGGCCGATCGCCAAGGGCGCGTCCGGCGGAGAGCTCTCGCGCGTGATGCTGGCGGTGGAGGTCGTCTTCGCGGGGACCGACCCGGTGCCGACGTACCTCTTCGACGAGGTCGACGCGGGCGTCGGCGGCAAGGCCGCGGTGGAGATCGGACGGCGCCTCGCCAAGCTCGCGAGGACCGCGCAGGTGGTCGTGGTGACCCACCTGCCGCAGGTGGCGGCGTTCGCCGACCGGCAGTTGCTGGTCGAGAAGACCAACGACGGATCGGTGACCCGGTCCGGCGTCACCGTCCTGGAGGGCGAGGACCGGGTGCGCGAGCTGTCCCGGATGCTCGCCGGGCAGGAGGACTCGGAGACGGCGCGGGCACACGCCGAGGAGCTGCTGGCGACGGCGCGCGCGGAGGTCTGAGCGCACGGGCGGGACCGGGCACGTCCGGTGGCTCGTGGCACCGGCGACCGACCGGAGGGGAAGTCGCGCGGCGTGGCTCCGCCGGGCGGCCGTCGCGGCCGTCGTGCGACTCTCCCCGACCGCGCACGGGTTCCGGGCGGGCCGTGACGGGACCGTGTACGGGTGCCCGGTGCGGACCCGGCTTCTCGCAGGGCGCTGTGGCCGTCACCCGGGTGGTGTACGGGCGCGTTGCGGGCGCGCGTACGGCGGCGTGCGCGGTGAGAGCACACCAATGACGCCCTACGCACGCCGAGGAGCCCGGGAGCAACCGTTCCCCGCCCGGCAAACGCAGTCGCCGAGCCGCTTCGGGCGAGCGGACGACCGCCGGTGTGCGCTCACCCGTGTGGGTGATCCGACCGGGGCTGTTGCGGCCCCGGACACGGGAACGACATCCCGGCGGTGCCGGAACGTGCGTACGGACTGGCATCCTTGGCGCGTGACACAGCTGCGTACGGTCCAGGTACTGGGCGGCGGCAGCGCGGGCAGCAGCGCTCACGTCAGGTCACTGGCCGGGGGCCTGGTGGCGCGGGGAGTGGGGGTGACCGTGTGCGCGCCCGCACCCCTGGAGCACGAATACGACTTCCTCGGCGCCGGGGCGCACTTCGTGCCCGTGCCGCGCCGCAGCGACCCCGCGTCGGTCGGCGCGCTCCGCACGGTGTGCGCGGGAGCGGACGTCGTCCACGCGCACGGTCTCGACGCCGCGGTGCGGACCGCCCTGGCGATCAGCGGGCAGCGCGTGCCGTTGGTGGTCACCTGGCACACCCGGAGCCAGGGCGCGGGCGCGCGCGGCAGGGTGCTGCGCATGCTGGAGCGGAGGGTGGTGAGGGCCGCGGCCGTCGTGCTCGGTACCTCGTCCGAGCTGGTGGACCGCGCCCGGAGCCGTGGTGCACGCGACGCCCGGCTCGCCCCGGTCGCCCTACCGCCGCCGGGCCCGGACCGGCCCGAGAGCAAGGTGCGGGCCGAACTGGGCGCGGTCGAAAGGCCGTTGCTGACGGCCGTCGGCAGGCTCGAACCGGGCCGCGGCCACGGCACCCTGCTCGACGCGTCCCACCGGTGGCTGGGTCTCGACCCCGTTCCGCTGGTCGCCGTGGCCGGGGAGGGGCGGGAACGTGCCGCGCTGCAGCGGCGCATCGACCGGGAGGGCCTGCCGGTCCGGCTCCTCGGCAGCCGCGACGACGTCGGCGAACTGCTGGCGGTGTCGGACCTCGCGCTGCTCCCGAGCCGTTGGGAGGCCCGTTCGCTCCTCGCCCAGGAAGCCCTCCGGCTGGGCGTGCCCCTCGTGGCGACCCGGGTCGGCGGTACGCCCGAGCTCGTGGGCACGGCCGCCGAACTCGTGCCGTACGGCGACGCCGTCGCCCTCGCCGCCGCGGTCAGCCGGCTGCTGGCGGATCCCGAACGCCGCCGCCTGCTCGCCGCGGCGGGCCGGGCCCAGGCGGCGACCTGGCCGACGGAGGACGAGACCGTCGCCCAGGTCCTGAGCATCTACGACGAACTCACGCAGCCCCCGGGTCCGCGTACGGTCTGATCGCGGCCCATGCCCTTCGCGGCAGTGTGGCTGCGCCCGTGTCCGCAGGCGCACGCAGCCCCCGGGTCCGCGTACGGTCTGACCGCGGCCCACGTCCGCTGCCGTGGAGCGCCCGCTCGCCCGGGACCCTCAGGAGCCGGACCGCGGGGCCCCTCACTGCGTGTGGCGGCGGGCACGCAGGGCCAGCGACAGGGCGAGGACGGTCTGCGGGTCGTCCAGATCCGTTCCGAGGAGTTCGGAGATGCGGGCCAGCCGGTTGTAGAGGGTCTGGCGGTTGAGATGGAGCTCGCGGGCCGTCTCGGCCTTGCGGCCGGCATGGGCGAGGAACGTCTGGAGGGTGGGCAGCAACGGCGGGCGCGACGTGCGGTCGTGCTCCAGGAGCGGGCCGACCGCGCGGTCCACGAACGCCGCCAGGTCCGGGTGGTCCCGCAGCCGCCACAGCAGCAGGTCGATGTCGAGACGACGGGCGTCGTACCACGGCCGGTCGGGCAGTCCCTGCGCCGCCGTCGCAGTCTCCGCAGCGTGCCGCAGTCCGGCCGAGGCCGCCGCCCAGCCGCCGGGGACGCCCACGACGACGACCGGGGGATGGATCCCGGCCCGGGCAGGGCCCGACATCCCGGCCCGCTCCAGGCCGGCGCGCAGCGCCCCCGCGACCCGGTCGGCCACCGCCGTCCGCTCCGACTCCGAGCGCAGGCCCAGCAGCAGCGGCACCCGCCCCTCGACGGGCCGCACCCCGAGGAGCACGGGGACGCCGACGGACGCCAGCTCCTCCAGTACCGCCCGGGCCAGCAGTGCCCAGTTGCCGGACGGCGAGAGCTCGGGCGCGAGCCGCATCACCACCGGCAGCAGCGGGCCGTCACCGGGCCGGAAGCCGAGGACCCTCGCCTGGGCGGGCGCGTCCTCCGCCGTGATCCGGCCCTCGGCGAGGTCGGTGAGGAAGTCGCCGCGGCCGCGCGCCGCCAGTTCCTCCTCCTGCCGGGCCTGCATGAGGACGACCGCGAGCACCCCGGCCGCGCGCTCGGCCGCCATCCGGTGCACCGGAAGCAGCGGTCCGGACACGGCCGGCATCACCAGCCGTGCCCGTACCGCCCCGGCCCCGTGCCCGCCGCCGGGCACGTCCACGAGGACCGATCCGGACGGCGGCCCCGCCTCCCGCGCCGACCGCTGCCCGCGCAGCCCCTCCCACACCTGGAGCGGATCGGCCGCGGCGGGCCCGGTGCCGGTGCCCGCCGCGTACAGCAGCCGGCCGTCGGCGGCCTCCAGGAACACCGGGTTGGCGGTGAAGTCGGCCAGGATGCGCAGCACTTGGGGAATGCCGCCGCCTTCGAGGAGGGCCCGTGTGCACTGCCGGTACACCTCTTCCGCCTGCTGCAGCAGCGCGTAGTGCCCGTTGACGATCTCGGTGTGGACCTCCTCGGTCACCGAGACGAACGGGACCTCGCGATGGAGCTGGATCAGCGGCAGCCCGGCCGTCCTGGCGGCCTCGACGATGCTGGCGGGCAGCCGGGTGAAGCGGGGACCGAGTTCCACGACCAGCGCCGCGATCCCGCGTTCCGCGAGCCGGTGCACGAACGCCCGCTGCTCCGCGGGCCGGGTGCCCAGGGCCACGCCCGTCGTCAGCAGCAGTTCGCCGCCCTTGAGCAGCGAGGCGATGTTGGGTACCTCGCCGGCGTGCACCCAGCGCACGGTGCTGTTCAGCCGGTCCGCCCCGGCGACGACCTCCGGGAGTCCGCCGCGCAGCGCAGGCAGTTCAAGGGCCTGCTGCACGGTGATCCCGCCCTGTGTTTCCATTGCCGGGACGCTACCTGGGCGAAAGTTCGAAGGACAACCGTCAGTCCGGCTTGATGTTGTGGTTCAGCCGGAACACGTTGTCGGGGTCGTACGCGGCCTTGACGTCGGCGAGCCGCCGGTAGTTCTCGGCCCCGAACCCGGCCACGACCCGCTCCCGGCCCTCGTCGCCGATGAAGTTCAGGTACACCTGACCGACGGACCAGGGCTTCACATCGGTCCGGGCGTCGCGCACCCACTGCCGTCCGCGCTCGTCGTCCGCCGGGTCCTCCCAGATGGCGAAGGGGTGCAGGACCCAGTCCGCGGTGCGCCACGGCAGCGGCCACCCGGAGTCGCCGCGGCGCAGTGCCCCGCCCATCGGGAACAGGATGTGCTGGGTGTTGGACGGCACGATCATGCTGTCGGCGCGGGCGCAGAAGACGTCCACCGCCGGGTCGGGCAGTGCCCGGAGGTACTCCGCCGACCAGTAGTTCCGCAGCCCGGGCGGGTCGTCGATCATGCACTGGAGCTCGGCGTACGGGAGCTCCTGCAGGATCTCGGCCTCATGGCCGAGGCCGAGCAGCGGCGCGGCGGCCTTGCGCAGCTCCGGCTCCGGGCCGGCGTATGTGACCAGCACCAGGGCCACGGCGCGTCCCACCAGGTGCTCGGGCATGAAGTCCTCGGGCGGGCCGGTGAGATAGATGAAGCCGCCGCCCATCGCGTCGGGCGCGGACTCCATCAGATCCCGGTACACGGGGAGCACCTCGGCCCCGCGCTCCGCCGGGAAGAACAGGAACGCCACGGACATGGCGGGCAGCGGGTGCAGCCGCAGCGTCAGCGAGGTGGCGACGCCGAAGTTCCCGCCACCGCCGTGCAGCGCCCAGAACAGTTCCGGGTTCTCCTCCTCGCTCGCGCGCACCTCGGCGCCGTCGGCCGTCACCAGGTCCACCGCCACGAGGCTGTCGCAGGCGAGGCCGAACTTCCGCTCCAGCCAGCCCGATCCGCCGCCCAGGGCGAATCCGGCCAGTCCGGTGGTGGAGGCCCGTCCGCCCGTGGTCGCCAGGGCGTACGGCTGGGTGGCCCGGTCCAGGTCGCTCATGGTGGCTCCGCCGCCGGCGCGGGCGGTCCGGGCATCCGGGTCCACCGTGACGGCGTGCATCCGCCGCAGATCGACCACGAGGCCGCCGTCGGTGGTCGCCAGCCCCGCGACGCCGTGGCCGCCGCCGCGGACGGCGAGCTCGAGGTCGTGGTCCCGGGCGAACCGGACCGAGGCGGCGACGTCGGCGGCCGACTCGCACTGGACGATCACCGAGGGCCGCCGGTCGATCATCGCGTTGAAGAGCGCCCGGGCCTCGTCGTAACCGGCGTCGTCCGGGGTGATGGCCTCACCGGCCAGGGAGTCGCGGAGTCCCGTCAGGGCCGGCTCCGCGAACGGTTGGGGCGCCATGATGCCCCCTTCCGGGGCGCGAACAGGACCTTCTCATCGTAGGTACGAGCGGTCCCGACGCGCACATCCGCGGAAGGGGGCGGGGCGTCAGCCGCCGTACGCGCCGGAGGCGGTGAGCCGCAGCGCCGTGTCGATCAGCGGGACGTGGCTGAACGCCTGCGGGAAGTTGCCCACCTGACGCTGCAGCCTCGGGTCCCACTCCTCGGCGAGCAGGCCGAGGTCGTTGCGCAGCGACAGCAGCTTCTCGAACAGCCGGCGTGCCTCGTCCACGCGCCCGATCATCGCCAGGTCGTCGGCGAGCCAGAACGAGCAGGCGAGGAACGCTCCCTCGTCGCCCTCGAGCCCGTCGACGCCGGCCTCGTCGCCCGCCGTCGGGTAGCGCAGCACGAAGCCGTCCGGTGTGGACAGCTCCCGCTGGATCGCCTCGATGGTGCCGATGACGCGCTTGTCGTCCGGCGGCAGGAAGCCCATCTGCGGGATGAGCAGCAGCGAGGCGTCGAGCTCCTTGGAGCCGTAGGACTGCGTGAAGGTGTTGCGCTCCTTGTCGTAGCCCTTCTCGCAGACGTCGCGGTGGATCTCGTCGCGCAGCTCGCGCCAGCGCTCCAGCGGGCCGTCCGCGTCGCCCGACTCGATCAGCTTGATCGTGCGGTCGACGGCGACCCAGGCCATGACCTTGGAGTGCACGAAGTGCCGGCGCGGACCGCGGACCTCCCAGATGCCCTCGTCGGGCTGGTCCCAGTGGCCCTCCAGGTACCGGATCAGCTTCAGCTGGAGCACCGAGGCGTAGTCGTTGCGGGACAGACCCGTCATATGGGCCAGGTGCAGGGCCTCGGTGACCTCTCCGTAGACGTCCAGCTGGAGCTGGTTCGCCGCGCCGTTGCCCACCCGTACCGGTGCGGAGCCCTCGTACCCAGGCAGCCAGTCCAGCTCCGCCTCGCCGAGCTCCCGCTCCCCGGCGATGCCGTACATGATCTGCAGGTTCTCCGGGTCGCCGGCGACGGCGCGCAGCAGCCACTCGCGCCAGGCCCGGGCCTCTTCGCGGTAGCCGGTGCGCAGCAGCGAGGAGAGGGTGATGGCGGCGTCGCGCAGCCAGGTGTAGCGGTAGTCCCAGTTCCGGACGCCTCCGATCTCCTCGGGCAGCGAGGTGGTGGGCGCGGCGACGATGCCGCCGGTGGGCGCGTATGTGAGGGCCTTCAGGGTGATCAGGGAGCGGATCACGGACTCCCGGTAGGGGCCGTGGTACGTGCAGTGCTCGACCCATTCGCGCCAGAAGTCCTCGGTGGCGTCCAGCGACCCCTCGGGGTCGGGCAGCGCGGGTGGCTGGTGGTGGGACGGCTGCCAGCTGATGGTGAAGGCGAGCCGGTCGCCGGGGGAGACCGTGAAGTCGGAGTAGGTCGTCAGGTCCTGGCCGTAGGTGTCGGCGGGGGTGTCCAGCCACACCGAGTCGGGGCCCGCGACGGCGACCGTGCGGTTGTCCACCTTGTGCACCCAGGGCACGATCCGGCCGTAGCTGAACCGCATCCGCAGGGCCGACCGCATGGGCACGCGCCCGCTGACGCCTTCCACGATCCGGATCAGCTGGGGTGCGCCGTCACGGGGCGGCATGAAATCCGTCACGCGGACCGTGCCGCGTGGCGTGTCCCACTCCGATTCCAGGATCAGCGAGTCGCCCCGGTAGCGGCGGCGGCTGGCCGCGGGCGGCTCGGTGTCGGCCGGGTACGCCGGCCCGAGGCGCCAGAATCCGTGCTCCTCGGTGCCGAGAAGACCTGCGAAGACGGCATGCGAGTCGAAGCGGGGGAGGCACAGCCAGTCGACGGTGCCGTCCCGGCAGACCAGGGCAGCGGTCTGCATGTCTCCGATGAGTGCGTAGTCCTCGATGCGCCCGGCCACGTGGATCTCCAGTCGAACGGCCACGTCCGCCCAGCGTGGCACTTACTGCGGTCAAGGGGGTCAATCGGTCGATGACGAGCTCGCTCCGGGAAGGGTGTCCCGCCCAGGCGAAACTGTGAGGGAAGGGCGGGGGTGGTGCCGTTCACCGGCCTGGCTCGGCAGCGATATTCCGAATCAAGTGTCCGAGCAGGATACGACGCACCCCGGTGATCCGCGCGACGCTCTCGACAATGCATCGCGGCCGAACGGGTGAGCGCCTGGTGAACCCCGGTGGAGCCCGCTGAAGGCCATCATGCCCTGTGTGGCCGGAAGCAGTCTCCCCCGGGCGCTGATACCCTGGTAGCCCGTGGACCGGTGGTGCCCCCACTAGGGATGGCGGCCCCCGAACCGCAGCGACGGCGCCCCGGGCGATCCCCGGATGTTCCCTGTGGGGCGCCGTTACGCACGACCACCTCGCGACCACGGGAGCCCCCTCTTGGCCATGCCGGCTCGATCCTCGACATCTACGACGACCAAGCACATCTTCGTCACCGGGGGTGTCGCCTCCTCCCTCGGCAAGGGCCTGACCGCCTCCAGCCTGGGCGCGCTCCTGAAGGCGCGGGGCCTGCGGGTCACCATGCAGAAGCTCGACCCGTACCTGAACGTCGACCCGGGGACGATGAACCCGTTCCAGCACGGTGAGGTGTTCGTCACCAACGACGGCGCCGAGACCGACCTGGACATCGGTCACTACGAGCGTTTCCTCGACGTGGACCTCGACGGCTCCGCGAACGTCACCACCGGTCAGGTGTACTCGACCGTGATCGCCAAGGAGCGGCGCGGCGAGTACCTGGGCGACACGGTCCAGGTGATCCCGCACATCACCAACGAGATCAAGCACCGCATCCGCCGTATGGCCACCGACGACGTCGACGTCGTGATCACCGAGGTCGGCGGCACCGTCGGCGACATCGAGTCGCTGCCGTTCCTGGAGACCGTCCGGCAGGTCCGCCACGAGGTCGGCCGGGACAACGTCTTCGTCGTGCACATCTCGCTGCTTCCCTACATCGGGCCGTCCGGGGAGCTGAAGACCAAGCCGACCCAGCACTCGGTCGCCGCGCTGCGGAACATCGGTATCCAGCCGGACGCGATCGTGCTGCGCGCCGACCGCGAGGTCCCCACCGCCATCAAGCGCAAGATCTCGCTGATGTGCGACGTCGACGAGGCGGCCGTGGTCGCCGCCATCGACGCCAAGTCGATCTACGACATCCCGAAGGTGCTGCACACCGAGGGCCTGGACGCCTACGTCGTGCGCAAGCTCGACCTTCCGTTCCGCGACGTGGACTGGACGGTCTGGGACGACCTGCTGGACCGAGTGCACAACCCCGACCATGAGGTCAGTGTCGCGCTCGTCGGCAAGTACATCGACCTGCCGGACGCCTATCTGTCGGTGACCGAGGCCATGCGGGCCGGCGGTTTCGCGAACAAGGCCCGGGTCAAGGTGAAGTGGGTCACGTCCGACGACTGCCGTACGCCGGCCGGCGCGCAGAAGCAGCTCGGCGACGTGGACGCGATCCTGATCCCGGGCGGCTTCGGCGAGCGCGGCGTCGACGGCAAGGTCGGCGCGATCCAGTACGCCCGCGAGAACAGGATCCCGCTGCTGGGCCTCTGCCTCGGCCTGCAGTGCATCGTGATCGAGGCCGCCCGCAACCTGGCCGAGATCCCCGACGCGAACTCCACGGAGTTCGACGCGGGCACCGCCCACCCCGTCATCTCCACGATGGAGGAGCAGCTGGCGTACGTGGAGGGCGCGGGCGACCTCGGCGGAACGATGCGCCTCGGTCTCTACCCGGCGAAGCTCGCCGAGGGCTCCATCGTCCGCGAGGTCTACGCGAACGAGCCGTACGTCGAGGAGCGCCACCGGCACCGCTACGAGGTGAACAACGCCTACCGTGCGGAGCTGGAGAAGAAGGCGGGCATCGTCTTCTCCGGAACCTCCCCGGACAACAAGCTGGTGGAGTACGTCGAGTACCCGCGTGAGGTGCACCCGTACCTGGTCGCGACCCAGGCCCACCCGGAGCTCCGCTCCCGCCCGACCCGTCCGCACCCGCTCTTCGCCGGCCTGGTGAAGGCGGCCGTGGAGCGGAGGACCGCGGGTCCGGGCGCAGGGCACAAGACGGGCAAGTAAGGCAAAGGCGTTACGGTGGGCCGGGGCACGGAACGGGACAGGTTCCGCGGCCCCGGTTCCGGCGTTTGGGAGGACGCGCATGACCATCAAGGACACCCCCGCGGAGTGGCGGGTCACCGCGACCGCGACGCCGTTCAGGGGCAACAAGACGAGTGTCCGCACCGACGACGTGGTCATGCCCGACGGCTCGGTCGTGCGCCGTGACTACCAGGTGCACCCGGGATCGGTGGCGGTCCTGGCGCTCGACGAGGACGGCCGGGTCCTGGTGCTGCGCCAGTACCGGCACCCGGTGCGGCAGAAGCTCTGGGAGATCCCGGCCGGGCTGCTCGACGTCCCCGGCGAGAATCCGCTGACCGCGGCCCAGCGCGAACTGTACGAGGAAGCACACGTCAAGGCGGTCGACTGGCGGGTCCTCGCGGACGTCTACACCACGCCGGGCGGCTGCGACGAGGCCGTACGGATCTTCCTGGCCCGTGATCTGTCCGAGGCGGAGGGCGAGCGCTTCCAGGTCTCCGAGGAGGAGGCGGACATGGAGCTGGCGCGCGTTCCGCTCCAGGACCTGGTGCGTGGCGTACTCGCCGGCGATCTGCACAACAACTGCCTGGTGGTGGGGGTCCTCTCGCTCACGGCCGCCCTCGCCGGCGACGGCCTGGACTCCCTCCGCCCCGCCGAGGCCCCCTGGCCCGCCCGCCCGTTCGAGGCGTAGGCACCGCACGGTCGGGGCGGCGCTCCCGGGCAGGGGAGTGCCGCCGTGGCCTCCGGCCCCTCGCGCGACCGCGCACAGGGGTGGTGTGACCATCCGCTCATCCGATCGAGGGATCCTCCCGCCGCGTGCCGCCGCGCTCTCCCCGTTTCGGCGAGATGCCTGAATTACGCTCGGAGCGCCCCGCCCGGGCACCCGGCGCGGGTTCGGCTCGACGGTGGCGGACTGGGAGCGTGGCCCGTGACGGATCAGGCGGTGGACTTCGAGGAACCCTCGTCCGAGAACCGCCCGTCGCAGGCAGGGCCCCTGTCCGGGGAGCGGCACGGTCATGGGACCGTTGGCCCTGTGGGTGGGCAATTCATCGGGCGCCAGCGGGAATTGAAGGCGCTGCGGGCCGACATCGAACGGGCCGGTCTCGACACGATCTCCGGGCGCAAGGCGCCTCGCGCCCGGGTGCTGCTCGTCGCCGGGCGGCCCGGCTCGGGGAGGACCGCGCTCGCCGCGGAACTGACGCGGCGGCTGGCGGACGAGTACCCGGACGGGGTGCTGTGGGCGAGGCTCAGCGAGCCCGGCGGCGAACCGGTCCCCACCGATCGCACCGCCCGCGGACTGCTGGACACGCTCGGCGTCGGAGCACCGGCCGGCGCCGAAGAGGACCTGCTCACCGAGATGGTCCGCGAGGCCCTCGCGGTGCGGCGGTGCGTGCTCGTGCTGGACGACGCCGCCGACGCGGAACAGGTGGACCCGCTGCTGCCCGACAACCCCGAGTGCCTGGTCGTCGCCGTCTCCCAGGGGCCGCTCACCGGGATCCCGGACGTGCGGCCGTGCACCATCGGCGGCATGGACGCCAAGTCGGCGATCGAGTTGCTGAGCCGTTTCACCGGCTCGGTGCGGGTCACCGTCGACCCGCAGGCCGCCGAGTCGCTGGTCGAGCAGTGCGGCGGGCAGCCCGCCGCGATGCTGCTGGTCGGCGGCTGGCTCGCGGCCCGCCCCAAGGCCTCCGTCGCCGACGCGACCAAGCAGCTGAAGGGACTGCCCGACGACCCCGAGGAGCCCGTCGGCGCCCGGCCGCTGGCCCGGGCCTTCCGGCTCGTGCACGACTCGCTCCCGCAGTCCGCGGCGAGGCTGCTGCGGCTGCTCGCCCTCGCCCCCGCCGGGCGGGCGGACGCGCACACCGCCTCCGCGCTGGCCGGCTGCTCGGTCTCGGCGGCCGGATCGACCCTGGAGGACTTCGCCGCGCTCGGGCTGCTGCACGCGCCCGCCGGTGCGGATGAGGCGGTCGAGCCGGAGGGGAGCGAGCAGTACGAGGTGCCGGCCTGCCTCGCCCCGCTGCTGCACGCGCTGGTGACCGAGGAGGAGCGGCCCGCCGAGGTGCAGCTCGCCCGGGCCCGGATGCTGGAGCGGACCGTACGGCTGCTGCAGTCCTGCCACGCCGTCACGGAACCGGAGGGATCCTCGGCCCGCAAGAAGCTCGCCGGACTGCCGCGCGCCCTGCGCTTCTCCGGCCCCGGGGCCGCCGCGGCCTGGCTGGAGGAGCGCCGGCCCGCGCTGCTCGGGGCCGCCCGGATCGCGGTGGCCGACGGAGAGCTGGACACGCTGGCCCGGCGGCTGATCGCCGCGCTGGTCCGGGCGCTGGTCGCGCACCGCGGCACCGAGTCGGCCGCCCCTGAGCTCTACGGGCTCCATCAGCTCGTACTGGACGTGGCCGTACGGCGTGAACTGCACCGGGAGCAGGCCGCCGCGCTGCTGAACCTGGCCGACCTGGATGCCGGGACGGGCCGGACGGAGGAGGCGCTGGTGCGGTACCGGGCGGCTCTGGACGCGGGACGCCGCGGAAACGACCCGTACGCCACCGCCAGGGCGATGGAATCCGTAGGCGGTGCCTACCAGGAGCTCGGGGACTGGGAGCGGGCGGCGGACTGGTACGGGCGAGCCCTCGCCCAGCGCCTCGCCCGGGGCGAGCGCGCCGACGAGGCCCGGCTGTACGGCCGGCTGGGCGGTGTGCACACCTACGCCGGGCGGTACGGGGAGGCGCTGCGCAGCTGGCGCGCGGCGGCGGCCGGATACCGGCGCCTCGGCGATCTGCCCGGCCATGCGCGGGCGTTGAGCGAGGCGGCCCGGGTCCAGGAGTACGCGGGACGCCCGGAGGAGGCGCTGCGCACCTGCGAGGAGGCCGTGGCCTGGGCTCGCAGGGCCGGGGACCTGCGGCTCCAGGCCGCACTCCAGCTGCGGCTGGCCGACACACTGGACCGCCTCGGCGACTCCGCCGCGGCCGGACTGCACCGTTCCGCCGCCGAGCGACTGCTGGGAGGCGATGTTTCCGGCCTACGAAATCCGTAGTGTTGTCCTCGGAGAAATTTGCTTTGCAAGGCTAGACAGCTGGAAGTCCTTCATTAGACTGGCTCTGCCGGGTGTCGCCCCGGTCCATCCGATACGCCCGGCGTATCCGGGTAAGTATGGAACTGCACCAGAATCCCCCTGAGCCAAGGACCGTGATCGACGTGAAGGTCGGCATCCCCCGCGAGGTCAAGAACAACGAGTTCCGGGTGGCGATCACCCCCGCCGGCGTGCACGAGCTCGTGCGCAACGGCCACCAGGTCTTCATCGAGGCGAACGCCGGTGTCGGCTCCTCGATCACGGACGAGGAGTTCGTCGCCGCGGGCGGGCAGATCCTGCCCACCGCCGACGAGGTCTGGGCCACCGCGGACATGGTGCTCAAGGTCAAGGAGCCCATCGCGGAGGAGTACCACCGCATGCGCAAGGACCAGGTCCTCTTCACCTACCTGCACCTTGCCGCCTCCAAGGAGTGCACGGACGCCCTGATCGAGTCCGGCACCACCGCCATCGCCTACGAGACGGTCGAGCTCCCCAACCGCTCCCTGCCGCTCCTCGCCCCGATGTCCGAGGTCGCGGGGCGGCTGGCCCCGCAGGTCGGGGCCTACCACCTGATGCGCCCGGCCGGCGGCCGGGGCGTGCTGCCCGGCGGGGTTCCCGGCGTGACCCCGGCCAAGGCCGTCGTCATCGGCGGCGGTGTCTCCGGCTGGAACGCCACGCAGATCGCCGTCGGCATGGGCTTCGAGGTGACGCTGCTGGACCGCGACATCAACAAGCTGCGCGAGGCCGACAGGATCTTCGGCACGAAGGTCAAGGCCGTCATGTCCAACTCCTTCGAGCTGGAGAAGGCCGTCCTCGACGCCGACCTCGTCATCGGCGCGGTGCTCATCCCCGGCGCCAAGGCGCCGAAGCTGGTCACCAACGAGCTCGTCTCCCGGATGAAGCCGGGAAGTGTCCTTGTCGACATCGCGATCGACCAGGGCGGCTGCTTCGAGGACTCCCGTCCGACCACGCACGCCGAGCCGACCTTCCGGGTCCACAACTCGGTCTTCTACTGCGTCGCCAACATGCCCGGCGCCGTTCCGAACACCTCCACCAACGCGCTCACCAACGCCACGCTCCCCTACGTCGTGTCGCTGGCGAACAACGGCTGGGTCGAGGCGCTCCGCCGCGACCCGGCGCTGGCCAGGGGCCTCAACGTCCATGAGGGCCAGGTCGTTTACAAGGAGGTCGCCGAGGCGCACGGCCTCGAGACCGTCGAGCTGAACACGCTGCTCGGCTGACACGCGTCGACAACCGACCGCCCTGTCAACCGGGGTCGTCAACATCACGTATCCGGCCGGACCTTGAGGAGCAGGGTCCGGCCGGACGCGTGTCCGGCCGGCGCGGGGCACTCGCTCAACTCGCCTTGAACGTAACCCTTCAACCGATTCGCACACCGTCGAAAGGCGCGGAACGGTCGCTGTGCACCCTTGACAGCGGGGTGTTCGGTTGCCGACACATCGGGCCGGGTCCGGCGGATTGTGTTGCTGCGGACCGGGGACACGCCATAGAGTCGCCAACCGTCGGCATGGTGCCACGCTGACCTATCGATAAGTTTCCTGGTCACGTCCAAGGAGGTAAGACGACTTGTGAATGAGTCGACATTTTCTCCCGGGGGCGGCCGCCCAGGAATGCTCCCGGTGCGCCCCATGGGCGTGGAGGTACCCCCGACGCCGGGCCAGGCGCCCGCGTCCGGGCCCGAAGCTGTCGGCTCCGTCGCTGTCCGTACCTTCGCGACTCATCAGCACATGACGACGACAGCCCACACGATGAAGATGATGGACGGCCAACACGTGAACGCCATGGCCGGCAACGAGAGTGGCCGAGAGTCCACCCACTTCGCCGACTACGACGAGGTGCCCGAGGGGCACTTCTACGACCCCGACGCCGAGTACGAGCCCGATCCGGAGTACGCGGCCACGCTCGCGCCCGACGCGGCCCGCCAGCGCCGCGAGCGCATCGGCCCGACCGGGCGCCCGCTGCCGTACTTCCCGATTCCCGGCCCGCTCACCGACCACGGCCCCGCGAAGATCATCGCGATGTGCAACCAGAAGGGCGGCGTCGGCAAGACGACGTCGACCATCAACCTGGGCGCCGCGCTCGCGGAGTACGGACGCCGGGTGCTGCTCGTCGACTTCGACCCGCAGGGAGCCCTGTCGGTCGGTCTCGGCGTGAACCCGATGGAGCTCGACCTCACCGTCTACAACCTGCTCATGGAGCGGGGCATGTCCGCGGACGAGGTCCTGCTGAAGACCGCCGTGCCCAACATGGACCTGCTGCCGAGCAACATCGACCTCTCGGCGGCCGAGGTCCAGCTCGTGAGCGAGGTCGCCCGCGAGTCGACGCTGCAGCGCGCCCTGAAGCCGCTGATGCAGGACTACGACTACATCGTGATCGACTGTCAGCCGTCGCTCGGCCTGCTGACGGTGAACGCCCTGACGGCGGCTCACAAGGTGATCGTGCCACTGGAGTGCGAGTTCTTCGCGCTGCGCGGCGTCGCCCTGCTCACCGAGACGATCGAGAAGGTCCAGGAGCGACTCAACCCGGACCTGGAACTCGACGGCATCCTCGCCACGATGTACGACTCGCGCACGGTGCACAGCCGCGAGGTGCTGGCGCGGGTGGTCGAGGCGTTCGACGACCACGTCTACCACACGGTCATCGGGCGCACGGTGCGCTTCCCGGAGACGACCGTCGCCGGCGAGCCCATCACGACGTACGCGTCCAACTCCGTCGGTGCCGCCGCCTACCGCCAGCTCGCCAGGGAGGTGCTCGCCCGGTGTCACGCCGAGTGAGTCTGCCCGGAGCCGACGAGCTGTTCCGTACGACCGGGGGCATGGGGCTGCAGTCCTCGTCCCCGAGGCGGGGTCAGGCGGGGGCGAACGGCGAGGCTCGGGTTCCGGCGCCCGCCGGTGAGAGCGACCCGGTCGAGTCGCCTCCGGCCGCGTCGCCCCCACCGCCGGCGTCGTCCGGAGCGGGCGCCCCGGCGGCCTCGGAGGAGCACTCCTCGGCCGGTGAGGCGGAAGCCGCGGAGCCGCGGAGCCGCGCGGCGGACGGCGACCAGCCGGCCGCGCCGAAGGGGCGCCGCCCGCAGGAGGCCGCCGCCCCGCGTCGCCGGGGGCGCGCGGCGAGCCGCCGGCCCAGCGGCCGGGAACGGCACGACGAGAAGATCACGGTCTATGTCTCGGCCGAGGAACTCATGGACCTCGAGCACGCGCGGCTGGTGCTGCGCGGTGAGCACGGACTGGCCGTGGACCGCGGGCGCATCGTCCGCGAAGCGGTGGCGGTCGTCCTGGCGGACCTCGAGTCCCGGGGCGACGCGAGCATCCTGGTGCGGCGCCTGCGCGGTCGCTGACCGGGTAGCCTGCGCGCGACGTTCCTTCCGCTCACTGGACCACGATGCCGCCGAACGACCCCGCCGCACCCCGGCCTCCGGCCCGCCCGCCCCGTCGCACCCTGGGCCGCGGCCCGGGGACGGCACCCGCGCCGTCGGCGGACCCCGCACCGGAACCCGGCGTCGCCCACGAGCGGCCCACGGAGGCCGAGCCGGACCCCCGGGCGCCCGGCGCCGGTCCGGGCCGCGCAGACGGCCCTGGAAGGGCGCCTTCCGGCCCGGGACGGGCCCCGGGGGCCCCTCACGGGGGTGCGGTCGGCGACGAGGGACCCGGGGCGGCGTCCTCCGCCCCCGGGCCGGGCCGCGAGCCGGGGCACGGCCCCGTTTCCGGGCGCGACGGCTCCATTACCGCGTCGACCCACGAGCCCGCTGCGGTTCGTGCCTCCGCTCCGCCTCACGCTCCCGTTCCCGATGACGGTGCCGCCGGGCCGGCGGCGTCCGACGAGGACGCCGATGCTGCTGGTACCCCCTCGACCGGCCCCGATGGCGCCGCGGGCCCGCGCGGGGGCGCGCCGAAGGCGCCCGCGCCGGGTGGGCCGGTCTCCGGGAACGATCCCCCTGTCCCGGCCACCGGTCGGGCCGATGGGGGAGAGTCCCCGGGGCCGGGCCGCGACCCCGCTGCACCGGCCCCGGAAGGCGCCGCCCAGGGCTCCGAGTACGGCCCGGGCCGGCTGCGGGAGGGCACTGCCGGGGCGGGCGGCGAGCCGGGAACCCGCATCCCGGTGTCCGCCCCGGCGCGGGCCGAGGCCGACCGCGGCGCCGGCCTTCCGGCAGACCCCGCACGCCCCGCAGGCGCAGACGGCCGGGACGCGGGTCCGCCCCCCGGCGCCCGCGCGTCGGCCGGATCCGGGGCCGGCGCTTCCATGGCCGTCCTCGCCGACCCGGTCCACGACCCCGCCGCCGCGCCGGCCGGGGCCGCCGAGCCCGACGCGCCGACGGCGGAGACCGTCGCGGAGCCCGTCGACGACGGGCGGTTCACGGTGCGGCTCGCGAACTTCGAGGGACCGTTCGACCTGCTGCTGCAGCTGATCTCGAAGCACAAGCTCGATGTCACCGAGGTCGCCCTCTCCAAGGTCACCGACGAGTTCATGGCGCACATCCGCGCCATGGGACCCGACTGGGACCTCGACCAGACCACCGAGTTCCTGGTCGTCGCCGCGACCCTGCTGGACCTGAAGGCCGCCCGGCTGCTGCCGGCCGCCGAGGTGGAGGACGAGGCGGACCTCGCGCTCCTGGAGGCGCGGGACCTGCTCTTCGCCCGGCTGCTCCAGTACCGCGCGTACAAGCAGGTCGCGGAGATCTTCAGCGGCAGGCTCGACGAGGAGTCGCGGCGGTACCCCCGTACCGTCGGCCTGGAGGACCACCACGCCGAGCTGCTTCCCGACGTCGTCATCAGCATCGGCGCGGAGGGCTTCGCCAAGCTCGCGGTCAAGGCGATGCAGCCCAGGCCGAAGCCGCAGGTGTACGTGGACCACATCCACGCACCGCTCGTGAGCGTGCGCGAGCAGGCCGAGGTCGTCGTCGGCCTGCTGCGCGAGCGCGGCAGGGCGAGCTTCCGGGAGTTGACCGACGGGGTGACGGACACCCTCACCGTGGTCGCCCGGTTCCTCGCGCTGCTGGAGCTCTATCGTGAGAGGGCCGTCGTCCTGGACCAGGAGGACGCCCTGGGGGAACTGGTGATCACCTGGGCCGGCGGCGAGGCCGGCGCGCACGTCACGGACGAGTTCGACCGGACCCCCGAGAGCATGGAGGACAAGGCGTGAGCGACGCCCTCGAACAGCCCGCCGCGCCCGGGACCCGTACCCCCGCCGCGCCCGGGGACGGGGACGCGTCGGCGGACCGGCCTGCCGTGAAGCCGGCACTCGAGGCCGTTCTCATGGTCGTCGACGAGCCGGCCACCGAGGAGCACCTCGCCAAGGTCCTCGAGCAGCCGCGCCGTGCCGTCGCGGACGCCCTGCGCGAGCTCGCGGACGAGTACACGATCCAGGGCCGCGGCTTCGAACTGCGACTCGTCGCCGGCGGCTGGCGCTTCTACACCCGTCCCGAGCACTCCGCCGCCGTCGAGCGCTTCGTCCTCGACGGTCAGCAGGCCCGGCTCACGCAGGCCGCCCTGGAGACGCTGGCCGTCGTCGCGTACCGGCAGCCCGTCAGCCGCTCCCGGGTCTCGGCGGTGCGCGGAGTGAACTGCGACGGCGTCATGCGGACCCTCCTCCAGCGCGGTCTGGTCGAGGAGGCGGGCGCGGAACCCGAAACAGGTGCGATCCTGTACAGGACGACGAACTACTTCCTGGAGCGGATGGGCCTGCGCGGTCTGGACGAGCTCCCCGAGCTCGCGCCGTTCCTCCCCGAGGCGGAGGCGATCGAGGCCGAGACCCAGGAGGGTGTCCCGTCGTTCGATCCGGACGCCCCGGACACAGACGCAGACGACACGACGACGACGGAACTTTGATGCGAAGCAGCGGCAGGAACAGCAGCGGACGCGGCGACTACCGGGGTACCGGTGGGGGCGCCGCCCGGTCGAGGAGCGGGGGACAGCGCGACGACAAGCCGAAGCGCGCGGGCAAGCCCCGTCCCGAGGAGCGCCGCTACGACGTCGGGGGCTCGGCGTCCGAGGGCCCGAAGAAGGGCCGCGGCGCGGCCGCCCGGGGCGGCGCCAAGGGAGGTCCGAAGCAGTCCCCGCAGCGCGGTGGCGGGCGTACGGCCCCCGCCCGTTCCCGTGAGTACGAGGCCCGTGCCGAGGAGCGCAACCGCGAGCGCTACGCGAACAAGCCCCGGACCGGCACGCCCAAGACGTTTCCGGGCGCCGAGCAGGAGGGCGAGAGGCTGCAGAAGGTGCTCGCCCGCGCCGGCTACGGTTCGCGGCGCGCCTGCGAGGAACTGATCGACATGGCCCGTGTCGAGGTCAACGGCGAGATCGTGACCGAGCAGGGGCTGCGCGTCGACCCGGCCAAGGACGAGATCAAGGTCGACGGCCTGACGGTCGCCACGCAGTCGTACCAGTTCTTCGCGCTCAACAAGCCGGCCGGAGTCGTCTCCACGATGGAGGACCCGGACGGCCGCCAGTGCCTCGGGGACTACGTCACCAACCGCGAGACCCGTCTGTTCCACGTCGGGCGGCTCGACACCGAGACCGAGGGCATCATCCTGCTCACCAACCACGGCGAGCTGGCGCACCGGCTGACGCACCCCAAGTACGGCGTGCAGAAGACCTACCTCGCCGCGGTCCAGGGCCCCCTCCCGCGCGAGGTCGGCAAGCGCCTCAGGGAAGGCATCCAGCTGGAGGACGGGTACGCCCGCGCGGACCACTTCCGGGTCGTGGAGCAGATCGGCAAGAACTACCTCGTCGAGGTCGTGCTGCACGAGGGCCGCAAGCACATCGTCCGCCGCATGCTGGCCGAGGCGGGTTTCCCGGTCGACAAGCTCGTACGGACCGCTTTCGGCCCGATCGCGCTCGGCGACCAGAAGTCCGGCTGGCTGCGGCGGCTGAGCAACACCGAGGTCGGCATGCTGATGAAGGAAGTCGGGCTCTGACACCTGCCGTTCCCCGGCGGGTGAGTGCCGGGAACGCCTTTCCGCCGTTCTCCGGCAGGCGGTGAGCGGCGGCGGGCGGCCGGCCCGGCGCCCGGATCCCGGGCGTCCGCCCGCCGTCCCGCGCGATGGGCACCGGCTGCCCCGCCCCGCGGATCAGGCGCTGTCCCGGGGGCCGTGGGTCTGGAGGAACAGCACGGGCCCGCCGCCGAACCGGCCGCCTTCGGCCAGGTCCAGCAGGGCGCCCAACGCCTTGGCCGTGTAGACGGGTTCGAGATCCAGCCCCGTTTCCGCGGCCAGGCGCCGGGCCTCCAGTGCCCGCGGGGTCGGATGCCCGTAGCCGGGGCCCAGCCAGTCCCGTACCAGCGTCACGTCGCCGGGTGCGACCATGTCGCGGGGCGGGTCCGCTCCCCGTGCGCGCAGCAGCCTTTCCGTCCGCCCGGCCAGGGCGGCGACGGCGCGGGTGTCGAGCCGGAGGGTGTCGTTGACGACCACGCCGACGACCCGGGTGCGCTCCAGGCCGGCGAGCCGGAGGCCGAGGGCGAGCCCGGCCGCGGTCCCTCCCGAGCCGACGGCGGTCACGAGGTGGGACGGCTCGGGGAGGGCGCCCGCGGCGACCTGCTCCGCGAGTTCGAGGGCCGCCTCCACACAGCCCAGGGTGCCGACCGGGGACGAGCCGCCGGCGGGCAGGAAGTACGGCAGGTGCCCGCGCGTCGAATGGCGCAGGAAGAGCCAGGGTGCGGCGGCGATCGTCCGGGCCTTCGTGCGGGTGAAGTGGAGGGCGGCACCGGAGCGGCGCAGCCGCTCGAGCTGCCGCCGGACATGGTCGTCGGCGGGCTGGTCGATCAGGGCGAGGGCCGTCCGCAGCCCCCGTTCCCTCGCGTAGAGGGCCGTGGCCAGGCCCCAGTTGGTGCCCGTGCCGCCCACCGTGAGGATCGTGCGGGCTCCGCGGCGGCGCACGTCGGGGAGGATCCACTCCAGCTTGCGGACCTTGTTGCCGCCCCAGCCCCCGGAGCCGTACCCGCTCTCGTCCTTGCACCACAGAGGGACCGGGCCGGTGAGACCGGTCAGTTCGCGCACGGGCGTCGGCCCGTCGCCGAGCTGCTCACGGCGCAGTGTCCCGGACAGCTCGGGGAGGAGCCGGTGCAGCAACGGCCCGTTCATTCCAGCCTGTTCCCTTCGCCGGTGTGCCGCCCGTGCGGCGGTGCCCGCGCCGGACACCGCCGCCCAGCCTTCCGTCGTTGTGCTTGTCGGACCACCCCTTCCCCCTTTATAGTCATAGTGACTCTAAAAGAAGGGGGCGGTCGTGAGCCTCTCGGACGTACTCGCACCGCTCCAGCAGCCGCTGTTCACGCTGCTCGGCACGCCGGTCAGTTGGACCGAGGTCCTCGGCTTCGGCAGCGGGGCCCTGTGCGTCTGGCTCGTCGCCCGGCAGCACATCGCCAACTGGCCCGTCGGCATCGCCAACAACGTCCTCTTCGTCCTGCTCTTCACCCAGGCCGGCCTGTACGCCGACGCGGGGCTGCAGGTCGTCTTCATCACCCTCGCCGTGTACGGCTGGCGGACCTGGACCCACGGGGGTGGACCAGGCTCCGACGCCCTCCCGGTGCGCCGCACCACGCGCACCGAGTGGGCCTGGCTGCTCGCGGCGGGGGTGGTGGGGACAGTCGCGCTGACGCTGTTCCTGGACCGCGCCACCGACTCGGACGTCCCGTTCTGGGACGCGCTGACCACCGCGCTGTCCCTGACGGCGACGTACGGACAGTGCCGCAAGCGGCTGGAGTCCTGGTGGCTGTGGATCGCGGCGGACGTGGTCTACGTGCCCCTGTACGCGTACAAGCAGCTGTATCTCACCGCGCTGCTGTACATCGGCTTCATGACGCTCTGCGTCCTCGGGCTGCGCCACTGGTCGCGTGATCCGGTGGCGCGTCGCCCGCTGCCGGTGCCCACCGGTGGAGCGAGGCAGGACGTGACCGCGGAGGCGACGACGTGAAGCGCTACCGGCACGGGCTGGTCCTCGGCAAGTTCTATCCGCCGCACGCGGGCCACCACCACCTCGTACGGACCGCCCGCGACCGCTGCGACCGGCTGACCGTCCTCGTCTGCGCCGCGTCCGTGGAGTCGATCCCGCTCGACGCGCGGGTGGCGTGGATGAGCGAGGTGCACCCGGACGTCCGGGTCGTCGGCGCGATCGACGACCACCCCGTCGACATCACCGACCCGGCGGTCTGGGACGCGCACATGGCGGTCTTCCGTGCGGCCGTCCCCGGGCGGGTGGACGCCGTCTTCACCTCCGAGGCCTACGGCGACGAACTGGCCCGCAGGTTCCGCGCCGACTCGATCTGCGTCGACCCGGGGCGCACGGTCTTCCCCGTCTCCGGCACGGCCGTGCGCAAGGACCCCGTCGCCTGCTGGGACTTCCTGGAGCCGCCCGTGCGGGCCGCTCTCGCCCGGCGCGTGGTCGTCCTCGGCGCGGAGTCCACCGGCACCACCACCCTCGCCGAGGCGCTGGCCGCGCACTACCGGGCACGCGGCGGGGTGTGGTCGCGCACCGCCGCCGTGCCCGAGTACGGCAGGGAGTTCAGCGAGCGGAAACTGGCCGCCCTGCGGGCCGAACGGCCCGGTGCCACCTGGTCGGACGTGCGCTTCGACGGCGACGACTTCCCACTGATCGCCCGGCGCCAGACCGAACTGGAGAACGCCGCCGCCCGGATCGGCTCCCCGGTCCTGATCTGTGACACGGACGCCTTCGCCACCACCGTCTGGCACGAGCGCTACCTGGGGGGCCGGCACGAGGAGGTCGCCCGGATCGCCGCCGCCGGCCAGGGCGACCTCTGGCTGCTCACCGACCACGAGGGAGTGCCCTTCGAGGACGACGGGCTGCGCGACGGCGAACATCTGCGGCCCTGGATGACCGCCCGGTTCGCGGAGGAACTCACCCGTACCGGACGGCGGTTCGTCACCGTCACCGGCCCGCACGAGCAGCGGCTCGCCACGGCCGTCGCCGCCGTCGACGAACTGCTCGCCGAGGGCCGGCACTTCGCCGACCCCCTGCCCACCCGGGGCGGGGACGCCCCCGTGCCGGAGCTCCGATGAGCGTCGAGGGATACGACCCGAGGGCCTTCCCGCCCTTCGCCGTCACCGTCGACCTCGCCGTCTTCACGGTCCGCGACGGCGAACTGCACGTCCTGCTGATCGAGCGCGGTGCCGAGCCGTACAAGGGCGCCTGGGCGCTGCCCGGCGGCTTCATCCTCCCGCGCGAGTCCGCCGAGCAGGCCGCCCGCCGCGAACTCGCCGAGGAGACCGGCCTGTCGGTGAGCACCGTCGCCGGCCTCCACCTGGAGCAGCTGCGCACCTACAGCGACCCCGACCGCGACCCGCGGATGCGCGTCGTGTCGGTCGCGTACACCGCCCTCGTGCCCGATCTGCCCGAGCCGCGCGGCGGGGGCGACGCCGCGCACGCCCGGTGGGTGCCCCACGGCAGCCAGGGCCGCCTCGCCTTCGACCACGAGCGCATCCTCGCCGACGCCCACGAACGCGTCGGCGCCAAGCTCGAGTACACCGGCCTCGCCACCGCCTTCTGCCCCGCCGAGTTCACCCTCGGCGAGCTGCGGCAGGTGTACGAGACCGTCTGGGGCGTCGAGCTCGACCGCCCCAACTTCCGGCGCAAGGTCCTCACCACGCCCGGCTTCGTGGAAGCCGTCGAAGGAGGCGCGCGCCTGACCGGCGGCCGGGGAAAACCGGCCGCGCTCTACCGCGCGGGGCCGGCGAACGCCCTGCACCCCCCGCTACTGCGACCGGAAGGACGGCATTCGACATGACGGACACGACCGACCTGGCGGCCACGCGGACCGCCACCAAGCAGGCCGCCACCGGCACCCTCGTCGGGCTGGCGCTCGGCGACGCGCTCGGCTTCCCCACCGAGTTCAAGGACGTGCCGTCGATCCTCGCGACGTTCGGGCCCTGGCGCGAGATGGACCTGCCGAGGCCCGCGGTCGTCACCGACGACACCCAGATGACGCTGGCCCTCGCCCGCGGCATCCGTACGGCCACGGACCGGGGACTCCTCGCCCCGCTGCGGCTGACCCGGCCGGTGCGCGAGGAGTTCGTGGACTGGTACCACTCGCCCGACAACAACCGCGCACCCGGCCGCACCTGCCTGGTCGCCTGCCACAAGCTCGACAGCGACATGCCCTGGCAGGAGGCCAGCCAGATCGCGTCCAAGGGATGCGGGGCCAACATGCGGGTCGCACCCGTCGGGCTCGTGCCCGGCCTCAGCGACGGACAGCGCGCCGGAGCCGCCCAGCTCCAGGCCGCGCTCACCCACGGCCAACCGACCGCGCTGGCCGCCTCCGACCTCACGGCGCGGGCCGTGTACCTGCTCGCCCGCGGCACGGAACCGCTCGGACTCGTCGGCCGGCTCCGGTCCTACGCGTACGAGAACCGCTCCCGCTACCACCGCGACTGGCTCGGCGACCTCTGGACGTACGCCCACGACGCCACGCCCGAGGCGTTCATCGAGCGCGGCTGGGACGAATGCCTGACGGTGCTGGAGCGACTGGCCGCCGCCCTGCGCGACGCCGACCCGGAGACCGATCCGTGCCTCGCCACCGGGGACGGCTGGATCGCGGAGGAGGCCCTCGCGACCGCCCTGCACTGCTTCCTGCTCTTCCCCGAGCAGCCACTGACGGCGCTGCGCCGGGCCGCCTGCACCCGGGGCGACTCCGACTCGATCGCCTGCCTCGCCGGCGCCTTCGCCGGGGCCCACCTCGGCGCCCGGGCCTGGCCCAAGGAGTGGGAGGAGCGCATCGAGTACCGGAGCGAACTGCTGACGCTGGGCGCCCTCTGGGACGCTTGAGACACGACGCTGGCCCTTCACCCCGCCGAACTCGCCCCCGTGGTGCTGACCACGCACCGCGCCCTCCACTACCGGGGCTTCGCGAGCACCCAGTGGCTGCTGTTCGAGAAGGCAGGTGAGCTGAAGTGAAGCCCCTGCTCTACACCTACCGGGCGCTGCTCACCGGCATCCCTCTGATGCGCTCCGGTGTGGTCGTCGCCCATCTCCCCACGCTGCCGGGCGAGATGGCGGCGCCGACCCGGCTGCCCGAGCTGATCGCGGCGAAGACCGAGGCCAACGCCCGCGGCACCGCCGCCCGTGGACGCTGTCGAGGATCTGACGGAGCGGGCTCGGGTACCGGTGCCGATTCCGGGCCCGTCCGGGCCGCCGGGTCCGCAGGGCGAGCCGGGCAAGGCAGGTCCGAGCGGTTCGCCGGGCGCGTCGGGGGCGCCCGGACCCGCTGTGACGGGGCCGTCCGGCGCGCAGGGTGTGCAGGGCCCGCAGGGTCCGGCCGGCCCGGAAGGGCCCGCGGGACCGCAGGGCGAGCAGGGGCCGCAGGCGAGCGCGGCCCGGCCGGTCCGCAGGGTCCGCCCGGCGAGGCCGGGCAGGGGCAGGGCTGCCCGTCGGGCTACTCGTGGCAGCCGCGGCGCGGCGACCCGGATGTACTCGAATGCCGACGCAACGGCGCTACGCCGCCGGACGATCCGCCCGCCGACGGCGGGCTGCTCTCGACGGGCCTCGATCCGGCCCGCCGTCAGTATGTGTGACGACGCCCCCTGTCTGGTCCTCCGGGACCGGGCAGGGGGCGCTTTCGTCGTTCCCGGGCGGGCCCGCGCTCCCGAACCTCGTTCCCTCGCAGGGGACTACGCCCGTACCCTGACCGAAACGGCACAGAGAAGGGGCCCGACCGTGGACATCCCCGACGAGCTGACGATCGGCGAACGAATCCGGCTGCTGCGCGAGTCCCGCGGCATGACCCGCGAGGTACTCGCAAGCATGTGCGGCCGCGGCGTCGACTGGCTAAAGAAGATCGAGACCGGCGAGCGTGAGCTGAGGAGCAACACGCTGATCATGCGGCTCGCCGCCGTGCTGCAGATCTCGGACGCCTCGATCATCACCGGCGCCTCGGGCACGACACAGACCGTCCCGACCGGCCGCCTGCACCATCCCGGAATGCCCGCGATCTGGGATGCAGTGATGAACCGCCGACTCACCTCGTCGAGGCCCGACGGCCCGGTCGACGTCGCCGCGCTGCAGGGCCGTGTCGACCAGACGTGGGCGCTGTGGCACAGCAGCGACCACAACCGCACCGAGGTCGCCCGGCTGCTGCCGAACCTCATCCGCGACGCCGAGGCGGCCGGCCGCGGACTCGACGGCGCCGAGAGGCGGGCCGCGCTCGTCGCACTGTCGGACGTGTACCGGCTCACCGGGCAGGCGACCGCGTACGTCGCACCCGCCGAACTCGCGTGGGTCGTGGCCGACCGGGCGTTCGCGGCGGCGCAGGACGCCGACGATCCGGCCGCGATCGCCGCGGCGGCGTGGAACATGGGCAACATCCTGCGGGAGACGTCCTATCCCGAGGAAGCGCTGCGCGTCGTGACCGAGGCCGCCGACCTGATCCGCCCGCACCTCGACGCCGCCCCCGAGGACTGGCGCGGCGTGTACGGCGCGCTGCAGTTGCACGCAGCGGTGACCGTCGCCCGCGAGGGCCGGTCCGGCGATGCGTGGCGCTACTGGGGTGCGGGCGACCAGGTCGCGAAGAGCCTCCCCGCCGCGTACGTCCACCCCAGTACGGTTTTCGGCCGGGCAAATGTCGACTTTCACGCCGTGTCCGTGGCGACCGATCTGCGCACCTCGGGCAAGGCGTTGACCCTCGCCGACGATCTCGACCCGGACGCGATGCCTTCCGTCGAGCGCCGGGCCCGGCTGTGGGTCGAGGTCGCCCGCGGACACCTGCAGCGCGGCGACCGCACGGCGGCGCTGCACGTGATGCAGCTCGCCCACAAGATCGGCGCCGAGACGGTCGAGTTCACCCCGTCGGCCCGGTCGGCGGTCGCCGAGCTGTGGCGTGACGCCCCGCGTGCGTTGCGCCCCGAGGCTGCCCGGCTCGCCGAGCGCATCGGGCTGCGCGAGGTCGGATAGAGGGACAGCTCGGGACAGGGGGACAGTCCGTCCCCGTTACTCGCCGGTACTCCACTTACTGTGACGGTCCGTAAACGGCCGCACACGCAAGGGGAGTCCGATGCTCACGCCCTCGCACGCCTCGCCGCGCCCCGGCGTAGCGCCTACCGGCGACCCGAGCACGGGCGAGATACGCGTGCCGCTGGAGCTCTTCGCCCTCGACCACTCTGTCGGCACCGTCGACCTGGTGCTGTCCCGCGTCGAGGCGGAACACCTGCACGCCGCGCTCACCCGCCAGATGAACCGCGCCGAGCGCACCCTCGGCTACGTCACCCCGCAGGCGGTGTGATGACGCAGCGCACCACCCGCCCCGTAACCCCGCCGCCGATCGGCACGCTGACACAGCGGCAGCAGCGCGGCGTCGAGTGCGCGTTCTGCGCGATCGTGCTCACCCCCGCGACGGCGGTCAACTTCGAGGGTGAGCATTACTTCCGCCGGGCCGGGATGCGGTTCCGCTGGTATCCCCGGCACTGCCGGACATGCCAGAAGGGCGGCCGCTCGTGAGACTCCCCGCCCGCCGGACTACGGCGGACCGTGCGGGCGGGGCACACTGCACCACATCCGCCGACCCGCGTACGCCCCCACCACTACAGGAGGTCAGGATCCTGAGCGACAGCGGCAAGCACGCCGGGCAGCCGAGCGACAAGCCGTGGACGCCGCCGCCGACCCCGCCGTCGCCCGACGGCAGCGGTCCGGGCAAGGTCACGGAAGGCTGACGTCGTGACGACTGCTCAACTGGGCGGGCACGCCGCGCTCGTGCAGAACCTGCACGGGCGCGGGCTGCTCGACGACACATGGCGCCGCGTGTGGGACGCCGTACCGCGCATACCGTTCATCCCCGCCCGCGCGTGGCGGCAGGACCCCGACGGCTGCACGCTGCTCGCCTCGCCGGCCGAACGGCGCGCGCTCATCCACTCCGACGAGCCGGTCGTGATCCAGCTCGACGACGGCGCCGAGAACGGGCCCGGCATCGCGACGTCGTCGAACTCTCAGCCGAGCATGGTCGCCCGGTCGCTCGGGCTGCTGCAGGTCGAGGACGACGCCCGCGTGCTGGAGATCGGCACCGCATCCGGGTACGTCGCGGCGCTGCTGTCCGAGCGGCTCGGTGAAGAGCGGGTGTTCAGCATCGAGCTCGACCCGGCGCTCGCCGCGCACGCCGAGGCGGCGCTGCACGCCGCCGACTACCGGCCGAACCTGCGCTGCGGAGACGGCGAGCCGGGATGGCCCGAGGCGGCACCGTTCGACCGGCTGCTCGCGACCTGCGCACTGCGCCGCGTACCGCAGGCGTACGTCGACCAGGTGCGGCCGGGCGGCCTGATCGTCGCCCCGCTCGCCCGCGAGTTCTGGTCGGGCGCCCTGGTGCAGTTCACCGTGCAGGGCGACGGGACCGCGACGGGCCGGTTCCATGGCGGCGCGTCGTACATGCCGATGCGCTCGCACCGCGTCGTCGACGGCGCGCCGGTCGACAGCGGCACGGCCCGCAACCGTCAGACCCGCCTCGGCACGGCCGCGGTGCTGCACCTCGCGTTCGCGCTGTGGGCCGGTACCCGGCTGCCGGGCGTGCGGCTGTGGCACAGCGACGGGCCGGCGGGCGTGCAGGTGTGGGCGCAGCACCCGGACGGCTCGGCGGCGACCGCGGTCGCGGGTGACGTGTGGGAGTACGGGCCGCGCGAGCTGTGGGCGGAGATCGAGCGGGCGCACCGCGACTATGTCGACCTCGGCTCGCCAGCGGCCGAGGGGTTTGGGCTCACTGCGAGCCCCGAGGGCGAGTACCTGTGGCTGCACGGCCCCGGGAATGTGCTCGCTCCGGTGCTGGAGCCCGCCGGGCGGTAGGCGCCCCCTCTACGGCCCCGGCCGGCCCGCGCCCCCCGTCGCGGACCGTCCGGGGTCACGTCGTTACGAGATCGGCGATCGTGACGTCGAGGGCGGCGGCTATCCGCAGCAGGGTGTCGATCCGGGTCGCGACGTGCCCCTGCTCGATCCTGTTGATCGTCTGCCGGTCGGTCCCGGACAGTTCGGCGAGGCGTTCCTGTGAGAGGCGGGCGGCGCGGCGTAGCTCTCGGATGTGCACGCCGATGGCCCGACGTTGGGTGAGGACCCACTCGGGCTGTTCTGTCGGCGGCACGGATTGGCACTGACCGCCGCATGATCATTTGTCTGTATCAGCGACGGGCCGGGGCGCCCCGTACGCGCCCGACCGCCTACTGCGGCCGCGACGCGAGCTGGATGAGGTTGCCGCAGGTGTCGTCGAGGACCGCGGTGGTGACGGGTCCCATCTCCACCGGCTGCTGGGTGAAGCGGACGCCCAGGGCGCTCAGCCGCTCGTACTCCTCCTCCACGTCGTCGACGGCGAACTGGGCGAGCGGAATGCCGTCCTCGACGAGCGTGTCGCGGTAGGTCCTGGCGGCCGGGTGGCGGGCGGGCTCCAGGAGGAGCTCGGTGCCGCCGGGCTCGTCGGGGGAGACGACGGTCAGCCACCGGTCCTGCTCGCCGACCGGGACGTCGTGCTTCTTCACGAAGCCGAGGACCTCGGTGTAGAAGTGCAGGGCCTTGGCCTGGTCGTCGACGAAGACGCTGGTCAGATGGATCTTCATGGGGTGCCGTCCTCCGGGTCCGGTGCGTCGGGTACGAGCCATCGCTCGGCGATGTGCCGCAGCGGGGCCGTGTTCAGGTCGTGGAACTTGCAGCGGCCCTCCCGCCTGGTCTCGACGAGCCCGGCGGCCTCCAGCACGGCGAGGTGCTGGGAGACCCCCTGGCGCGAGATGCCGAGCCCGTGCCTGATGCCCAGTCGCGCGCAGATCTCGAACAGCGTCTGTCCGGACCTCTCCGTGAGCTCGTCGAGGATGGCGCGGCGGGTGGGGTCGGCCAGGGCTCTGAAAAGGTCGTCGGCCACGACTGCAGGATAGGCAAGTGTTCACTTGCCTATCAAGTCGGTGGCGCCGCGGACCGGAGCCGGCGGGCGCGCCCCGGACGTCCTCGCCCCCGGCCGTCCACGCCGGCGGGCATGGCGCGAGTGCCCCGCACGGTCGCGCCGCGCCGCGGACGTTCCCGGCAGTCCGGCGGCACCCACGGCGGGCCGGACAAGGGGGCCGTCGGTCGCGGCACCGGGCCGGGTCCGGTGCATCCCGCCCGGCGCGCCGGGCGGACGGCGCCGTGTCTCGGACACCGCCTAGACGAGCCGGATCTCGCCCCCGGACACGGCGATCCGCTTCTCCCCCAGCGGCCGGGTCGCGGGACCCTTCACCACCGCACCGTCCTCGGCAGCGAACTCGCTGCCGTGGCAGGGGCAGTCGATGGTCCCGTTCTCGACCTTGTCGACGAGACAGCCCTGATGGGTGCAGACCGCGGAGAACGCCTTGAACTCCCCCGCCGCGGGCTGGGTCACCACGACCTTCTGGGCCTTGAAGACCTTCCCGCCGCCCTCCGGCACCTCGGACGTGCTGCCGAGCCGCGCGCCCGCGTCCGCCGGCGGCGGCGTCGCACCGCCGGTCCCCTCCGGCGTGGGCGGCGGGGACGTCCCGCCGCCGGTCTCCTCGCCGTACCGGCTGCAGCCCGCCGCCGTCACCGCCAGGGCCCCCGCCGCCCCGGCCCGTACCACCGTCCGCCGGGCCACGCCCTCCCCTCCGGTGGGGCGGGTCGCACCTCCGGCCGTCCCGCCGCCGTGTCCGCCGTCCGCTCTGCCGTCCGTCATGTCGTCACTCCGAAGGTGCGGAAGAACCACAGCGCCGAGGTGAGCCACAGGACCGCGAGCACGGCGAAGACCAGTCCGCCGACGACGGGCAGCAGCCACCCGGGCAGCCGCTCCATGCGCAACAGCAGCATCTTCGCGCTGAACGCGCCGAAGAAGAAGCACCCGAGCAACGAGTGCCAGGCGGCGCGGGCGCTCTGCGTCTGGTAGCCCAGGGCGTACAGGCAGTGCACCGCCACCGGCACCGCGAGGAAGAAGGCCACCCGGCCCGACCAGCGGTGCAGTACCGGCGTCCAGGAGGCAGGCCGTACGCCGGGCAGCCTGCCGTACATCGCGAGCGCCGACACGAGCTGCACCAGTCCGAACGCGAGGGCCGCCGTCGCCAGCCACGACTTCACCGCGCCGGTGCTGCTGAAGCCGGCGAGGTTGAACGCGGTCCCCGCCGGGTCGTGGAATCTGCCGTACACCCCGAGGACCACCGCCACCGCGGCTCCGACCAGCACCGGGACGGCCCAGCGCGCCGCGCCGCCCAGGTTCCGGCCGTCCGGCCCGCCGGGCGGGAGGTCCTGGGTCCGTGCGTTGGGGTCCACGCTCATGGATGCACCTCGGAAACGCTCAGGGGGTGACGGGGCGGGCGGTGATCTGCTCGCCGTCGATGGTGACGGCGCCCGTCCCGGGGTCGATCGGGGGAGCGGCGGCGGGCTCGCCGCCGCGGTTGACGATGCCGACCTGACGGCCGTTCTGCAGGACGATCCACCCGCCGTCGACCTTGGTCCCGCGCACCTCTGTGGTGGCGCGGTAGACACCCGCGGGCTTGGCCGCACGGGCGGCGGTGAACGGATGGCCGGCGCTCTCGACCGTCACCGTCCCGTCGACCCGGTCCTCGTTCACGGTCCCGTCGAGCGTCGCCCCGGTCTTGCTCTTCAGCCGCATGCTCCCGTCCGCGGCCACGTCGCCGCGCAGCCACGCCTCCTGCGTACGGCCGTCGCAGTAGTAGGCGACCGCCTTCCCCTTGCGCAGGGTGATGGCGACGGAGGCCCGGTCGTCCTGGGTGCGCCCCGCGTACTTGGCGTCCGGGGGCGGCGTCGGGGACGGCGACCGGACCGCGGGCACCCTGGGCTGCACGGGAGCGCTGGCGGCCGGGCTCGTCGGCGGAGCCGGGCTCGCGGGCGGGCTCGCGGTCGAGCGGTCGAGCGAGGTGGGAGCCGGTTCGCCGGTGGTGGCGTTGAACGACAGCATGAACAGGCCGAGCAGCAGTCCGGCCACCAGCGTGATCAGCGGCCCTGCGCGCTTCATCGGCGCCTCCCGCGGGACGACCGGGCAGTGGGATGTCCATGCAAGCCGAGGCCACGCCCCGTGTCCAACCGGGCCACGCTCGGTGATAGCCCGAGTGGCGGCAGGCGTCGCCGTGGGTGACATTGACCGTTGTCCACCATTTCCCGGCGCGAAAGGCAGGATCATGGCCGGTAACGATCTCGGCGGCCTCCTGGGCGGTCTCCTCGGCGGCGGACAGGGCGGGTCCTCCGGCGGGAACGTCCTGGGCGCGCTCATCGGCGCGCTCGCCGGCGGCGCCAAGGCCGGAACGACGGGAGCGGCCGGAGCCGCCGGCAGCGGGGCCGACGGCAATCCGCTCGGCGCGCTGCTCGACGTGCTCGCCCGGTCGGGTCTCGCGGACCAGGCGCAGTCCTGGATAGGCACGGGGCAGAACCAGCAGGTCAGCGGTGGGCAGATCGCCCAGGCGCTGCCGAACGGGACTCTCGACAAGGTCGCCCGGGACACCGGGGTGACACCTCGGCAGGCGGCCGACCAGATCGCACGGTCCCTGCCGCAGGCCGTCGACAAGCTGACCCCGTCCGGGCAGCTGCCGCAGGGCGCCTCGCTGGAGGAGATCGTCCGGCAGCAGCGGATCTGACGCGGCGGAGCCCCCTGACCGGTCCGCGGCGTACGGCCCGCGTCTCGCGGGCCGGTCGCCACGGCCCCGTGCACGGGGGCCGACGGTGCCGCGTCCGCCGGGGTTCGCCCCGGCGGACCCCGCCCGACGCGGCACTAGGCTGATCGGAGCATCCGCGGGTCTGTGGCCGCGGAGTCGAGGCCGAGGAGGAGCACGAGGTGGCGGTACGAGCCGTCCGGGGAGCCGTCCAGCTGGAACGGGACGAGGCCGGGCACATGGACGAGCAGGTCGGTGAACTGCTCTCCGCCATCCTGGAGCGCAACGGGCTCACGGCGGACGACCTGATCAGCATCTGGTTCACGGCCACACCGGACCTGCACAGTGACTTCCCGGCCGCCGCCGCGCGCGGCCTCGGCATCGTCGACGTGCCCCTCATCTGCGCCCAGGAGCTCGACATCGCCGGAGCGATGCCCCGCGTCGTGCGCATACTCGCCCACATCGAGTCCGACCTGCCCAAGTCCCGGATCGCGCACGTCTACCTCGGTGCCGCCGCCGCCCTTCGCAAGGACATCGCCCAGTGAGAACCGCCCTCGTCATCGGAACCGGCCTGATCGGCACCTCGGCGGCCCTCGCGCTCGCCGGGCGCGGGGTCACCGTCCACCTCATGGACCACGACCCCGCCCGGGCGAGGACCGCGGCCGCGCTCGGCGCCGGCACCGACGAGACCCCCGAGGGCCCCGTCGACCTCGCGGTCGTCGCCGTGCCGCCCGCCCACGTGCCCGCGACGCTCGCCGAGGCGATGCGCGCCGGGACCGCGCGCGGCTACCTCGACGTGGCCAGTGTCAAGGGCGGGCCGCGGCGCGAGCTGGAGGCGCTGGGCGTCGACATGTCGGCGTACATCGGCACGCACCCCATGTCGGGCAAGGAACGTTCCGGGCCGCTGGCGGCCACCGCCGATCTCTTCGAAGGGCGGCCCTGGGTGCTCACGCCGACCCGGGACACCGACACCGAGGTGCTGAACCTGGCGCTGGAGCTGGTCGCGCTCTGCCGCGCCGTCCCCGTCGTGATGGACGCCGACGCCCACGACCGCGCGGTCGCTCTGGTCTCGCACACGCCCCAGCTGATCTCGTCCATGGTCGCGGCGCGGCTGGCCGACGCGGACGAGACGGCCGTACGGCTGTGCGGGCAGGGCATCCGCGACGTGACCCGGATCGCGGCCTCCGACCCCCGGATGTGGATCGACATCCTCGCCGCCAACCCCGGCCCCGTCGCCGACGTCCTCGCGGGCGTCGCCGCGGACCTGGACGAGACGGTGCGCGCACTGCGCGCCCTGCAGTCCGCCGACGAGGACAAGCGGCGCGAGGGGGCAGGCGGGGTCGAGGACGTACTGCGCCGCGGCAACGCGGGCCGCGAACGCGTCCCCGGCAAGCACGGCGCCGCCCCGGCCGTGTACGAGACCGTCGCCGTCCTCATCGGCGACCGGCCGGGCGAGCTCGCCCGCATCTTCGCCGACGCGGGCGGCGCGGGCGTCAACATCGAGGACGTCCGTATCGAGCACGCCACCGGACAGCAGGCGGGTCTGGTCCAGCTCATGGTGGAGCCCTCGGCCGCCCCCGTGCTGGCGGCGGCGCTGCGGGAACGGGGCTGGGCGCTGCGCCAGTGACCCCCGGGCGGCTGCTTCCCGGGGCCCTGCCGGCCGGTCCGGGAAGCGGTGCATGGGCCCCGTCGCGCACTCGGTAACCTTGTGCAGGGCACCTTGGCATTCCGGCCCGCCCGCACACCAGCTTCAGGAAGGTCTCCGACACCGTGGAATCCGTGATCGTCGCCATCGACGGCCCCTCCGGCACGGGCAAGTCGAGCACCTCCAAGGCGGTCGCCGCAGAGCTGGGTCTCAGCTACCTGGACACCGGCGCCCAGTACCGGGCGATCACCTGGTGGATGCTGACCAACGGCGTCGACGTGGACGACCCGGCGGCCGTTGCCACCGTCTGCGACAAGCCGGTGATCGAGTCCGGCACGGATCCGCTCGCCCCGACGATCAGCGTCGACGGCGCGGACGCCTCCGGCCCGATCCGTACCCAGGACGTGACCTCCAAGGTGAGCGCCGTCAGCGCCGTCCCCGAGGTGCGCGCCCGGATCACCGAGCTGCAGCGGACCATCGCCGGGGCGGCCGAGAAGGGCATCGTCGTCGAGGGCCGGGACATCGGCACCACCGTCCTCCCCGGCGCCGATGTGAAGATCTTCCTCACTGCCTCCCCGGAGGCCCGCGCGGCCCGCCGCAGCGGGGAGCTGAAGGGCAAGGAGGCGAGTGATGTGGCGTCCACCCGCGAGGCGCTGATCAAGCGGGACGCCGCGGACTCCAGCCGGAAGACCTCTCCGCTGGCCAAGGCGGACGACGCCGTCGAGGTCGACACCACCGATCTCACGCTCAAGCAGGTCATCGAGTGTGTCGTCGCTCTCGTTGAGGAGAAGCGGGCCGCGAAGTGACCGTTCCGTCCGCGAGGGGCGCCGCCGTCGGCCGGGCCATCGGCATCGGCCTCATGAACACGTTGTGGAGGCCGCGGGTGCTGGGCGCGTGGCAGGTGCCGGCCACCGGGCCCGTCATCCTCGCCGTCAACCACGCCCACAACATCGACGGTCCGATGCTCATGGGCACGGCGCCCAGGCCGGTGCACTTCCTCATCAAGAAGGAGGCGTTCGTCGGACCCCTCGACCCCTTCCTGACCGGGATCGGGCAGCTCAAGGTGGACCGTTCGAGCACGGACCGGGCGGCCGTGACCAACGCCCTCGGCGTGCTGGAGCACGGCGGCGTCCTCGGGATCTTCCCCGAGGGAACCCGAGGCGGCGGCGACTTCACCTCCATCCGCGCCGGGCTCGCGTACTTCGCCGTGCGCTCCGGGGCCCCGGTAGTCCCGGTCGCCGTGCTGGGAGGCGGAGAACGCGGAGGACGGTTGATACCGGCGCTGCCCCCGCTGCGCAGCCGCTTCGACATCGTCTTCGGCGAGCCCTTCGAGCCCGGCGACGGCAGCGGGCGGCGCACCCGCAAGGCGCTCGACGAGGCGACCGTACGCATCCAGGAACGGCTCACCGCCCACCTGGAAAACGCCAAGCGCCTCAGCGGGCGCTGAGCGAGACTCCAGTAGTGGGCCGCGGCCGCACGGGCCCGGTCCACCGACCACGAATGAACGAGGAACGGACTTCATGAACGACCAGCACGACCACGGGGCACTCGGCGACACCGAGTACACGGAGTTCATGGAGCTCGCCGCGGAGGAGGGCTTCGACCTCGAGGACGTCGAAGGCGCCATCGAGGAGGCCGGCCACGGCCCGCTGCCCGTCCTCGCCGTCGTCGGCCGCCCCAATGTCGGCAAGTCGACCCTGGTGAACCGCTTCATCGGGCGCCGCGAGGCCGTCGTCGAGGACAAGCCCGGGGTCACCCGTGACCGGGTCACGTACGAGGCCGAGTGGGCGGGCCGCCGCTTCAAGGTCGTCGACACCGGCGGCTGGGAGCAGGACGTCCTCGGCATCGACGCCTCCGTGGCCGCCCAGGCCGAGTTCGCCATCGAGGCCGCCGACGCCGTCGTCTTCGTCGTGGACGCCACCGTCGGCGCCACCGACACCGACGAGGCCGTCGTGAAACTGCTGCGCCGTGCGGGGAAGCCCGTCGTGCTGGCTGCCAACAAGGTCGACGGCCCGTCCGCCGAGGCCGATGCCGCCATGCTCTGGTCCCTGGGTCTGGGCGAGCCGTTCCCGGTGTCCGCGCTGCACGGCCGTGGCACCGGCGACCTGCTCGACGAGGTCCTCAAGGCCCTTCCCGACGCCCCCGCCCAGACCTTCGGCACCGCCGTCGGCGGCCCGCGCCGTATCGCCCTCATCGGCCGTCCGAACGTGGGGAAGTCGTCGCTGCTGAACAAGGTGGCGGGCGAGGAGCGGGTCGTCGTCGACGAGATGGCCGGCACCACCCGCGACCCGGTCGACGAACTCATCGAACTCGGTGGCACGACCTGGAAGTTCGTGGACACCGCGGGCATCCGCAAGAAGGTGCACCTCCAGGAGGGCGCGGACTACTACGCCTCGCTGCGCACCGCGGCGGCCGTCGAGAAGGCCGAGGTCGCCGTCGTACTGATCGACACCAGCGAGTCCATCTCGGTCCAGGACCAGCGGATCATCACCATGGCCGTCGAGGCGGGCCGTGCGCTCGTCATCGCGTACAACAAGTGGGACACGCTCGACGAGGAGCGCCGCTACTACCTGGAGCGCGAGATCGAGACCGAGATGCAGCAGGTCTCCTGGGCGCCGCGGGTGAACGTCTCGGCCGCGACCGGCCGGCACATGGAGAAGCTGGTCCCGGCGATCGAGACGGCGCTGGCGGGCTGGGAGACCCGGGTGCCGACCGGCCGGCTCAACGCCTTCCTCGGCGAGCTGGTCTCCGCCCACCCCCACCCCATCCGCGGCGGCAAGCAGCCCCGGATCCTGTTCGGCACCCAGGCCGGTACCAAGCCGCCGCGCTTCGTGCTCTTCGCCTCCGGCTTCCTGGAGCACGGCTACCGCCGCTTCGTGGAGCGCAGGCTGCGCGAGGAGTTCGGCTTCGAGGGCACCCCGATCCACATCTCCGTGCGGGTCCGGGAGAAGCGGTCCAAGAAGAAGTGACCCGCGGGAGCGCGCCGCGCGCAAGGCACGGCGGGCGCGCACCGCGCCGCCCCCTCGCCGCCCGGACGGTCCGGAGCGGCGCGCACTCCACCGCTCCCGCTCCAACGCGGGACACACGGCACACACGCCGAACGGCCGGGACGGATACCGTCCCGGCCGTTCGCGTTCCGCCGCCCGTCACAGCCCCCTGCGAGGCGCCGGCGGCAGCGCGCGGGCGTGGAGCCCTGTTGCGTGCTGCCGGATCCCGGCCGGCCAGGGGCTGAGCCGGCCGCCGACGACGGCGCCGAGACCGGCGCCGTTGCCTTGCCGGCCGGTGCCGAAGCCCCGGAAGGCGAGATCCTCCTCGCCCGTACGGTCACCGGGCAGTGTCCGGAAGGCCCTTCGGTACTCGGAGTACAGCGCGTCGTAGATCGGGGTGGCCGAAGCGTTCCGGCTCTCGTACGGCCGGCGGGTGGGGTCGTCTGTGTGCACATAGGAGCCAACGACCCCGATGCCCGTCGGATGCGGGCCCGTCCCGGAAAACGCAGTTCGGCGGGGGTGCGGGGGGCGCACGCCCCGGTCCGCGTCCGGCACGGGGCCGGCGGCCCTCAGGTGCCCGCGAGCGGCATCGCCGCGGCGACCAGCCGGCCGTTCGCCGCGGCCTTGTCGAGCGCGTCGCGGAGCAGGTCCTCGCGCGGCTGCTGGCCGATCGAACCGACCGGGGCGGCGAAGACGAGGACCTTGTGCGTCTTGTTGGCGGCGGTGCGCCAGCCGTCCGTCACCTGCAGCGGCTGGTGGGCCTGCCACCAGGCGGCCTGGCCGCTCCCGCCGCTGCCCGGCTGGAGCACGGCGTGCAGCTGCCCCATCGCGAGCAGTACCGACCAGCCGTGCAGCACGGGGGGCAGCTGGTCGACCGTGGAGACCGGCAGGAAGCCCTGCTCGATCAGCAGCGGCAGGAAGTCGTCGCCGCCCTCGCCGAGGCTGCCGGGGCGGGCGATGGGTGCGGTCGGCTCCACGACGAGCGCGGGGTGCAGCTCGTCGCCGATCAGGACCAGGCCGCTGGTCACGCCGAGCACCGCCTGTTCCTGCGGCGCGGCCGGCACGCCGTGCCCGGAGTGGTGGCCCGGGTGGACCGCCTGCGGGCGGTGGGCGACCGGGGCCGCGGCCTCGCCGGTGATGGAGCGGACGGCGCCCTTGAGCTGTTCCTCGGCGACCTGGACGACCTGGGAGGGGATGCAGCTGGCATGGGCGAAGGCGAGGACGGCGGTCTCCTCACCGACGAACAGCACGGTGCTGGTCCGCTCCTGCTCGGAGTCGCCCGGGGTGCGGCAGGAGGTGCAGTCGTAGCTGCCCGGGGCGTTCTCGCCGGCGAGCAGCCGGTCGGCTTCTTCGTCGCCGATCTCGGCGCGTACGTCCTCGCTGACGTCGAGCATGCGCGGCACGGGTTGCTCCTCGGACTCGGTGCGTGGTGGTGCGCCGGGCGGTTCCCGGCTCGCAACGAGCACAACGGGAGACTCGGGGCAAGAGTCACGCGACAGGGTCCTCCGGCCGACAGATCGCCACATGGACACATCGACAAATCGTGAACGACCGCCGCCCGGGCGGCGACACGCCGGTCCGTACCGACCGTTACGCACGGCCACGGCATGCCGACAGGACGGGAGCGGCCGGATCGCCCACAGTAGGGACCGGACGGGGAACCCGAGTCCCCCGGCCACCCTCCGGATCCCCGGGCCCGGCGAAGTCCCGTCCGGGCCACCACATCGCCAGGGGGAGCGGCACCGCATGCACATCTCGTTCCTGCTCCACAACGCCTACGGAATCGGCGGGACGATCCGCACGACGTTCACCCTCGCGGCCACCCTGGCCGAGCGGCACGACGTGGAGATCGTGTCGGTCTTCCGCCACCGCGAGGAGCCGACCCTGGGCGCGCCGCCGGGCGTGACCATGCGTCACCTCCTCGACCTGCGTCAGGGCAGCCCCACGTACGACGGCACCGACCCCGACTACACCCGCCCCGCCCGGGTGTTCCCCCGGGGCGACGGGCGCTGGAGGCAGTACAGCCGCCTCACGGACGCTCGCATCGCCGCGTACCTGAGGTCCCTGCAGGCCGACGTCGTCGTCGGCACCCGCCCCGGGCTCAACGTCCACATCACCCGTCAGGCCCCCCGCGGCCCGGTCCGCGTGGGCCAGGAGCACCTGACCCTGGACAGCCACGACTACCGGCTGCGCCGCGAGATCGCCCACCGCTACGCCCTGCTCGACGCGGTCACCACCGTCACGGAGGCCGACGCCCGGGCCTACCGGACGCGTCTGCGGCTGCCGGACGTCCGGATCGAGGCCGTGCCCAACAGCGTGCCGACGCCGGCCGTGGCCCCCGCGGACGGGGACGGCACCTGGGTCGTCACGGCCGGCCGGCTGCTCAAGGTCAAGCGCTACGACCTGCTCGTCAAGGCCTTCTCCAAGGTCGTCGCCGCGCGCCCCGACTGGCGGCTGCGGATCTACGGCGGGGGCGACGCCACCGGCAACGAACGCGAGGCGCTGCTGGCCCTGATCGCCCGGCGCGGTCTGCACAACCACGTCTTCCTCATGGGGCCGGTCCACCCGCTGGAGCCGGAGTGGGTCAAGGGCTCCATCGCCGCGGTGACCTCGGACAGGGAGTCGTTCGGCATGACGATCGTCGAGGCGATGCGCTGCGGACTGCCCGTCGTCTCCACCGACTGCCCGCACGGCCCGCGCGAGATCATCGAGGACGGCGTCGACGGGCTCCTCGTGCCCGTGGGCGACGAGGACGCGGTCGCCGACGCCCTGCTCGCCCTGATCGACGACGACGACCTGCGGCGCAGGGCCGGGGCGGCGGCGCTGGAGGCTTCCGGGCGGTTCGACCCGGCGCGGATCGCCGAGCGGCACGAGGCGCTGTTCGCCGAGCTGGTCGCCCGGGGCGCGCGCGTCCGCTCCCGCTCCGCGCTCCGGGACGTCGTGCACCGCTCGCGCGGTGCCGTGCTGGACGCGGCGTACGCACTGCGGTACCGGGCCGCCGACGCCGTCCGCAAGGGGAGGTCGGCATGACCGCGCCCACCGGGGGAGGGGCGGCGCCGCGCGCCGACTGCATCGCCGACACGGCGGGCGGAGTCACCTTCGACATCACCGGCCCCGGCGCCCCGGACGCCTCGCTCGTCCTGCGCCGGCGCGGCGGCGGCGCCGCCGACACCGTCCGGCTCCCGCTCACCCCGGTGGGCGGCAGCCACTCCCGGGCCGTGCTGCCCAGCACCGTCGATCTCGCCGAGGGGCACTGGGACGCGTACACGGACGACGGTTCGGCCGTCGCGCCCGGCATCCGCGATCTGCGGGCCCTGGTCGGCCGGGTCCCGGAGGCCGGCCGGATCACGGCCCGGGTCCCGTACCCGACCGCCGACGGACGGCTCGCGGTGCGCTGCTGGCTGCGCCAACCGCACGCCGAGGCGGGGGACATCGGCGTGGCACAGGGGGCCTGCACGATCGAGGGCGTGCTGTACGGCGCCGTGCTCGGCGCGGGGGCCGTGGGGGAGGCCCGGCTGGGTGGGGCAGTCCACCGGGTGCCGGCGGCCGTCGGTGGGGGCGGACGCTTCGCCCTCACGCTGCCGTACGCGACGCTCGCGGGGCCCGGCGTGGACGGGGAGCGGTCGTGGACCCTGTGGCTGCGGCCCTCGGAGTGCGCGGAGCCGGTGCGGATCTCCCGCATCCTCGACGACCTCTGGGACCGGCGGAACGTCTTCGTGTATCCGGCCCACGAGGGGGAGGGCTACCGGGCGGCGCCCTGCTACACCGGTGGCAACGACCTGTGCGTACGGCTGACGCCCCGGACACGACCGGGACCGCGCCATCCGTGAAGTCCCTTGTCAGGACTGCGGATGTCCGCGACGGGCGGCAGAATCGCCCGCATGCTGGAGACCTCGGCGCGACTTCTGCGCCTGCTGTCCTTGTTGCAGGCCCACCGTGAATGGTCCGGGGCCGAACTCGCCGACCGGTTGGGCGTCACCGCGCGCACCGTGCGCCGGGACGTCGACCGACTGCGCGAACTCGGTTACCCGGTCAACGCCAGCCCCGGCACCGGCGGTGGCTACCAGCTCGGCGCCGGTGCCGAACTGCCGCCCCTGCTGCTCGACGACGAGGAGGCCGTCGCCGTCGCCGTCGGGCTGCGCACCGCGGCGGGGAACGGCGTCGAGGGCATCGGGGAGGCGTCCGTACGCGCCCTGGCCAAGCTCGAACAGGTGCTGCCCCACCGGCTGCGCCGCCGGGTGGGCGCGCTCAACGCCTTCACGGTGCCGATGCTGCGCGCGCCGCGGGACCAGGCGGACCCCTCCGTCCTGACCGAGCTGGCGAACGCCTGCCGCGACGGCGAGCGGCTGCGCTTCGTGTACCGCGACCACAACGGCTCGACGAGCCGCCGGACCGTCGACCCCCACCGGCTCGTCTGCACCGAGCGCCGCTGGTACCTCGTCGCCTGGGACGTCGACCGCGAGGACTGGCGTACCTTCCGCGTCGACCGGGTCACCCCGAAACCGCCGCACGGGCCGCGCGTCCCGCCGCGCAACCCGCCCGCCGAGGACCTCGCCGCCTACGTGGCCCGGGGGGTGTCGACGGCGACGTACGCGGAGACGGCGGTGATCAGGCTGCTGGTACCCGTCGAGCGCGCGGCCGCGGTCGTGTCGCCCTCCACAGGGGTACTGGAGGCCGAGGGGCCCGGCAGCTGTCTGCTGCGCACCGGTGCCGGCAGCCTGGACGTGATGGTCGTTCACGTGGTGCTGATGGGCTTCGACTTCGAGGTGGTCGAGCCGGTGGAGCTGACCGAGCACATCAGGACCGTCCGGGACCGTCTGGGCCGGGCTCTGGACGCCGCCGGCTGACGTCGTCGTGCGGGGACTCCGGCACGGCCGGACGCAGTGGCGCGAACTCCGGGTGGTGCAGGTCGAACGCGGGTGACTCGGAGCGCACGCGGGGGATGGTGGTGAAGTTGTGCCTCGGCGGCGGGCAGGACGTCGCCCACTCCAACGACCGGCCGAACCCCCATGGGTCGTCGACGGTGACCTTCTCGGCGTACTTCTGGGTCTTCCAGACGTTGTAGAGGAACGGCAGCGTGGACGCCCCGAGCAGGAAGGCGCCGATGGTGGAGACGGTGTTCAGCGCGGTGAAGCCGTCGGCGGCCAGGTAGTCGGAGTACCGGCGGGGCATGCCCTCCGCACCCAGCCAGTGCTGGACCAGGAAGGTGATCTGGAAGCCGAGGAAGAGCGTCCAGAAGTGGATCTTCCCGAGGCGCTCGTCGAGGAGCCTGCCGGTGAACTTCGGCCACCAGAAGTAGAAGCCGGCGAACATCGCGAAGACGACCGTGCCGAAGACCGTGTAGTGGAAGTGGGCCACGATGAAGTACGAGTCGGTCACGTGGAAGTCCATCGGCGGCGAGGCGATGATGACTCCGGTCAGCCCGCCCAGGAGGAACGAGACCAGGAAGCCGACCGCCCACAGCATGGGCGTCTCGAACGACAGCGAGCCCTTGAGCATCGTGCCGCTCCAGTTGAAGAACTTCACCCCGGTCGGCACGGCGATCAGGAACGACAGCAGCGAGAAGAAGGGCAGCAGTACGGCGCCGGTGGCGAACATGTGGTGGGCCCACACCACCACCGAGAGCCCGGTGATCGCCATCGTGGCCCCGACGAGGGTCAGATAGCCGAAGATCGGCTTCCTGGAGAACACCGGGATGATCTCCGTGATGATGCCGAAGAACGGCAGCGCGATGATGTAGACCTCGGGATGGCCGAAGAACCAGAACAGGTGCTGCCACAGCAGCGCGCCGCCGTTCCCCGCCTCGAAGACCACCGAGCCGAAGCGCCGGTCCGACTCCAGCACCAGCAGCGCCGCCGCCAGGACCGGGAAGGCCACCAGCACCAGGATCGTCGTGAACAGGATGTTCCAGGTGAAGATCGGCATCCGGAACATCGTCATCCCCGGCGCCCGCATCCCGATGATCGTCGCCAGGAAGTTCACGGAGGTGAGGATCGTGCCGAAGCCGGAGAGGGCGAGACCCATGATCCACAGGTCGATGCCGGCGCCGGGGGAGCGTTCCAGGCTGTTGAGCGGCGCGTAGGCGGTCCAGCCGAAGGCGGCGGGGCCGGTCGGCACCAGCAGCGAGCCGAGCACCATCAGCCCGCCGAAGAGGAACAGCCAGTACGAGAGCATGTTCAGCCGCGGGAAGGCCACGTCCGGCGCGCCGATCTGCAGCGGCACGATCTCGTTGGCGAAGCCCGCGAAGGTCGGCGTCGCGAAGAGCAGCAGCATGATCGTGCCGTGCAGGGTGAACGCCTGGTTGAACGTCTGGTTGGTGACCAGCTGGAGCCCGGGGCGGGCCAGCTCCGCCCGCATCAGCATCGCCATCAGCCCGGCGATCAGGAAGAAGACGAACGACGTGACCAGATAGAGGTGCCCGATCTTCTTGTGGTCGGTGGTCGTCAGCCAGTCCACGACCACCCGGCCCCGCCGGCGCACCGGCGCCGGTGAGGCGGCGGCCTCGGCGGTGTCCGTGCCCATGGGCCGATGCTAGCCACGGGGCTCCGTATGAGCCGGTGGGACACGGAACGGGGCGCGGTGCGATACGCGTACGGGTGAGCGACCGGTTCGTCCGGGGCCGTCACCTATTCGTCCGGAAGCATCACCGGTTCGTCCAGAAGTAGGACGTGCGTAAAACGCGAAGAATTCGTGCCGCGTGGACGGCCGGGGGAAAGTCCGCGACGGACGTAATTCACGGCCCGGGCGGACGGTGGGGCAACGGTTCGGGAATTCCGGGGGAATTCCTGTGCGAACGGATCGAATTAGCCGCACTGATGATCGACACCGGGTCAAACGTATGTCGTGAACCTGTGACAGAAGTGTGACCAGTGGGGTACGTGGGGCGGGAGGTGAGTGCGGCACCGCCCTTCCCTACCGCATTTCGCCGGTCGCCGACAGGCCTTCCGTCACCGTCCACTGCCGCCTACGGTGATTCCATGGCACCGACACCGACCCCCTCAGGACAGCCGGACGACGCCCCGGAGTCCTATGTCGGCCTCGACGCCGACAGTGCGGAGCGGCGCGCCCGCGGCCGCGGCTGGACCACCGTCAGATCGCTTCCGCCCGGCTCCGTCATCACCATGGAGTACCTCGAGGGCCGGCTGAACTTCGAGGTCGACGACGGCACCGTCCGCCGCTGCTGGAAGGGCTGACCACGCGGACCCGGGCGTGCCGCGGGCGGGCTCACGGCAAGAACCCGGACACGGCCCGGCGGACACGGCGAAGGCCCCGACCGAGGTCGGGGCCTTCGCCGTGGGAACTCTCCGCGCACGCCGCCGCAGGCCGTCAGCCGCCCACCGGGCGCGACCGGGGTGGGCGCCGGCTCCCGGCCGGGGCCGTGGTCCAGGGCGTGTGCGGCGGATGCGGCGAGCGCCCCACCGCGTGCGTGCGGGCCTGCCCGTGCCGGGCGGCCGCGGTGACGCCGGAGGTGGCCGGCGCTCCGGTCTGCTGCTTCTGCCCGGCGGCCGGCAGCGCGACGCTGCCGACGGTGCTCCTGGTGCCCGCCGTACGGGCGGCGCTCGTCGCCCCCACCGGGCGGCGCACCGGTTCCCCGCCGTCCTCGGCCGGGATCCGCTGCGGGTACACGGCCGGCCGCGGGCCGCCGGAGGCGACGGGCAGCGACGGCAGCGGCAGCCGACGGGCGCGCAGCCGGTTCCGCAGCGAGAGGATCGCGTCCTCGACGCGTGCGATGAGCGGCTCGCACCACGGCAGGGCGAGCAGGATCAACAGACCGGCGGCCCAGCCCAGCAGCACGTCGCTGAGCCAGTGCGTACCGAGGTAGACGGTCGTCAGCCCGACGCCCAGGGCGACCACGGCGGACAGCGCCGACAGATATCGCCTGGCCCGCGGCGTGGTGGCCAGATAGGCGAGGATTCCCCAGGTCACGACGGCATTGGCGGTGTGGCCCGAAGGAAATATATCGCCGCCGGCGAAGAGTTCGGCGGAGCCGATCTGCGTCGCGTAGTGCGGGCCCAGCCGGCCCAGGCCCAGCTTGACCGCTCCCACCGTCGCGTTCAGCAGCAGCAGCGAGGCCCCCAGCACCAGCAGCGGACGCAGCGTGTGCTGCCGCCATGAGCGCCAGCCGAGCCAGGCGGCGACCATCACGGCCGTCGGTCCGCGCTGGCCGAGCACCACGAAGTAGTCCAGGAACGCGTGCAGTTCGGGCCACTGCTGATACGGCCGGAAGAGCATGACCTTCCAGTCGACGATCACCAGCCAGGACGAGATGAGCACGGCGACGACGATCGCGAGATAGAACGCCGAAGTCCCGCCGAAGAGGGCGAGACGGGTGCGGCTCATCCGCGGGATCTCTATCTTCGGCGGCTCCGGCTCCCGGTCCAGACGGGCAAAGATGTCGGTACGCACCCAATCGACGTTACAGCGAGTGAGTGTCCGACCAGGCCCATCCAGGCTCTTCGTGATGACGATGTGATGTGGACTATGTCTCAGCGGCGCATTGAAAGACGCCGACGGCTAAATCAGGCGGACCGCGATCCCTATTGCACGCACCGGTTCTCCGTAAGTGTGTTTGCAGGCGGCGGTAACACTTCACGGGATTGCCGCGCCGAATTCCGGGACCGTTCGGGGGTGATCGCGCGGCCGCGTCGGCGTGGCGTACGCCACACCCGCCCCGCCGCCCGGGTGAGAGGTGCACCACGCGCCGCCGTCCGGGACTCGCGTACTCTGGCTGATCACTCGCCCGTCGATGCCGGGCCGCCCCCACCGGGCCAAGCCCCCGGCCGGGCCCACCGACGCGAGACCCAGCAGGAGGTACGTAGATGTTCGGGAGGACCACGGCCGGAGCACGCCCGCGTGCCGCCGGCGGCGGTGCCAACCGCTGGGTCGTCCTGCTCGTCCTCTGCGTGAGCCTGCTCCTGGTCGCGCTGGACGCGACCGTGCTGCACGTCGCCGTGCCCGCCGTCACGGAGGACCTCCGCCCGTCCGGGGTCGAACTCCTGTGGATCGTCGACGCCTACCCCCTGGTGTGCGCCTCGCTGCTGATCCTCTTCGGCACCCTCGGCGACCGGGTCGGGCGCCGGCGCGTCCTGCTGCTCGGCTACGCGCTCTTCGGCGTCGCCTCGGCCGTCGCCGCGCTGGCCACCACGCCCGAGGTGCTCATCGGCGCCAGGGCGCTGCTCGGCGTCGGCGGTGCGATGATCATGCCGGCGACGCTCTCCATACTCCGGGCCGTCTTCCCGGACCGGCGCGAGCGCGCCACCGCCATCGGCATCTGGACCGCCGTCGCCGCGGTCGGCGCCGCCACCGGTCCCGTCCTGGGCGGCTTCCTCGTCCAGCACTTCTGGTGGGGCTCGGTCTTCCTGATCAACATCCCGCTGATGCTGCTGATCCTGCCGGTCGGCCGCTGGTTGCTCCCCGAGTCCCGGGGCGACCGCGGGGGTCCGTGGGACGTCCTCGGGGCACTCATGGCCGCCGCCGGAGTGCTCGGCGTCGTCCTCGGCGTGAAGCGGCTCGGCGCCGGCGACGCGCTGCTGGACCTCGGCACGGCCGGCCCGCTGCTCGCCGGGGCCGTGCTCCTCGTCCTCTTCGTCCGCCGCCAGAAGCGCCGCAGGCATCCGCTGATCGACATGCGGATGTTCGCCCGGGCGACCTTCTCCACCTCGGTCGGCTGCATCGTCCTCGCCATGCTGGCGCTCGTCGGCCTGGAGCTGATCGCCGTCCAGTACCTCCAGCTCGTGCTCGGGCTGAGTCCGCTGGAGACCGGTCTGCGCCTGCTGCCGCTCACCTTCGCCGCGATGGCCGCCGGAGCCACCGGTTCCCTCACCCTCCGCCGCCTCGGCCCCCGGCGGATGGTCGGCTGGGGCTTCGTGCTCACGGCCGCCGCCGTGGTGCTGCTGACCCTGATGGGGCAGCACGACCGGCCGCTGCTGCTCACCGCCGGATTCGTCCTCCTCGGCTTCGGGCTGCAGACCACGCTCTTCGGCGCGTACGAGTCGATGCTCAGCGAGGCCCCGCCCGAGCAGGCGGGCGGCGCCGCCGCCATCGGGGAGACCTCCTACCAGCTGGGCGCCGGCATGGGCATCGCGCTGCTCGGCAGTGTCATGAACGCCGCCTACGCCCCCGGGCTCGACGACGCCGCGAGCGCTCCGCCCGCGGCACGCAGCGCCGCCGCACACTCGCTCGGCGAGGCGTACCAGGTGGCCCTCCAGCTGGGCGGCCCCGCCGGGGACGCGCTGCGGACCGCCGCCCGGCACGCCTTCGTCCACGGACTGCACGTCACGCTCTTCGTCAGCGCGGGGCTGCTGCTGCTCGGCGCGCTGGCCGCACTCCGGCTGCCGAAGGTCATGGAGTGCGCCGAGCCCGACGACCTCACGGGCCTCCACGACGGGCGGCGGGCCCCGGACACCCGGTCCGGGCCTCCCGCGCCGGAGCCCGCACTGCCGGGCGCCCCGCTCCGGGACCACCTACGGCCGGAGTCCGCGGTCCCCGCGCGCCGTGCGCCCGCGGAGGCGGGCGGTCCGGCACGCACTGGACGCACGGCACACTGAGCCGTAACGTCAGCGCCGAGCATCGAATACCACTGCTGGCCAGTGCCGTGGCCGGAGAGGTCCACCGGCAGACCTCTCCGGCCACGGCACCGGTTTTCCAGGACACCGGCTGCCGTCCGAGACCCGGACAGCGCCGAGCGAGCCGCCGGAGGCACCCTCATGTCCGCACCCTCGAAGCTGCCCCCCTTCGACCCCGCCGACCCCCTCGGCATCGACGACCTGCTGGAGCCGGAGGACCTCGCTGTCCGCGACACGGTCCGCTCCTGGGCCGCCGGCCGCGTGCTGCCGCACATCGCCCAGTGGTACGAGAGCGGTGAACTCCCCGCCATCCGCGAACTGGCCCGGGAGCTCGGCTCGATCGGCGCGCTCGGGATGTCGCTGACCGGCTACGGCTGCGCCGGCGCCACCTCCGTCCAGTACGGACTCGCCTGCCTGGAGCTGGAGGCCGCCGACTCCGGTATCCGCTCGCTCGTCTCCGTCCAGGGCTCGCTCGCGATGTACGCGATCTGGAAGTACGGCTCCGAGGAGCAGAAGCAGCGGTGGCTGCCGTCCATGGCGGCCGGCGAGACCATCGGCTGCTTCGGGCTCACCGAGCCCGACCACGGCTCCGACCCGGCGGGAATGCGCACCTACGCCAAGCGCGACGGCTCCGACTGGGTGCTCAACGGGCGCAAGATGTGGATCACCAACGGCTCCGTCGCCGGCGTCGCCGTCGTCTGGGCCCGGACCGACGACGGCATCCGGGGCTTCGCCGTCCCCACCGACGCACCGGGCTTCTCGGCCCCCGAGATCCGGCACAAGTGGTCGCTGCGGGCCTCCGTCACCAGCGAACTCGTCCTGGACGAGGTGCGGCTGCCGGAGGACGCCGTCCTCCCGGGCGTGACGGGACTCAAGGGACCGCTCAGCTGCCTGTCGCACGCCCGATACGGCATCGTCTGGGGTGCGATGGGCGCGGCGCGCTCCAGCTTCGAGGCGGCGCTGGACTACGCGAGGACGCGGGAGCAGTTCGGAAAGCCCATCGGGGGCTTCCAGCTCACCCAGGCCAAGCTCGCCGACATGGCGCTCGAACTGCACAAGGGAATCCTGCTCGCCCACCATCTCGGGCGGCGGATGGACGCCGGGACGCTCCGCCCGGAGCAGGTCAGTTTCGGGAAGCTGAACAACGTACGGGAGGCGATCGAGATCTGCCGCACCGCGCGTACGATCCTCGGCGCCAACGGGATCTCGCTCGAGTACCCCGTGATGCGGCACGCCACCAACCTCGAGTCGGTGCTCACCTACGAGGGCACCGTCGAGATGCACCAGCTCGTGCTGGGCAAGGCGCTCACCGGCCTCGACGCGTTCCGGTAGGCCGACCGTCCCGTTGCGGCCGGCCGGCGAGCGCCCCGCTCAGCTCTGGTTGAAGAAGCCGTCGCCCGGGCGGCCCGCGGACTCCCCGCTGACGATCTCCGTGTCGGCGGGGGTCAGCAGGAAGACCCGGGTCGCCACGCGCTCGATGGAGCCGCGCAGTCCGAAGGTCAGCCCGGCCGCGAAGTCCACCACGCGCTTGGCGTCCGAGGGCTCCATGGAGGTCAGGTTGACGATGACGGGAACGCCCTCGCGGAAGTGCTCGCCGATGCCGCGCGCGTCCCGGAAGCTGTCGGGGGAGACGGTGGCGATCCGGCGGCCCTGCTCCTCGGCCGTCTCGGAGGCCACCCGGACGCGGGGGTCGGTCACCCACTGGTCGCCGGCCCCCGTACCCTCGGCGTACTCGTCGTCGTAGTAGCGCTCGTCGTTGTCCTCGACGAGACCGAGCCATGCACTCGCCTTGCGCACCGATCCCATGGACGCCTCCTTTCGACCGCGGTCACTTGTGGTTCCGCATATCCCTATGGTCGTCCATAATGCGGATCGCGCGCCAAGTGGATAGTCGCCGCGCAGGGGATTCGTGACGGTACTGGTGCAGAACATGTGGCGGTTCGTCAAGATTGTTCCAGCGTAGGGGCCCTGAAGGGGCTCATATCGAAGCAAAATATGAATGCCTCGGCAGACGGGTGAGCGTCGGAGCGTCCGGGTGAACGGGCGGGCCGGATACGATGCGGCCGCACACTCGAACGACACCCGGGGGAACGTCGTGTTCGGAATCGTCCGGCCCTGTACCCATCGCCTCACCGACGGGCTCAAGGCGGAGTGGACGGCCCATCTCTGCGGGCTCTGCCTGGCACTTCGCGCGGACCACGGGCAGTTCGCCAGGGTCGTCACGAACTACGACGGGCTCATCGTCTCGGTTCTGACGGAGGCTCAGACCGGACGGACCCCCGCGCATCGGCGCACGGCCGGGCCCTGCCCCCTCCGCGCCATGCGCACCGCGCCCGTCGCCCGGGGCGAGGGCGCCCGGCTGGCCGCCGCCGTCTCGCTCGTCCTCGCCTCGGCCAAGGTCCGCGACCACGTGGCCGACCGGGACGGGGTGCTGGCCCGCAGGCCGGTGGCCGCGGCCGCGCGGCGGATCGCGACGGGCTGGGACCGTGCCGGCGCCCGTGCCGGCGCGGCACTGGGTTTCGACACGGCGGTGCTGGTCGACGCGGTGGACCGGCAGACCGGGATCGAATCGCTGACCGGCCCCGGCACGCCGCTGCTGGTGGTGACCGAGCCCACGGAGACGGCGACCGCGGCCGCCTTCGCGCACACCGCGGTCCTCGCCGGCCGCCCCGGCAATGCCGCGCCGCTCGCCGAGGCCGGCCGGCTCTTCGGACGGCTGGCGCACCTGCTGGACGCCGTGGAGGACCGGGAGGCCGACGCCGCGTCGGGTGCCTGGAACCCGCTCACGGCCACCGGCACGAGCCTCACCGAGGCCCGCCGTCTCGCCGACGACGCCCTCCACGGCATCAGGCTCGCCCTGCGGGACGCGGAGTTCGTCGACGACCGGCTGCTGCACATGCTCCTCGCACACGAACTGCGGAGGTCCGTGGACCGGGCCTTCGGCTCGGCGGCCTGCGTGCACCAGGGACACGGCGGCCGGCCCCCGCAGGGAGGCGGTCCGTACGGCGGCCCCCACGGGGGAGGGGCAGGACCGTACGGACCCGCCGACCCCCATGGAGGCGGCGACCCGTACGGCGGCACTCCCTACGGCGGCGGACCCGGCGGGAACGGGGGCGAGCCGCCCCGGTTCGGCTTCGGCGGCGAGCCCTCGAAGCCCAAGCCGCGCGGCTTCTGGGCGGGCTGTGCGGTCTTCGTCGGCCTGTGCTGCACCTGCCGGCTCTGCTGCGCCGAGCAGTACGAAGGCCCCTGGTCCCGCAAGAAGCGTGAGGGCTGCTGCCGCAAGTGCGACTGCAACTGCGACGGTTGCGACTGCTGCTGTCCCTGTGACGGCTGCTAGGGGTGTTTTGAGAGAAGCGTCGTCCGCCCGCAGGGCGGGTGCCGGGCTGCGGTCGCGTCTCGGCCTCGGCGGACTCCTCGGGCAGGACTGATCGAAGGGCACCGCACCACACCGTGGCCGGAGGAAGCGGCACGAAGGGCGTGGCCCCGTTCCGGTCCCTGCGGACCGCCGGCCCTCACCTGTCACCTTCTGGCTCTGGGACCACACGGAAGGGCGAATTCCGGTCATCCCCCGGGTCAGGTGTGACGACGGTGGGGCCGTGGTACCGAGGCCGCGGCCGAGGGCGGGCTCCTCGTCGACGGGGACCGGTGCCGCCCGGCTCGCCGGGGCCGCCGCCCCGGCGGGGGACCACGGGTTTCGCACGGCGAGCGCCGACTCGCCGTGGGCCGTCCTCGCCGGCCTGACCGGAGGAGGGGGCGATTGCCGTGTCCGCCTTCCGCTGCCGGGACCGCCGGCCCGCTCACCGTCGCGCCGACCGGACGCCACTGTTCCCCACGGCCCTCGCGGCTCGCTCCGCCCACCCCGTCCCGCCCCGGGCGGCGAACTCGCGGACGAACTCCCCCACCACGGAAGGAACCTGAGGTGCCGTCGATCCGTCCGACCCGCGACGGACCTCATGGGCCCCGGAGCCACCACCCCTCCGAGGCCGTCCGGCGTGCCATGGCGCCGCGCGGCCGAAAGGCGCCCTTGCGCGGCAAGTTGGCTCGTCGAATACTCCCGAACAGCGCTTGTCAGGGGCACAACGTGACCGGAATCCGGACACATCCCCACGCCCGCTGACTGCGCCTCACGGACCCGTCAACCCCACAGTCGGGTCCCCGATTCCCCTCGGGAGGAACGAGAAGTGAGGATCAAGCGCACCACCCCCACCCACGGCGTGGCCAGACGTACCCGTCTGCTCGCCGTGACGACCGGTCTCGTCGCCGCCGCCGCACTGGCCGTCCCCACCGCAGGTGCCGTCGAGGCCCCCGTCACCTTCAGCGCGTCCCAGCTCTCCGCCGCGAGCGACGCCGTGCTGACCGCCGATGTGGCAGGTACCGCCTGGCACGTCGACAAGGCGACCAACACCCTGGTCGTGACCGCCGACTCCACCGTCTCCAAGGCCGAGATCGCGCAGATCGAGCGGGCGGCCGGCGCGAACGCCGGTGCTCTCCGTATCGAGCGCACTCCCGGCCGGTTCAGCAAGCTCATCTCGGGCGGCGACGCCGTCTACGCCACCAGCTGGCGCTGCTCGCTGGGCTTCAACGTCCGCAGCAGTTCCGGCACTTCGTACTTCCTGACAGCGGGCCACTGCACCGACGGCGCGGGCACCTGGTACGCGAACTCCGCCCGCACCACCGTACTCGGCCCGACCGCGGGCTCCAGCTTCCCGGGCAACGACTACGGCATCGTGCGCTACAGCAACACCTCCATCGCCAAGCCGGGCACCGTCGGCAGCGTCGACATCACCAGCGCCGCCAACGCGACGGTCGGCATGTCGGTGACCCGCCGCGGCTCCACCACGGGCACCCACAGCGGCACCGTCACCGGCCTCAACGCCACGGTCAACTACGGCGGCGGTGACGTCGTCTACGGCATGATCCGCACGAACGTGTGCGCTGAACCCGGCGACAGCGGCGGCCCGCTGTACTCCGGCAGCCGGGCCATCGGCCTCACCTCCGGCGGCAGCGGCAACTGCTCCAGCGGCGGTACGACCTTCTTCCAGCCGGTCACCGAGGCCCTGAGCGCCTACGGCGTCAGTGTCTACTGAGCCGTCCCGCAAGGACAGGGAACAACAGCGGTCCAGCAAGAGCCCCCACCGTGCACCGGAAGCCGTCGGTTGATTCGGGGGTTCGCCCGACGTCGGCCTTCACGACCCGTTGTGGTCGTGAAGGCCGACGTTGTCGTACGGGGTGGGTGCGGGTGACGACGCGGCCGGGCGGGCCGGGCGAGTCCTCGGCGGAGACGGTGCGTGCGGCAGGGTCGCGTTCCCGAGGAGGAACCCGGCGATCCGGGCCGGGGCGGGTGGGGAGCGTCGTTCCGCGACGAGGGGTTCGCGGATGCCACCTGCACCGGGGCAGGGCCGGCCCACCGCCGGGACCCCGACCGCGAGAAGGTCCGGCCCCGAACCGGCCGACCGCATCCGCGCCACGGCGGGGGCTCGACGTATTGCACACTTTTGAGAGGATGGTCGCGGCCACAATGGATCGGGGGGCGGATGAAGCGCATCGGAGTGACCGGCCACAGAAGCATTCCGCCCGAGGCCATGCCCCATGTGCTGGCCGGGATGAAGGCGGTGCTGTGCGGCGGCCGTGAGGGTGCTCTGCAAGCGCTCTCCAGCCTGGCCGAGGGGGCCGATCAGCTCTTCGCCGACATCGCCCTCGCCTGCGGCGCCGAGCTCACCGTGGTCATCCCGAGCGGGGACTACGAGGACGGCTTCGACGACCCGGGCGCCCTGGCCTGCTACCGGCGGCTCCGGTGCCGGGCCACCCAGGAGGTACGGCTGGCGTTCCCCCACTCCACGGACGAGGCGTACTACGCGGCCGGTGCCTACATCGCCGACAACTGCGACCGGCTCCTCGCCGTCTGGGACGGCCGGCCCGCCCGCGGCCTCGGCGGCACCGGCGACATCGTCCGCTACGCGCGGGAGCGCGGCACACCCGTGACGGTGGTGTGGCGCGACGGGGTCGAGCGGGACTGACACGCGTACGGAGACGGCCGGCCGCCCGGGTCCGGCGCCGGGCATGCGCGTACGGTGAAGGGCGGACGCCCGGGTCCGGCGCCGGGCCGCTCACCGAGCCCGGGGCCTGCCCGGTTCCTGATCTTCATGTCAACTCCGGTGCTGCACCAGCCAGTCGGTGTGCTGGGGCGAGACGATCCGCTCGGTCTCGTACACCGCCGACGGCCACTGCTCCTCCGTCACCGAGGTCTCCATCGCGATGTGGATCGCGGCCAGGTCCTCCTCCACCAGGGAGTGCGCCGCGATCAGCGGCTGGTGCCGCCGGATCTCGCTCCACGCCAGACACGCCGCGGCGGCCGCGGACAGCAGTGGTACCGGCTCGGCCGAGTCCGTGACGGAGAACGTGCGCAGTACCCCGAACAGCAGCGCGAGCGCGGTGAGCAGACCGATCGTCGCCGTCCACAGCGTGGTGGCGCGCCGGGAGATCTCCGCACGCCGGTGGTACCAGTTGCGCTGCTCGATCAGACGGTCCCTCACATACGTCTCCTTGCGTACGCTGAAGCCCTTCTCCCGCAGCAGCCGCATCGGGGTGGTGATCAGCTCGCCGGAGGCCACGCTCCCGCCGTTCTCCCGAGGATCCACCCAGCCGACCTTGCGCAGTTCACGGAGCCCTTCCTCCAGCCGGGTCGTGAACAGCCGGTCCGGATCGGGGGAGTCGGAGTCGAACGGTGCCCCGTGCACCGCGTAGCGCCAGCACATGGACCGGACGAACTCCGCCGCGGAGCGGTTGAGTTGCCAGTGCGACTTCGCCCGGCGGCGTGTCCCGCGGAAGCTGACGACGAGCACCCAGGCGTACGCCGACGCGCTGAGCAGGCCCATGAGCTGGAAGGAGTCGCCCACCCTCCCGCGCCAGGGCAGTGCCGCGAACACCGAGCCCAGGACCAGGAGGAGCAACTGCAGCCGGGTGCCCTTGACCGACTCCCGCTGCCGGTCGACGGCCGTCTCGTCCGCGTGGTGGAACAGTGCCGGCAGATCGGCATTTCGAAAGACCATGCTTTGCAGATGGCCGGGAATACCGGTCATGCGTGCCCCCTCTGCGGATTTTGGCTTCACTCGTTCGATGGAATGGCTTGTTCCGTTCGGAGTGGGGCATACTCGCGCAACGCTTTCGTTTCGGCTCTCCGTGCCGAGTTGCTGCGGGTGGCCATGAGAGTAAAGTCGTGCCGCCGACACTGCAACGGTGCCCGGTGCTCCCCCATTAGCACAACATGACCTAGGACGGCCGCCGTGACCCTCCAGACTTCAGTCACCTTCGCTCCTGTGAAGAAGGATCGGGTGCCCCTCACCGAGATCGACGTACGTGACGCCGAGGCGGCCAGGAAGCTGGGTCGTGTGCGCCCCGCGGGCGCCGACCGTTCCGCACGGATGTCCACGTTCAACTCCGCGCTCTAGTCCGGTTCCAGACCGTCCGTACGGCGGGCGGGCTGCCCTAGACTGGCGGAATGACCGGACCCGTGGTCCCCTTCCGCGAGATCGTATTGAAGGTCCACAGCAGATGTGATCTTGCGTGCGACCACTGCTATATCTACGAACACGCTGATCAGAGCTGGCGCACCCGCCCGAAAGCAATCTCTGACGAGGCGATTTTCTGGACAGCTCTGCGACTGGCCGAGCATGCGAAGAAACATGCCCTGCCCTCCGTGTCAGTGATCCTGCACGGAGGGGAGCCTCTGCTCGCCGGCCCCGCCCGGTTACGCCGGGTCTGTGAGGAACTCACCAAGGCCCTCGACGGTGTCGCCGCCCTCGACCTGCGCATTCACACCAATGGCCTCCAGCTGAGCCCCCGCTATCTCGAACTCTTCGACGAGTTCGGCGTCAAGGTCGGCATCTCCCTCGACGGCGACCAGGCCGCCAACGACCGCCACCGCCGCTTCGCGGACGGGCGGAGCAGTCACCCCCTCGTCCTGAAGGCCGTCCGACTGCTGGGTACGGACCGCTGGCGCCATCTCAACCTCGGCCTCCTGTGCACCGTCGACGTCGCCAACGACCCGGTCGCCGTACTCGACGCGCTGACGGAGCTGGACCCCCCGCGCATCGACTTCCTGCTGCCGCACGCCACCTGGGACGAGCCACCGCCCCGGCCGGACGGCTCCCCGACCGCGTACGCGGACTGGCTCCTCGCCGTCTTCGACCGCTGGGACCGGCAGGGCCGCCGGGTACCGGTGCGGCTCTTCGCCTCGGTCCTCTCCACCCTCTCCGGGGGCCCCGGGCTCACCGAGTCGCTCGGGCTCACCCCCACCGACCTCGTCGTCGTCGAGACCGACGGCGCCCTGGAGCAGGTCGACTCGCTCAAGACCGCCTACGAGGGCGCGGCGGCCACCGGCTTCGACGTCTTCGCCCACACCTTCGACGAGGTCGCCGCCCACCCGGGCGTCCGGGCCCGGCAGCTCGGCCTCGCCGGCGTCGGCCACGCCTGCCGCGCGTGCCCCGTCGTCCGCTCCTGCGGCGGCGGGCTCTACACCCACCGCTACCGCTCCGGCACCGGCTTCGACAACACCTCCGTCTACTGCACGGACCTCGAGGCCCTCGTTCGCGGTATCGAGCAACGCACCGCCGCCCGGTCGGTGTCCGCCGCGGTCACCGACGACGGGGAGCTGCGGACCGAACAGCACGAGCTGACGCGGCTGCTCCTCGCCGACCTGCACAGGGAGCTGGACGGACGCGGTGGTGAGGAGTGGGCCCGCGCCTGGGAACTGGCAGGCGCAGTCGACCGCCATCCCGGCGTGCTCGACCCCGTGCTGACCCACCCGTACACCCGCGGCTGGCTCCTCGGCGCCCTGGACGCGCTGCACGAGGGCGTGCCCGGCGCCGTGCTGCCGCCGGCCGCCAGGCTGGCTTCGTCGGTGGCCGCCGCCGTCGTCCGCGGCGGCCTGGACCTCCCCGTGCCGGTTCCGTACGAGGGCGGGACGCTGCTGCTGCCCACGCTCGGCGAACTCCGCCTCGCCGGGGCACAACCGCGCGGCACGGCGGAGGTGCGGCCCGTCGAGAAGGGCCTGCTCGTACGGACCGGCGGCGGCGAGTGGCACATCCCCCGGCCCGACGAACCGGGCGCCGGCTGGCGGCCCGTCCGCCGCCTCGGCCGCGACGGGGCGCCCGACCTCGCGATCGACGACCTCGACCCGTACCGTGACTGCTTCGACGCCTGCGCGCTGCCCCGGCTCGATCACGGCGAGGCGGCCGAGTGGACGGACCGGCTGGCCCGAGCCTGGGGCCTCCTGCGCACCCGTGCGCCCGAACAGGCCGCGGCCGCCGCCGCGTCGCTCACCACACTGACCCCCGTCGACGGCTCCCTGCCCTCGGCCGGACGGCACGGTCTCGGCGCGCTGGGCGTCCCACTGCGGGCCGGGGCCGGGGAGTTGGCACCCCTGCTGCTGCGCGGCTGGCGTCGGACGCGCCTCCGGGCCCTGCTGGAGGTCACCGACCTCTACGCCGACGACGGCCTGTGGACCCACCCGGCACCGTGGCAGGAGGTGCCGGTCCCGGTGTCCGAACTGCTCGCGGGGGCGTACGAACGGACCGGCCTCCGCGCCTTCGACCCGGACGGCGCGGAGGCCGCCCTGCGGGCGCTTGACACCCTGGGCCGCGCCGCGGAACTCACCGTCGGTGGAAAGCGCCTGCTGGCGCTGCTGTGGGAAGAGGCGGACCGTGACCGGCACAGTCGTTGAGCGCGACGGGCTCGCGCGGCAGCTGGCGGAACTCGGGTTACGGACGGGGGAGACGGTCCTCGTCCACGCGGGGCTCGGCGGCACGGGCATGGACGCTCCGGGACTCCGCGACGCCCTGCTGCGGGCGCTCGGTGCGGAGGGCACGCTCGTGGTCCCCGCCTTCACCGCCGAGAACTCCGACACGTCCACCGCCCATCTGCGGCGCGTGGCCGGGATGACACCCACTCAGGCGGCGGCCTTCCGGGCCACGATGCCCGCCTACGACCCGGCCACCACACCCAGCACCGGGATGGGCCGGTTGGCCGAGTCCGTACGGACCACCCCGGGCGCGGTGCGCAGCGCCCACCCCCAGACGTCGTTCGCCGCCCTCGGCCGCAGGGCCGGAGAGCTCCTCTCCCGGCACCCGCTCACCTGCCACCTCGGCGAGGAGTCCCCGCTCGGGGCGCTCTACCGGGCCGGGGCGCGGGTATTGATGATCAATGTGGGCTTCTCCGTCTGCACCGCCTTTCACCTGGCGGAGTACCGAATCGGAGCGCCGCTGCGCCGGTACGCCTGTGTGGTGCGCGGGGCGCACGGCCCGGAATGGACGGAATACCGGGACGTCGAACTCGACGACAGCGACTTCGACGCCGTCGGAGCCGCCTTCTCCTGGAATCTCGAACAGAAGGGACAACTGGGAGGAACGACCGCAACCTTGTTCTCGATCACCGACGCGGTGGACCATGCAGTGGCGTGGATGTCCGAAAAGCGGTGTTGATTGACCGAACGACCGGGTGATGGAGCAAGGCCTGCTCCGGAATGATTGGTCCGCTCGCACCTCATCACCATGGAGTGCGGGTGTTCATACAGGACGGGGGTCGTGTGCACGCGTCATCGCAGCAGCGAGCGGCGGACCATCGGCCGTACTTCTTCTTGAGCTATGCGCACACACCGAGGTACGGGGCGGGCGGGCCGGACCCCGACATGTGGGTCGAACGTCTCTTCCGGGATCTGTGCGGCCATGTGATGGCCATGACCGATCTTCCCGCCGGGGCACCCGCGGGATTCATGGACCGGGAGATACGCTCCGGCGAGGGGTGGTCCGAGCGGCTCGCCGAAGTCCTCGCCACCTGCCGGGTCTTCGTGCCGCTGTTCTCCCCCCGCTACTTCGCCAGCGAGATGTGCGGCAAGGAGTGGTACGCCTTCGCCCAGCGGGAGATTTACCACCAGGCCAAGAGCAACCGGCTCGCCGAGGCCATCGTGCCCGCGCTGTGGGTGCCGGTGCCGCCCGAGCAACTTCCCGGCCCCGCCGAGCGGTTGCAGTTCAACCACCGAGCCTTCGGCGACCGCTACGTCACCGACGGGCTCTACGGGCTGATCAAACTCCGGATATTCGCCGAGGAGTACGAGCGGGCGGTCTACGAACTCGCCAAACGCATCGTCAGCGTCGCGGACACCACCGCGGTCGGGCCGAGCAGGCCGCTCGACTACCGGCAGGCCCCCAGCGCCTTCGGCACCCCTGACCCGGCCAGGCCGCGCAGCACGGGCCCCCGCCCCATCCAGCTGACCGTGGCCGCCCCGACCCGGCACGACCTGCCCCCGGGACGCGACCCCGAGTACTACGGCGACATGCCGCAGGACTGGAACCCGTACTACCCGGAGGCGCACCGGCCGCTCGCCTATGTCGCCCGCGATCTGGTGCGGACCCTCAACTACCAGGCGACCATCGCCTCGTTCGACCACGACAGCACACCGCTCGACAGCAAGCAGCCCCCGACCAGGCCGGAGCTGCTGATCATCGACCGCTGGGCACTGGAGGACGACGAGAGACGCGAGCGGCTCGCCGCCTTCGACGCCGAGAACCGGCCCTGGGTCAGCGTCGTCGTCCCCTGGAGCCGCGACGACCACCAGAGCCGCGGCGCCGAGGGCGAGCTCAGCGCCAAGCTCGAACAGACCCTGCCGACCAAGCTCAGCCAGGGCCGCGCCGCCTGCCGCGCCGCCGCCCGCGGCGTACCGAGCATGGAGGCCTTCGGCCAGATCCTCCCGCAGGTCGTGGAGGCGGCCGCCCAGCAGTACCTGCGCCACGCCCAGGTCTATCCGCCCGCCGGCGGCAGCCACACCGAACGTCCGAGGCTGCGCGGCCCCATGGCGGCCGAGTACGCCACCACGCACTACATCCCCGACACGCTCGACCACGCGCCGGATGCGGAGGACACGGATGACAGCCAGTCGTGACGGACGCATCGTCACGTTCTACTCGTACAAGGGAGGCACCGGGCGCACGATGGCCATGGCCAACACCGCCTGGATACTCGCCGCCAACGGCAAGCGGGTCCTCGCCGTCGACTGGGACCTGGAAGCCCCCGGCCTGCACCGCTTCTTCCACCCCTTCCTCGACCCGTCCACGCTCGGCGCCACCACCGGTGTCATCGACCTGATCACCGAGTACGCCTGGGCCGCGACGAGCCCCGTGCAGCGTCCCGACGACTGGCACCGGGACTACGCCCGCATCCAGCCGCACGCCGTCTCCCTCACCCCCGAGAACCTCGGCTGGGAGTTCCCCGAGGGCGGCACACTCGACTTCGTCTCCGCGGGCAAGCAGAACCGCGAGTACTCGGCGACCGTCTCCACCTTCGACTGGGACAACTTCTACGACCGGCTGGGCGGCGGGCACTTCTTCGACGCCCTGCGCGACGACATGAAGGCCAACTACGACTACGTCCTCATCGACAGCCGCACCGGTCTCAGCGACATCGCCGACATCTGCACCGTCCACCTCCCGGACGTCCTCGTCGACTGCTTCACCCTCAGCGACCAGTCCATCGACGGCGCCGCCGCCGTCGCCCGCCAGATCGACGAGCGCTACGGCGGCCGCGGCATCCGCGTCCTCCCCGTCCCCATGCGCATCGACGAGGGCGAGAAGGAGAAGGCCGACGCCGGACGGGCCCTCGCCCGGCTGAAGTTCGACCGTTTCCCCACCGGGCTCGCCGGTGACGAACTCACCTCCTATTGGGGCGCGGTGGAGATCCCGTACCGCCCCTACTACGCCTACGAGGAGACCCTCGCCACCTTCGGCGACGAGGCCGGACTCACCAACTCCCTGCTCTCCGCCTTCGAACGGCTCACCGCCGTCGTCACCGAAGGGGAGATCACCACGATGCCCACCGTCGGCGAGGAGACCAGGCTCCGGATCAGGGACGCATTCACCCGACGCCGCCCCGCGCTGCCCGCCGACCTGTTCCTCAGCTACGTCGCAGAGAACCGCATGTGGGCCGACTGGATCGAGTCCGTCCTCACCCGCGCCGGCTTCCGGGTCGTCCCGCGCGACGTCTCCGCGGAACCGCCCGAGGACGGCTCCGCCGTCCTCGCCCCCGAGAACGCCGCCCGCACCGTCGTCCTCCTCTCCAGCGCCTACCTCAAGTCCGCCCGCGCCGTGGAGGTGTGGGAGCGTGCCGCGGCCGAGGACCCGGGCGGCGGCCGCGGCCGCCATCTGCTGCCGCTGCGCGTCGGCGACGTACGCCTCACCACCCCCTACATCGACCGCAACCCCGTCGACCTCTTCCGCCTCGACGAGGTGCACGCCACCAGCGCACTGCTGCGCGCGCTCGACCGGCCGGTCCAGCTCACCGACGGGGTCGCGCCCGGTCCGCGGTTCCCCGGCACCGTCCCCAAGATCTGGAACGCGCCCGCCCGCAACCCCGGCTTCACCGGCCGCTCCGTCGTCCTGGAGCGGATGCGCGACCAGCTAGGCGGCGGCATGGCCGTCGTGCTGCCGCAGCCTCAGACCCTGTACGGCCTCGGCGGTGTCGGCAAGACCCAGGTGGCCCTCGAGTACGTGCACCGCTTCATGGCCGACTACGACCTGGTCTGGTGGATCTCCTCCGAGCAGACCGACGACGTCGTCGCCGGGCTCGCCGAACTCGCCACCCGGCTCGGCGCGCAGGGCGGCGAGGACATGGCCGCCGCCTCCCAGGAGGCGGTCGACCTGCTCCGGCGCGGGGTGCCGACCTCCCGCTGGCTGCTGGTCTTCGACAACGCCGACGACCCGGAGCAGCTGAAGCGGTTCTTCCCCACCGGCGGCCACATCCTCGTCACCTCCCGGAACCAGACCTGGTCCCAGTACGGCGACGCCCTTCCGGTCGACGTCTTCCTGCGCGAGGAGTCCGTCGAGCACCTCCAGCGCCGCGCGCCCGGGCTCACCCCGCAGGACGCCGACCAGGTCGCCGCCGCCGTCGGCGATCTGCCGCTCGCCGTCGAACAGGCCGCGGCCTGGATCGCCGAGACCGCCACACCCGTCGCCGCCTACCTGGAGCAGCTCGCCCGGCAGGCGCCCAGCGTCCTCGCGCTCAACCAGCCCGCCGGCTACCCGGAGCCGGTCGCCGCGACGTGGAACGTCTCCATCGAACGCCTCAAGGAGCGCTCCCCGGCCGCCGTGCGGCTGCTCCAGCTCTGCGCCTTCTTCGCCCCCGAGCCGATCTCCGCGAACCTCCTCTACAGCAAGGAGATGATCGAGGCGCTCAAGCCGTACGACGCCTCCCTCCAGGAGAAGCTCGTACTCGGCCGCGTCATCCGCGAGATCGGCCGGTTCGCCCTCGCCAAGGTCGACCAGGTGTCCAACTCCATCCAGGTGCACCGGCTGGTCCAGGCCGTCATCCGGGCCCAGCTCAGCGACGAGGAGCAGCGGGACGCCCGGCACGCGGTCCACCGCATCCTCGCCGGCGCCCGCCCCGACGACGACGAGCCGATCGACAACCCCGAGACCTGGCCGCGGTTCAACACCATCTGGCCGCACCTCGGCCCCTCCGAGGCCCGCTACTGCAAGGAGCCCGAGACCCGCCGGCTCCTCATCGACCGGGTGCGCTACCTCTGGAAGCGCGGCGACTGGCAGGCCGCCGGAGCCCTCGGTGACGATCTGCGTGAAGCCTGGCGCGAGATGCTGGGCAACGACGACCTGCAGTACCTGTACCTGCGCTTCCACCTCTCCAACATCTTCCGCTCGCAGGGTCGTTACGTGGAGGCCAGGGATCTGGACGAGGTCACCCTGGAGCGCCAGCGCGCCGTGCTCGGTCCGTCCCACCCGCACACGTACATGACCACCAGCGGTCTGGCGATGGACCTCGGCACGCTCGGCCAGTACGGCAAGGCCATGGAACTGGCCACCGAGGCGCACGAGGGGTTCAGCCAGATCTTCCACGAGTCCCACCCGCGGACCCTGGCCGCCGCCAACAACCTGGCGCTGAACCTGCGCATGGTCGGCCAGTACGCACGGGCCCGCGAGATCGACCAGGACGTCTTCGACCGCCGTACCGAGGTGCTCGGCCCCGATCACCCGTACACGCTCTCCTCGGCCACCTCACTCGCCCGCGACCTGCGCGAGGTCGGCCGGTACGAGGACTCCGTCAGCCTGCTCAGCCGCACCTACGAGAGCTACAAGCAGACCCTCGGCCGCGCCTTCCCCGGCACCCTCGCCGCGGGCAAGAGCCTCGCCGTCTCCCTGCGGCGGGCCGGCCGGCTGGAGGACGCCCGCCGGCTGACGACGGCCACCCGCAACCGCTATCGCGCCAAGTACACCTCGGCCAACCCGGACTCGCTCGCCTGTGATCTGAACCTGGCGGCCGACCTCTTCGCGGCCGGGGAGCCGGTCGCGGCGCGGGACCTCGCCCAGGAGGTCGTCGACCAGTACACGAAGGTGCCGGGCGAGAAGCACCCCTACACCCTCGCCGCGATCAACAACCTGGGCATCTACCAGTGGGGCTGCGGCGACCCCGAGACGGCGGAGCAGCTGCTCGTCGCCGCCGTCCGCCGGATGACCGACGTCCTCGGCACTGCGCATCCGCACACGCTGTTCTGCACCGTCAACCTCGCCAACGCGCGTGCCGACCTCGGTGAGTTGGAGTCGGCGCTGGAGACCGAGCGGCGGGCGGTGCCGAAGCTGCGCGAGGTCCTGGGCGCCCACCACCCCGAGGTCCTCGCGGTCTCCTCCAACATCGCCGTCACCCTCGGCGGGCTGGGCCGCAAGGACGAGGCGGCGGCGCTGCGGACGGAGACGGCGGAGGAACTCGCCCGGCTGCTGGGCGAGGAGCACGCGCTGACCCGGATCGCCCGGGACGAGCGCAGGACTCACCGCGACCTGGAGCCACTGGCCGTCTGACCGTGCGGGGGTCCGCCCCTGCGCGGGCCGGCGGGTCCCGCACGGTCAGGACGGCGCCGGCCGCACGGCCGGCTCGCGGCGCCGGGCGGCATCCGCCGTCGGGCCCTTGCGGGACCCGCCGTGCCCGGCCTGGCGCTCCCCGGACCGGAGTGCTCAGGCCCGCTCACTCGCCGGGGACCCCCGGGTGGTCCTCCAGCAGCCAGGTGAGGATCCGGGGGAGTGCGTGCAGCGCGTCGAAGTGGGCGGCCGCCGGTTCCAGTACGGCCGTCACCCCCGGGATGCGCTGCGCCAGCCAGCGGGAGTGGCCGACCGGTGAGAAGACGTCCTTCTCGCCGTGCCACAGGAGCACGGGCGCGGTGATGCCGGCGGGGTCGAAACCCCAGGGGCTGCAGAAGGCAAGGGCGTCGTCGATCCAGCCGTACGCCGAAGTGCGCAGCGCCTCCTGGTAGTTGCGCAGGAGCATCGACCGTACGCCGGCGTCCGCGACGACCATCCGGTCCGAGTCGGTGAGCTCCCTGCGCAGATCGTCGAGGAGTCGGACCGGGTCGCGCCGGATCTCCGCCGAGCGCATGATGAACCGCGCCGTGAGCCCGTCGGGGTCGACGGTGGCCCTCGTGTACTCGAGCACGTTCGACGCGGCCATGCCCTCGAACCAGTCCAGGCCGTCCGCGTCCCGCGGTGCGAGCGTCACCAGCGCGGCGGCCCTGGTGACCCGTTCGGGCAGCAGTGCCGCACAGGCCAGGGCGTGCGGTGCGCCGCCCGAGCGGCCCACCACGGCGAACCGGTCGAGCCCCAGCGCGTCGGCGATCGCCCGTACGTCCTCGACCACGTCCGCCACACTGCGGCCGGCCAGCCGGTCGGAACCGCCGTATCCCGGCCGGTCGTAGGCGATCAGCTGCATTCCGCGCTGGTACAGCACCATGCCGCGCGGCGCCGGTCCGAGACGGCTGCCCGGGGTGCCGTGCAGCAGGAAGACCGGTCTGCCCCGCGGGTCTCCCAGGCGCTCCACCATCAGATGCCGCCCGTCCGACGCGTGCACCCGACGTCGCACCCGTCGCCTCCTTCGTCGTGGGCCTGTTCGGATCAGGACATTGCCGCAGATTCCGTAAGTGCCGTGCACATGTGCCATGTACAGCAATACTGTCCTGGCATTCCCTGCCCCCTTGATGATTACCCGTCGGGGCGAGGCCGGCGTAAGTCGCCAATGAGCCCGTTCGGCGTGGGGATTCGGACAGGACTAGTCCTTACGTGCTGCCCATGGGCCGGTGGCAACGGGTGTTCGCAAACGGAATCGACCTGTATGGACCCGGGGTCGTGAAGAAGCAGAGGGCGCATTGTCGGCGTCGTGTGCGCGTCCTGAAGTCGACCTTGTGTGCTACCGGCGCGTATCGGAATAGTGGGCGCCCGATCCTCCGCGTCCGGGTACCCCACTTGCCCGTTCGCGGCCCCCCACAGGAGGTCCTACGTGAAGCACCGACGCATACCCAAGAGGCGCGCGGCGATGGCAGGTGGAGCCGTCGCCGCCCTCGTGGCGGCCGGCGTCACCTTCCAGACTGCGAACGCCGGCGAGGACGCGCCCGCGGTCACGGTGAAGACGCTCTCGGCCTCGGCGGCCGGAAACCTCGCCTCGACACTCAACAAGAGCCTGGGCGGCGACGCGGCCGGCGCCTACTACGACGCCGAGGCCAAGGCCCTCGTGATGAACGTGGTCGACGAGGCGGCGGCGGCCGCCGTCCGCGAGGCCGGAGGCAAGGCGAGAGTCGTCGAGAACTCGCTGGCCGAGCTGAGGACCGCCCGGCAGACCCTCACTGACCGGGCCACCATCCCGGGCACCTCGTGGGCCACCGACCCGGTGACCAACAAGGTGGTCGTCACGGCCGACCGTACGGTCGAGGGTGCGGACCTGACGAAGCTCCAGGCGGTCGTGAAGGGCCTCGGGGCGAAGGCGGAGCTGAGGAAGACGGCCGGGGAATTCAAGCCCTTCGTCGCCGGCGGCGACGCCATCCACAGCGGCGGCGGCCGCTGTTCGCTCGGGTTCAACGTCGTCAAGGACGGCGCGCCGCACTTCATCACGGCCGGCCACTGCGGTGAGACCGGCAGTGAGTGGTCGGACTCCGCGGGCGGCGCCGCAATCGGCAGCATGGTCGACTCGCAGTTCCCCGAGAACGACTTCGCGCTCGTCAAGTACAGCGGCGACACCGCCCACCCGAGCGAGGTCAACCTCTACGACGGCAGCACGCGGCAGATCACCAAGGCGGGCGACGCGACCGTCGGCATGCAGGTGACCCGCAGCGGCTCGACCACCCAGGTCCACGACGGCGAGGTCACCGGGCTCGACGCCACCGTGAACTACGGCAACGGCCAGATCGTCAACGGCCTCATCCAGACGAACGTCTGTGCCGAGCCCGGCGACAGCGGCGGCTCGCTCTTCGCCGGCGACGCCGCGATCGGTCTGACCTCCGGCGGCAGCGGCGACTGCTCCGCGGGCGGCGAGACGTTCTTCCAGCCGGTCACGGAGGCGCTTCAGGTCCTCGGCGCCGAGATCGGCTGACCCGACCGGTGCGGCGCCACTTGCGGGCGCCGATCGGCTGACCCCGGCGGTCACGGCGCCGCTTGCGGGCGCCGCCCGGCGGAGCACCGACCCGGCGGAGCACCGACCCGGCGGAGCACCGACCCGGCGGAGCGCGTCCGGCAGAGCGGTCCGCGGACGGGCGCCGCCCGGCGGAGCGACCTCCCACGGGGCACCACCGGGCAGGGCGACCTCTGAAGAGCACCGCCTGGCACGGCAGCCCGAGGCCCGGTCCGTCCCTCAGGGACGGGCCGGGCCCCGGCCGCCCCGCGCGCGCAACGCCTGGCGAACCGACCAGACGACCGACACCAGCGGTACGGCGACCACCGCGCCGATCACCCCGGCGGCGATCGCCCCCGCCACGACCGAGAGCGCCACGACGAGCGGATGCAGCCGTACGGCCCAGCTCAGCACGATCGGGTGCAGTACATGCCCCTCGATCTGACCGATGACCACGATCAGTGCCATGACGACCGCGGCGATGACCGGGCCCTTGGACGCCAGTGCCACGACCGCGGCGACGGCGAGCGCGATGGGCGAGCCGATGAGCGGGATGAACGCGGCGAAGAACTCCAGCAGCGCCAGCGGCACGGCGAGCGGTACGCCGAGCGCGTACAGCGCCACGCCGACCAGGACGGCGTTGGTCGCCGCCACCAGGACGATGCCGTGCGTGTAACCGGTGAAGGTGCGCCACCCCGCACGGCCCGCCACCGACACCCGGTCCCGCGCGGAGAGCGGCAGCTGGGAGCAGAACCAGTGCCAGTGCCGGTCGCCGGAGTGCAGGAAGAACACCGCGCAGAACAGCCCGAGCGCCAGTGTCGTCAGCACCTCCACCAGTCGGCCCGCGCCGCTGAGGGCCGTACTGATCACTGTGGACCGATGGCTGGAGAGGAACCGGCCGATCCGTGACTGGAGATCGCTGAGCGCCTCCGGGTTCAGCCGGAACGGCGGCTGCTCCAGCCAGCGCTCGATCCTCTCGATCCCGGTGCCGAACTCGTGCTGCAGCACGGTCCGCTCGCCGGCGACGGTCTCGGCCACCAGGGCCAGCACGCCGAGGACGAGGGCGATGCTGCCGATCAGCGCGATGGTCACGGCGAGGGGTCGCGGCAGCCGGCGGGTCAGCAGATCGACCACCGGCCGGAGCATCGCGGTGCCCACGAGACCGAGGAAGACGGCCACGCCGATCTCGTGGAACCGCCCGAGGACCCAGAAGACGGCGTACACGAGGGTGCCCACCACCAGCAGCCGCCAGGCGTAGGCGGCGCCCGTCCGCAGGACGGGCGCCACCGGCGGCTCGGCCGGGGTGGGCGGGCCGGGCGCCGGGCGGGCGTCACCGCGCGCGCCGCCGCGCGCCGCGCGGATCCGGCGCCGGGGGTGGGCGGATCGTGTGGGCATTGCCCGGACTGGTACCACCGGCGGACGCGGGACCAACGCGCGCGGGCCTTCATTCGCCCGAAGGCCTTCATCCGCCCGAAGGCGCGGCCGCGCGTCGGCCGGGTGGTTCCGCGGAGCGGGCCGTCCGTTGCCGGGGCCGGGTTCGGGAGCCGGACGCTTCGGCCGGCCCGGGTGGCCCGGCACACGGACCTCGGGGCCCGGGGCGCCGGTCCGGCCGCCGGGAGCAGTCGGCGCGGCGGTCGCGGTGCGGCCGGGGGTACCCGGCCGGCCGGAGCGGGGACCGCCCACCGAGCTGTCCGGTAGCCCGGGGCCCGGCCCCGCGGGTGGGGCCGTATCGCCTCCTGGCGGTAGGCGGCGAGCTCGGGGGACAGCGCTTCCGCGTGCATCGGGCGCGGGGGAGCCGTAACGGACACGGTCCCGGACCGCGACCGAGCCCGCCCGCACGACCATCGTACGAATGTTCGAAACTTGGTCTATGGTGGAGATGAGGAGGGGGAGGCGAGAACGGATTGATCCAGGAGGTGCGGGTGCCCGGTTTCACGCATCTGCACACCGCGTCCGGTTTCTCCGTACGGTACGGGGCCTCGCACCCGGAGCGGCTGGCCGAGCGTGCCGCCGAGCGGGGCATGGGCGCACTCGCCCTGACCGACCGCGACACCGTCGCCGGCGCGGTCCGCTTCGCCAAGGCCTGCGCCCGGGCGGGAGTCCGGCCGGTCTTCGGGGCCGAGCTCGCCGTGCGCGAACAGGCCGCAGGTGCCGGGGGGCCGGCCACCCGCGCCGAACGGCGGCGCACCCCGGTCCGGGGCGGCGCCTTCATCGACGAGTCCGCGCCCCGGGTCACCTTCCTCGCCCGTGACGGGGCCGCGGGGTGGGCGGAGCTCTGCCGGCTGATCACCGCGGCCCACATGGCCGACGGCCGCCCGGTCCTCGGCTGGGACACCCTTGCCGGAGCCGGAGCCGGAGCCGGAGCCGGAGCCGGAGCCGGAGCCGGAGCCGGAGCCGGAGCCGGAGCCGACGGGCTCATCGTGCTGCTCGGTCCGGCCTCCGAGGTGGGCAGGGCCCTCGCCGCGGGCCGCCCGGACCTGGCCGCCCGGCTGCTAGCGCCCTGGCGGGAGCGGTACGGCGACGCGCTCCGTCTCGAAGCCGTGCACCACGGGGCCGAGGGCACGGGCCCCGGTTCGCTCCGGCTCGCCGCCCGTACCGCGGGCTTCGCCGCCGAACAGGGCGTACGGGCCGTCCTCAGCAACGCCGTGCGGTACGCCGACCCCGGCCAGGGCCCCGTCGCCGACGTCCTCGACGCGGCTCGCCGGCTCGTCCCCGTCGACCCCGCCCGAGGGCTGGACGGCGGCGAGCGCTGGCTCAAGGGCGCCGACGACATGGCCCGCGCGGCCGAGCGGATCGCCGAGGCGGCCGGATGGCGCCGAGACGCCGCCCACCGGCTGCTCGCCGTCACCGAGGAGACCGCCGCCGAATGCCGCGTCGACCCCGAACGGGATCTGGGGATGGGCTACGCCTACTACCCGGAGCCGCATCTCGTGGGCGCCGCCGGGCGCGGTGCCCAGCGGGTCCTCGCCTCCCGCGCCGCCGCCGGGATGGTGCTGCGCGGCTACGACCGGCTGCCGCCGGCACGGGCCCGTGCGTACTGGGAGCGGATGCACTCCGAGCTGGACGTCATCGCCTTCCACGGCAACGCGACCTACTTCCTGACGGTTGCTCAGGTCATCGACGACGCAAGGGGGATGGGCATCCGGGTCGCGGCCCGCGGCTCCGGTGCCGGATCCCTCGTGAACCATCTCCTCGGCATCGCGCACGCCGACCCGGTCGAGCAGCACCTGCTGATGGAGCGCTTCCTGTCCAAGCGACGGTTCGCGCTGCCCGACATCGACATCGACGTCGAGTCCGCCCGCCGGCTGGAGGTCTACCGCGCGATCCTCGACCGCTTCGGCGGGGAGCGGGTCGCCGCCGTCGCCATGCCCGAGACCTACCGGGTGCGGCACGCGATCCGGGACGTGGGCGCCGCGCTGAGCATGGACCCGGCCGAGATCGACCGGCTGGCCAAGGCGTTCCCGCACATCCGCGCCCGCGACGCCCGCGCGGCCATGGAGGAACTGCCCGAACTGCGCGACGTGGCCCGGCGCAAGGACCGCCACGGCAGGCTCTGGGAACTGGTCGAGCAGTTGGACGCACTGCCGCGCGGTGTCGCCATGCACCCGTGCGGGGTGCTCATCTCCGACTCCTCGCTGCTGCGGCGCACCCCCGTGGTGCCGACCAGCGGCGAGGTTCCCCACGGCTCTTCGGACAAGGGGGGCTCCCCCTTCCCGATGTCGCAGTTCGACAAGGAGGACGTCGAGGATCTCGGGCTGCTCAAACTCGATGTGCTCGGAGTGCGGATGCAGTCCGCGATGGCGCACGCCGTCACCGAGATCGAGCGGACGACGGGCCGGCGGATCGATCTGGACGACGCCGGTCAGGTGCCGCCCGGCGACCCGGAGACGTACCGGCTCATCCGCTCCGCCGAGACGCTGGGCTGCTTCCAGATCGAGTCGCCGGGCCAGCGCGATCTCGTCGGCCGGCTGCAGCCCGAGAGCTTCCACGACCTGGTCGTCGACATCTCGCTGTTCCGGCCGGGGCCGGTCGCGGCGGACATGGTGCGGCCGTTCATCGAGGCGCGGCACGGGCGGGCGCCGGTCCGCTTCCCGCACCCCGATCTGGCCGGGCCGCTGGCGGAGACGTACGGCGTCGTCGTCTTCCACGAGCAGATCATCGAGATGGTGGACATCATGACCGGCTGCGGCCGGGACGAGGCGGACCGGGTGCGGCGCGGGCTCTCCGATCCCGAGTCGCAGGAGCGGATCAGGACGTGGTTCGCCGCGCAGGCGGAGCGGAAGGGGTACACGGCCGAGGTGGTCGCGCGGACCTGGGAGATCGTCGAGGCGTTCGGCTCGTACGGCTTCTGCAAGGCGCACGCCGTCGCCTTCGCCGTGCCGACGTACCAGTCGGCGTGGCTGAAGGCGCATCATCCGGCGGCCTTCTACGCGGGGCTGCTCACGCACGACCCCGGGATGTACCCGAAGCGGCTGCTGCTGGCGGACGCGCGGCGGCGGGGGGTACCGGTGCTTCCGCTCGATGTGAACCGGTCCGCGGTCGCCCATCGCATCGAACTGGTGTCCGATGCGGCGGTCGGGGAGTCCGGGACCTGGGGCCTGCGGCTGGCGTTCTCCGACGTCCACGGCATCGGCGAGGCGGAGGCGGAACGGATCGAGGCCGCCCAGCCGTACTCCTCGCTGCTGGACTTCTGGGAGCGGGCCCGCCCCGGACGACCGGTCGCGGAGCGGCTCGCGCAGGTCGGCGCGCTGGACGAGTTCGGCGCCAACCGGCGCGACCTGCTGCTCCACATCGCCGAACTGCACCGCGCCCAGCGGAGTTCGGTCTCCCGCCGCGGCCACGGCGGGCAGCTCCCGCTCGACGGCGGCCGCAGGACAGCGTCCGTCGGGCTGCCCGACCTCAACGAGGCCGAGCGGCTCAGCGCCGAGCTGGGAGTCCTCGGCATGGACGCGTCCCGCCATCTGATGGCGGACCACCACGTCTTCCTGGACGAACTCGGCGCGATCCCCGCGAAGCGGCTGCGCGAGGCGGAGCACGGCGCGACGGTGCTGGTCGCCGGAGCCAAGGCGGCCACCCAGACGCCCCCGATCCGCTCGGGGCGACGGGTCGTCTTCACGACGCTGGACGACGGTACGGGCCTGGTCGACCTGGCCTTCTTCGACGACAGCCACGAGGCGTGCGCCCACACCGTCTTCCACTCCTGGCTGCTGCTGGTGCGTGGCGTCGTCCAGCGCCGTGGACCGCGCAGCCTCAGTGTGGTCGGCTCCGCGGCCTGGAATCTCGCGGACCTGATCGAACTCCGGCGCGCGGGCGGCCTGGACGCGGTGGCAGAGCGGCTCGCCGCGGTGGGTGCGGGAGGGGTCGGCGTGGACGGCGAAGGGGACGCGGACGGGATCGGCCTTCCGGTCGATGGGGGTCGCCGCATCCGGATGTCCACGGGGTACGAGATGAACGCCTGGGCCGATCTCCTTCCCGCGGGTGAAGGGGCGTCACCCGCACGGAAGTTGTGGCACCAGAGCCCGGGGAGCGCGGGATGACCAACCGGCAGGGGGACGCGCTTCCCCCGCGTGGCGACGCCGCGGCGGACGGGACGGACGCATCCGTGGCCGCACCTGCGACTGCGTCCGCGTCCCTACCTGCGCCTGCGCCTGCGTCCGCGTCCGTGCCTGCGTCCGTGCCGGGCGCACCGGCAGGGGGGCCGGAGGCGCCGCCGACCGTCCTGTACGTGCGTTTCCGCGGCGCCGGCGGAGAGGGGCCGGACGGTGCCGCCTACGCGGGGCTGCTCGGGCTGCTCGGTGCGTTCACCCCGGTGGTGGAGGCGGTCGGTCAGGACGGCGCGCTGGTCGATGTCCGGGGCGCGCTGCGGTACTTCGGCCGGGACGCCGCCGGGCTCGCCGCGGTGATCCGGGTGCGGGCCCTCGCCCTGTACGGCGTCGACTGCGTGATCGGCGCCGGGCCCAACCCGCTGCTCGCCAGGATGGCGGCGCGGGAGGCCGGCCCCGGTACGACCCTGGTCGTGGGTGACGCGGCGGAGTTCCTCGCCGGCCGCCCGGTCGCCGCGCTGCACGGCGTCGGCCCCGCGACGGCACGCACGCTCTGCGGCTACGGGCTCGACACCGTCGACCGGGTCTCCGCCGCCCCTCTCGCCGTGCTCCAGCGGATCCTCGGTGCACGCACGGGGCGAGAGGTGTACGAGAGGGCCCACGGAGTCGACCGGACCCGGGTCGTCCCCAACGCGGCAGCCCGCTCCGTCGCCGCCGAACGCACCTTCCCCCGGGACGAGCTGGACCGCGACCGCCATCGCCGCGCGCTGCTCTCGCTCGCCGGGGAGCTGGGGGCGAGGATGCGAGGGGAGGGGCAGGTGTGCCGCTCCCTGACGCTCACCGTGCGCTACGCCGACCGCACCACGACCACCAGGACCCGCGCCCTGACCGAGCCGACCGCGCACTCCGCGTCGCTCACCGGTACCGCGTACCGGCTCCTGGACGCGCTCGGCCTGCAGCGCGCCCGGGTACGTGCCCTCGCCCTGCGCGCCGAAGGGCTGATCCCCGCCGAACGGGCCGTGCATCAGCTCACCTTCGACCCCGCCGATGACAAAGCGCGCCGGCTGGAGGCGGTTGCCGACCGGGCGCGGGCCAAGTTCGGCCCCCGAGCGGTCATTCCGGGCTCCCTCGCCGCATAAGCCCCGCCTCTGTGTTTCTGTGAGTAACCACACCATCACGGATCTTGACGGTAATTCAGTTTTTACCGACGCGTAACTTCCCGGTCTTGGTTACTCGTGCGTACGTTTGACATGAGCACACCCCTTCTTGTGGTCCGGGCCGCAGGGCGAATCCCCACATCCCCACATCAGCCTCGCATTTCCCTTGAGCCGCAAGGAGATCGCACGATGCTGTCCTGGAAGCGTGCCCTCAGACCGCTGACCGCCGCCCTGCTGGCGGTGGCGATCGGCCTCGCGCCGGCCGCCACCGCCCACGCAGCCGCTCCGTCGAGCGGCTGGAACAACTGGTCCTGCAAGCCCTCAACCGCCCACCCCCGCCCGGTGGTCCTCGTCCACGGAACCTTCGGGAACTCCGTAGACAACTGGCTCGCCCTCGCGCCGTACCTCGTCAAGCGCGGCTACTGCGTCTTCTCGCTCGACTACGGCCAGCTCCCGGGCGTCCCGTTCTTCCATGGACTCGGCCCCATCGCGAAGTCGGCCGAACAGCTCGATACGTACGTCGACCGGGTCCTCGCCGCCACCGGAGCCGGCGAGGTGGATCTCGTCGGTCACTCCCAGGGCGGCATGATGCCGCGTCACTACCTCAAGTTCCTCGGCGGCGCCGACAAGGTGAACGCCCTCATCGGACTCGCGCCCGACAACCACGGCACGACGCTCCACGGGCTCACCGGCCTGCTCAAGTACTTCCCGGGAGCTGCGGACCTGCTCAACTCCGCGACCCCCGGCCTGGCCGACCAGATGGCCGGCTCCGCGTTCCTCACCAAACTGAACGAGGGCGGCGACACCGTCCCCGGCGTCCGTTACACCGTCATCGCCACCAAGTACGACGAGGTCGTCACCCCGTGGCGGTCGTCCTTCCTCGACGGACCGAACGTGAAGAACGTGACGTTGCAGGACCTGTGCGCCATCGACCTCTCGGAGCACGTGGCCATAGGGCTGTTCGACCGGATCGCGTACCACGAGGTGGTCAACGCCCTCGATCCGGCGAGGGCCACCCGGACGACCTGCGCGTCGGTGTTCGCATGACCTGACGGCCGGCCCTCGACCTGCCTGCTGACGGCCGGCACGGCCCACGGGCCGTCCCGTGCGGGGCCGCGGTGGCGATCCTGCCGCGTCCGCCCGCGCCATCTGCTCGGAACGGCGAAGGTGCCGCCGCGGACACACCCGCGGCGGCACCTTCGCCATGTCCTGCGCCGCGGGCTCAGCGGTCGGCCCTGCGGCGGGCGGTCGCGAACACCACGGCCGCGCCGAGCGCGAGCACCGCGGCACCGCCGGCGGCGAGGTACGGGGTGCCGCCGTCACCGCCGGTCTCGGCGAGGTCCTCCCCGGCGCCGGCGGCCTCGGGGGTGTTGCCCCCGGCGGCGGTCTCGGCGCCTGCCTCGCCGTCCGTCTCCGTCTCCGGCTCTGCGGCCGCCTTCGGAGTGGCGGGCCCGTCCGTGGCCGGGGCCTCTGAGTGGTCGTCACCGCCGTGGCCGCCGTGGTCGACGGTGGACTTGTCCGCACCGTCCTCGATCTGCTCGTCCGAGGGGGCGGACGCGGTCGGCGCCGGGGCGCCGCCTCCCGCGGACCCGCCGGTGTCCTGGCCGAAGACCACGTCCGAGCAGGTGTAGAAGGCCTCGGGGGAGTCCGACCGCTGCCAGATCGAGTAGACCAGGTGCCGGCCCGACCTCGCGGGCACATTGCCGTCGAAGACGTACTCCCCGTTCACCAGCTTCGGGTCGGCGACCTCGGCGAACGGGCGCGCCTCCAGGTCGGACCAGGTGAGCGGCTTCGACGGGTCGTAACCGTCCTTCGTGATGTACAGCTCGAACGAGCCCTTGTGCGGGGCGGTGGCCTTGTAGCGGAACGTGTGGTTGCCGGCCGTGAGCCTCGACGCGGGCCAGTCGGTGCGCGGCAGGTCCAGGCCCTTGTACTTGTCCCGGTTCGCGCTGCACAGCTTGCCGTCCGGGATCAGCGACCTGTGGTTGCCCGCGGCGTCGGCGATGTTGACTTCGTTCCAGTCGTAGAACGCCTGCGTGCCACTGGCCGCGATCGCCGCCTTGCACGCCGCGGACTTCGGGCTCTCCGGCCCCTCGGCGTAACACGCGGACACCCGGCTCACCGGATCCGTCATCGACCCGTGCGCGACGGCCGGCGAGGCGGCGAGCGCGGTCAGCGCGAGCGGCGCGATCCCGAGCGCGGCGACGGTGGCTGCCCTGCGGCGAGCGGTCATGGTGAGGATCTCCTTCAAGAGCGGCGTAGGGGGAAGGGAGGGGGACCCGGGCACGGGCCCGCACCGCGGTGCAGCCCCCCGATCCCTCAGCGGCACCGATGCCCGAACCCCGCCCGGAGATCAGCAAGCTAGCCCGTCGAAACGCCGAAACGGGCTGCTGGGGCGGGGGGACGGCGATCCTTATGGTCGCTTTAAGGGTGGGGTAAGAAGGGACTCAGGAACGCTGCGGAGCGTGCCGGTGCGGGTACGTGCGGTCGCACCCGGAGCGTGCCGGTCACACCGTGCCCGCGGCGCGCGGAAGCGGCCCGTCCGCCGCTGTCCCTCGAAGTTCCGGCGCCGCATCATCGCCGAGCACCCCGGTGCGGCCGTCGGCGGGGGTCCGGGAGCGGCGCGGTCCCGGCGGCCGGCCCCTCGCGTCCGTCCGGCGCCCGAGTCCCAGCCGTCGCGGCCCGCTCGCGCATGCCTCGCGCGTCCTGTCAAGCGACGAGCTCCCGGGACTGCCGGAGTCCCCACCGGTCGCAGGACGCTGGATCCCCCGGCCGCGGCACCAGCGACTGCCGACGCACCTCGGAGGCACCATGTCCGTACTCGACCGGGCGGCCGCGCTCCGCCTCCTCGCCGTTCTGCTCGTCCTCGCCGCGGCGGTGGTCGTCCCGCGGCGGTCGCCGCTGAGTTCTCCCGCGCTGCTCGTCGCGGCCGGGCCGGCGCTCGTCGGCTTCTTCGTCCTCCTACGGCAGCGCCTGCGGCGGTACTGGTCGGAGAGCCGGTGGGACGAGTGGCTCCGGACCGCGGCCGGGCTCGCGTGGCGGGACCGGATGGATCTCTTCGGAGCCACCGCCCGCGGGCGTCCCGTGCCCGATCCGCGGCTGTCGGCCCTGGCGGCGGAGCGCGCGGAACGCCTGTGCGCGCTGCTCGACGTCAGCCGGCCGGGACGTGAGGTGAGCTGGTCCCTGCTCGGGGCGGCCGCGGCGCTGCTGCCCGCGGTGTGGCTGATGCTGACCCGGGAGCGCGTCGCCTGGACCTCGTTCGGCTGCGCGGCCCTGCTGGTGACGGTCTGCCTGGCCGGCCTGCTCGTCAACCGCCGTCGTGCCCGCCGGGCCCGACGGTGCCTCCGCGCCAACCGCCCTCCGGCGACACCTCGATGAGTCCGGCCTCCCGCGGAGGCCCGGCGCCGCTCGCCGCGGGTCCCGCACGCTACGAGCGTCAACCGTCGGTTGACCAGCGGATTCACCGAACGGGACTTCAGCCGAGCCGTCGGTACCGGCGCTCCGGACGCCCCGTGCCGCCGTACCTGAGAGTCACCTCGGCGCGGCCCGTCTCCGCGAAGTACTCCAGGTAGCGCCGGGCGCTGACGCGGGAGAGCCGGCCCGCCTCCGCGCACTCGGAGGCAGACATGCCCTCCGGGTGCGCGCGCAGGACGCGGTCGACCAGGTCCGCCGTGTGGGCGGCGAGCCCCTTGGGCAGCTCGCGGGACCCGGGCGGACGGGTGCCGAAGATCCGGTCCACGTCCTCCTGGCGCGCCTCGTCCAGCGACTCGAGCCGGCTCCGGAGCGACGCCACGTGCCGCAGCTGCTCCTGGAGCGCGGCGGGGCTGAACGGCTTGATCAGATAGTGCAGCGCGCCGGCGCGCAGCGCCGAGCGCACCGTGCCGGCCTCCCGGGCCGCCGTGATGAACAGGACGTCCACCGGCTGCCGCTCCGCGTCCCGCTCCTCCGCCGCGCGCAGCTCGCGCAGCACGCCGATCCCGTCCATGTCGGGCAGATAGATGTCCAGCAGCACCAGATCGGGGCGCAGCCGGTCCACCGCGCGCAGCGCCTCCGTGCCGCTGTGGGCCACCCCAGCGACCGTGAAGCCCGGTGTCGCGGACACATAGCGGGTGTGCAGCTTGGCGACCATGAAGTCGTCGTCCACCACGAGGACGTTCACCGGGAGCCACCTCCCGGGGCGGCGCTCGGCATGCCGGACGGGCGGGCGTCGAGGCGGCGGGCACCGGAGGGGCCCATGCCGTACGGCCACGCGCCGGAGGTGCGGGCACCGCAACGGCCCGTGCTGCCGGAGGCGCGGGCACCGCAACGGCCCGTGCTGCCGGAGGCGCGGGCACCGCAACGGCCCGCGTCGAACCGCCGCGCGGCGGACGGGCCCGTGCCCGGCGCCGAGACCATCGACCGCGTGCCCGGCGGCCCGTTCCGGACGCTGCTCCCGCTCCTCCGCCCCGGGCGCGGCCCGCGACGGAGCGGCATCGGAAGACCGTGCGGTCCGGAACAGCGTTGCGTCACGCCGACACGCTAGGCCGCGACCACAAGGACCACAACGTCCGTTGGTTCCGGAAGAGAGACAGCTTCTTAACGCACCGGCAACATGTGGGCCACTTCACACGTCCCCTGCTCAGATCGAAAGGCGGCTCACGTGCGATCGCGCACTCCCCTCGCCCTCCTCGGGGCGGCGCTGCTGGTGCTCGTGGGGCCACCGCTGCTCACCCCCGGCAGCGGCGCCGACACCGGCACCCGGATCCCCGGCCTGCGCTTCATGGTCCCCAACTCGCCGGGCGGCGGCTACGACATCACGGCCCGGACGGCGGCGAAGAACGCCGAGGAGGCGGACCTCACCCACGACATCGAGGTGTTCAACCTGCCCGGCGCGGGCGGCACCGTCGGACTGACCCGACTCGTCGGCGAACACGGCAACGGCAGGCTCGCCATGTCGATGGGCCTCGGCGTCGTCGGCGCCGTGCACACCAACAAGTCGCCGAGGACCCTCGCCGACACCACCCCGATCGCCCGGCTCACCGAGGAGCAGGACATCGTGGTGGTCTCGAAGGACTCCCCGTACAAGACCATCCAGCAGCTCGTCGCGGCCTGGAAGAAGGACCCCGCCGAAGTGCCCGTGGGCGGCGGCTCGTCACCCGGCGGCCCCGACCACCTCGCCCCCATGCTGATGGCTCGGGCCGCCGGCATCGCGCCCCGCTCCGTCAACTACGTTCCCTTCGACGGCGGCGGCGAGCTGCTCGCCTCCATCCTCGGCAACAAGATCGCCTTCGGTGTCTCGGGCGTCGGCGAGTACCTCGACCAGATCAGGTCCGGGGAGCTGCGGCTGCTGGCCGTGACCGGCCCGGAGCGCGTACCCGGTCTCGACGCACCCACCCTGCGCGAGTCCGGACTCGCCACCGACTTCACCAACTGGCGCGGCATCGTCGCCCCGCCCGGGCTCTCCGACGCCGAACGCGACAAGCTCATCGGCCTCGTCACCGAGCTGCACGGCTCGAAGCAGTGGCAGGAGTCGATGCGGAGGAACGGCTGGGACGACGCCTTCCTGCCCGGCGAGGAGTTCGGCGACTTCCTGAGGGCGCAGGACCGCCGCGTCGACTCCGTACTGAAGGAGCTGGGGCTGTGAGCACACGGACCACCGCGACCGCACCGGAGGCACCCGGCGCCCCGGCCGGCCGCTCCTGGCTGCGGGACCACTCCGAACTCGGCGTGAGCCTGCTGCTCGTCGTGATCGGCGTCCTCGTCCTGACCGACGCGCTGACGATGCCCCTGGACCTCGCCCAGCGCGGGCCCGTGGGCCCCAGGACCGTGCCGCTCGTCGTCGGCACCGGGCTGCTGGTGGTTGCCGCCCTCCTCGCCGTGGACGTGCTGCGCGGCGGCCGCGGCGAGGCGGAGACCGGCGAGGACGTCGACCTCGCCGAACCCGCCGACCGGCGCACGGTGCTGCTGCTCGCCGGCGTCTTCCTCGGCAACGCCGTCCTCATCGAACCGCTCGGCCTCCCCGTCTCCGGGGCGCTGCTCTTCTGGGGCTCGGCGTACGCGCTGGGCAGCAGGCACCCGCGGCGCGACCCGCTGATCGCGGCAGCCCTCTCACTCGTCACCTTCCATGTCTTCAACAACCTGCTCGGGGTGCCGCTGCCCGGTGGCCCGCTGATGGGGGTGCTCTAGCCGATGGACTCGCTCAACTCCCTCCTCGACGGCTTCGGGACGGCACTGACCCCGGTCAACCTCCTCTGGGCGGCGCTCGGCGTGCTGCTCGGCACGGCCATCGGCGTGCTGCCCGGCATCGGCCCGGCCATGGCGGTCGCGCTGCTGCTGCCCGTCACCTACGGCCTCGAACCGACCGGCGCGTTCATCATGTTCGCGGGCATCTACTACGGCGCCATGTTCGGCGGATCGACCACGTCCATCCTGCTCAACACCCCCGGCGAGAGCGCGGCGGTGGTCGCCGCGATCGAGGGCAACCCCATGGCCAAGGCCGGCCGGGGCGCGCAGGCGCTCGCGGCCGCCGCCGTCGGCCACTTCGCGGGGGGCATGATCGGCACCGTCCTGCTCGTCGCGCTCGCGCCGACCGTCGCCGCACTCGCCGTCGACATCGGGGCCCCCGACTACTTCGCCATCATGGTGCTGGCCTTCATCGCCGTCACCTCCGTCCTCGGCTCCTCCCGCATCCGCGGACTGGCCTCGCTGCTCGTCGGACTCACCCTCGGCCTCGTCGGCCTGGACCAGCTCACCGGACAGCAGCGGCTGACCTTCGGCTCGCTCCAGCTCGCGGACGGCATCGACGTGGTCATCGTCGCCGTCGGCCTCTTCGCGATCGGCGAGGCGCTCTGGGTGGCCGCCCACCTGCGACGCACCACCAGTGAGGCGATACCCGTCGGCCGGCCCTGGCTCGCCGGGTCCGACGTCCGCAGGACCTGGAAGTCCTGGCTGCGCGGCCCGGTGATCGGCTTCCCGTTCGGCGCCGTCCCCGCGGGCGGCGCGGAGATCCCCACGTTCCTCTCGTACGTCACCGAGAAGCGCCTGTCCCGGCACAAGGAGGAGTTCGGCAAGGGAGCCATCGAAGGCGTGGCGGGACCGGAGTCCGCTGCGTCCGCGTCGGCGGCGGGCACGCTGGTGTCGATGCTGACCCTCGGACTGCCGACGACGGCCGTCGCGGCCGTGATGCTCGCGGCCTTCCAGCAGTACGGCATCCAGCCCGGACCGCTGCTCTTCGAACGCGAACCCGACCTGGCCTGGGGCCTGATCGCCTCGCTGTTCGTCGGCATGGTCCTGCTGCTCGCGCTGAACCTGCCGCTCGCGCCCCTGTGGGCGAAGCTGCTGCGCGTCCCGCGACCGTACCTGTACGCCGGCATCCTCTTCTTCGCCGCCGTCGGCGCCTATGCGGTCGGCGGAGAGCCGCTGGACCTGCTGATCCTGCTGCTGATCGGTCTGATCGGCTTCGGGATGCGGCGGTACGGACTGCCCGTGCTGCCCGCGGTCATCGGCGTCATCCTCGGCCCGGCCGCCGAGCAGCAGCTGCGGCGCGCGCTCCAGATCAGCGACGGCAGCGTCACCGGCCTGGTGGGCACCCCCTTCTCGGTGGCGGTGTACGCCGTGATCGCGGTGCTGCTGGCCTGGCCCCTGCTGAGGAGGTTCGTCGGGCGCCGCCGCGACGTGACGGTATGACCGACGCCCCCGCGCCCCCGGGCGCGGGGGCGCGGGGGCGCCCCACGACGGGGAGGACCGGCGGAGGTACCAGCGGTACGGCCGCGAGCTCGTCGAGCGCCGGACGGAGGGCCCGTACGACCGCTTCCACTACCGCAAGCCCCACCGCCGAGCGGCCCGTTGTCAGTGGCGGCTGCGACCATCGGAGGCATGACGAGGATCGACTGGGACGCCGCGGACACCTTCGACGACGAGCCCGACCACGGGCTGCGCGACCCCGCGGTCCGCCGCGCCTGGGCGGAGCGCATGCGGCACTGGCTGCCGCCGGCGCCCTCCGACGTGCTCGACCTCGGCCGGGGCCCGTACGGCGAGGACACGAGGGCCACCCCCGCCCGGCGGGGCGAGGACGCCCGTGCGGCCCCGGCCCGGCACAGCGAAGTCGTCGACGTCCATCTCGTCCTGCGCCGCGGCGACGAGGTCCTGCTCGCCCGCCGGGCGGGGACGGGTTACGGGGACGGGCTGTGGAACGGCCCCTCGGGCCACGTCGAGGACGGAGAGGACGTGCGAGCGGCCATGGTGCGCGAGGCGCGCGAGGAGATCGGCGTCGAGTTCGCGCCGGAGGACCTGCGCGTCGCGCTGGTGATGCAGCACCGGGGGCCCGGGGACCCGCCGCGCACGGGCTGGTTCTTCGAGGCCGACGGCACCGGCGGCGGCGAGCCGTACAACCGGGAGCCCCACAAGTGCTCGGAGCTGGCCTGGCACCCCCTCGCCGCGCTCCCGGACGACATGGTCGCGTACTGCAGGGCCGGGTTCGAGGCGTACCGGAGGGGCGAGCGCTTCGTCCTCCACTGGCACGAGGACGACGACCCGATCGCCCACGACCCGGGCCTTCCGGACCGGGCGGTGCCGCTGCCGACGACGCGCGTCAGCCCAGCAGCCGGGTGAACCGGCCCTGGCGGGCGAGGAGTTCCAGGGCGTCCAGGGCTCGTGCCGCCTCCTCGGCCGCCCGGGGGTCCCGCTCGGCGAGGCCGCTCGCGGCGAACTCGTCCTCGTCCAGTCGCAGGACCAGCGTGCCGTCGGCCGACACCCACAGATCCAGGTCCAGATCCTCCACCACCAGCTCGTCCCGGGACACCAGGGCGGGCCGGGTGATGTCGGTGTACCAGCCCTTCAGCGTCCCGTCGCCCGCCCGGACCTCCTTGACCGCGTACCAGCGGTCGCGCCAGTAGTGCTCGGTGAAGACGTCACCCGGTTCGAAGCGGACGAACCCGAAGTCCTTCACACCCCCACCCGCCCACGGCGCACGGACGGTGATCCGGGTACCGTCGTCCGCGACGACCTCCGCCGGGTAACGGATCTTCGTACGCCCGGCCTTGACCAGGGTGACATCGACCCAGGACTCACCCCAGCGTGCGGACATGGCGCACCTCCGTCGCGCAGACCTCGTAGCCGAGCCACTCGTTGACGGCAAGCATCGGGGCGTTGCCCACGTCGTTGCCGGTGAACGCCTCGGTGAATCCGGCGTCCCGCGCCCGGTGCAGCGAGTCGTTCTTCGCCAGCTTGGCCAGCCCGCGGCCGCGGTGGGCCCGGGTGGTGCCGGTCATGGCGGTCCCGTAGCGGGTCGAACCGTCCGTACGAGCCGCGCTGAACGCCACCGGGTGCCCGTCCACGACGGCGACCGACGTCAGCTCCGGGCTGAACAGCGGATGCCCCCAGGTCTCGTCGAGCCAGTGCCCGTAGTCCGTCAACTCCGCCGCCACGTCCCCCGGTTCGTCCGCCGTCGTCTCGGAGTCCAGCTCGAAGAGCGGCCGCGGGTCGCCGGCGAACTCGGACGCGGGGACGATCCGCACCCCGTCCGGCGGGGTCCGCAGCGGTGGCAGCGCCGCTGCCGCCAGATCGAGACGGAGGAATTGCGCCGTACGCCCCGCCCGGTAGCCTCGCCGCTCGGCGAAGGCACGGTGCCCGGGTTCGTCCAGCACCCAGGTGTGGACCCTGGTGGCACCGGCGCCGACCAGGTACTCCTCGGCCGCGCGCACCACGGCCGAACCCGCACCGCGGCCACGGCGCTCGGGATGCACATAGACGTTGGCGTAGCCGACCCCCGGCTCGGGGCTGTCGTGCGCGAGCCCCACCTGCGCCGTGCCGATGATCTCGCCGTCCTCCTCGGCGACCAGCGGCCGGTACCGGGCGAGCGGATGTGCGTGCTCCGCCTCGAACGCCAGGGACTCGGGGGTGACCAGCATGAACGGCAGGGCGGCGCGCCGGACCCGGGCGACCGCTTCGGCGTCCCCAGGCGCGCGGAAGGCGCGGACGATCACATTCATGATGCGGCACGCTACGCGCGCGCCCCCGTGCACGCCTCTCGATTTCCCGAGGGTCCCGAGCGGCGTGCCCGAGGCCCGGAAGTGGGGGACAATCACGTGGTGACCTTGAAAATCGTCATCGACACGGACGCCGCCCCCGCGCCCTACGAGCAGCTCCGCTCCCAGATCTCGGCCCAGGCGCGCTCGGGCGCCCTGCCCGTCGGCTACAAACTCCCCACCGTGCGGGGCCTCGCGGAGGAACTCGGCCTCGCGGCCAACACCGTCGCCAAGGCGTACCGCGCCCTCGAGGGCGACGGCGTGATCGAAACCCGGGGCCGGAACGGCACGTTCGTCGCGGCGGCCGGGGACGCGGCGGAGCGCCAGGCGGCGACGGCCGCCCAGGCGTACACCGAACTGGTCCACCGCCTGGGCCTGTCCCGTGCCGACGCGCTCGCCGCGGTGCAGGACGCACTGCGCGCCACCTACGGGAAGTGAGTCGCACGCCCGACCGGACCGTGCCGCAGCCACGCCCACGAGAGTCACCACCCTGCCGCCCGCCCCTCGCGCTAGAGGTACAGCCCCGCGTCCGCCCCGCCGTGCTGGGACGGCACGGACGCCGGCACCGTCCCCCGGCGCAGGGCGTACAACTCCGCCAGTGTCGCGCCCTCGCGGCCCACGCCCTCCTCGGTGCCCAGCCAGGACACGGCCTCCCCGCGGGTGAGCGGCCCGACCTCGATCCGTGCGAGGCAGCGGCCCGGCCGGACGACCGCGGGGTGCAGCCGCTCGAGGTCCTCGTTGGTGGTGACGCCCACGAGGACGTTCCGGCCCTGGCCGAGCAGCCCGTCCGTCAGGTTCAGCAGCCGGGACAGCGCCTGGCCCGCGGCGTGCCGCGCCTCGCCCCTGATCAGTTCGTCGCAGTCCTCCAGGAGCAGCAGCCTCCAGCGCCCCTTGGCCGTGCCCTCGTCCTCACCGATCGCGATGTCCATCAGATAGCCGACGTCGTTGAACAGCCGCTCCGGATCGAGCACGCAGTCCACCTGGCACCAGTCGCGCCATGAGCGGGCCAGCGTCCGCAGCGCGGAGGTCTTTCCCGTGCCCGGCGGACCGTGCAGCAGGAGCAGCCGGCCCGCGATGTCGTCCGGCGTCACCTTCATCAGCCGGTCCATCGCCTGTGCGACGGGGGTCGTGTAGTTGGGACGGACCTCGTCCCAGGTGCCGGCGCTGATCTGGCGGGTGGTACGGTGCGGGCCGCGGCGCGGGGAGACGTACCAGAAGCCCATGGTGACGTTCTCGGGCTGCGGCTCGGGTTCGTCCTGGACGCCGTCCGTCGCCTCCTTGTGCACGCTCTCGGCGAGGTCCGGGCTGACGGCGGTGACCGTGATGTCCGCCCCGCGGTTCCACCGCGAGATCAGCAGGGTCCACCCGTCCCCCTCGGCGAGGGTAGCGCTCCGGTCGTCGTCACGTGCGGCGCGCAGCACCCGGGCACCCGGCGGCAGCAGCGTGGCGCCGGGCTTGACCCTGTCGATCGTCGAACTGTGCGAATACGGCTGCTCGCCCGTCGCGAAGCGGCCGAGGAACAGCGCGTCGACGACATCCGACGGCGAATCGCTGTCGTCGACGTTGAGCCGGATCGGCAGAGCGTGCTCAGGGGTGGCGGTCATGGCGCCATGATCCGGCACGTCGGCCCTCGGTGCACGGCCTTTTGGGGCGTGCCGCCGCTCTCCGCGCCCGCACTCGGGTACACCGCTCCGGGCACTCAGGTACGCGGCAACCGGAGCGCCCTCCTCGTCCGGCGGACGACGGCGTACCCCTTGGTGAGGGCCCGGTCCCCGGCGAAGCCGCGGGCGAGTCCCCGGCCCTCGACGAGCCGCTCGAACTCCGCGGCCCCCGTGGAGCGGCGCACGGTCACCCGCTGCAGGGCGTAGGGCCCCTGTCGACGGCGGGCCAGGGCGTTCCCCACGGCCAGGGACTGCGCGAAGCCGGCCGCGCGGACCGCCTGCCGGACCCGGCGGCTGGAGTAGCCGTACGGGTAGGCGAACGAGACCGGCACCTCGCCGACTTCCGCGGCGATGACCTCCCTGCACCGCAGCGACTCGAACCGGAGCCGTCGGTCGTCCAACTGGTCCAGCTGCGGATGGGTGTGCGAGTGGCCGCCGATCTCCGTGCCCGCCGCGGCCAGTTCCCTCACCTGTCCCCAGTCCAGCATGGTGTCGGGCGCGCCGCCCTCCTCGTGCGCGCCGCGCAGCCACCCGGTCGACACGAAGAGGGTCGAGGCGAAGCCCAGCCCGTCGAGCACGGGAAGGGCGTGCCGGTGCACGCCCTCGTAGCCGTCGTCGAAGGTGATCAGCACCGGCCGGGGCGGCAGGGGTTCACCGTGCCGCCAGGCCCGGCCGAGCCCGGCGGTCGTGACCGGGGTGAACCCGCGCTCGCCGAGCAGCTCCATCTGTTCGGCGAAGGCCTCCGGCGCCACGGAGAGGCCGTGGACCGCCGGAGCGGGCCGGTGCGCTATCGCGTGGTACATGAGGATCGGCACGGCCTCGTTCATGGTGTGCCCCCTTCCAGCGGGGCGTGGGAGGTGATCGGGCCGTGCGAGAACGCCACCCCGGACCGGGCCCGCGCCCGCGCCACCGCGTACCCGGCCGCGGCCGTGGCGACGCCGGCGAGGATGGCTCCGGCGCGGCCGGCACCGCCCGGGCGGCCCAGCAGGGCGTCGCGCAGACCGCGCACGACGCCCGCCGGGAGCACCCGGGTGGTGTACCGGCGCTCGGTCTCGAGGCCCTTGCCGCTCCCGACGCTGTGCGAGACGAGGGCCTTGGACAGCCCTTCGGCGTAGGTGCGGGTGCGGAAGTAGCGGAAGCGCTCCCGCTGAGCGGGGACCCTGTGGTGGATGACGGCGCGGTCGTCTATCAGCAGCACCGCGTCAGGGAGGGCCCGGCCGAGCCGGATGCAGAGCTCGGTCTCCTCGCAGCCGAGGGGCCGTCTGTCGCCGTCCCTTCCGATGCCGGTGGCGAATCCTCCGGCGGCGTCGAAGGCGGTGCGGCGGAAGGAGGCGTTGCCGCCGAGGACGTTCCGGACCCGGACGCGCCCGGGAGGAAGCCCCCGGTACGTGCACCCGACGACCCAGTCGAACTCCTCGGGGAACCACGCCGGCCTGCGGCCCGAGGCCCAGACCGGCAGGGTCCTGCCGCCGACGGCCATGACCCGGGGGTCGTCGTACCCCTCGGCGAGGCGCCGTAGCCAGTCGTGCTCGGCCACGGCGTCGTCGTCGAGGAAGGCCACGAACTCGCCGCGGGACACGGCGATGCCGGTGTTGCGCCCGGCGGAGAGGCCGCGGGGGCCCGCGTTGGCGAGCACCCGCACCTCTTCTCCCGGTGACGCGCTCCCGCGGCTGCCGGTGAACTCCTCGGTGAGGCGGTCCAGCAGCCGGGGGTTGTGGTCGACCACGACCAGCGTCTCCAGCGCCGGGAGCGACTGCCGGCGCACCGACTCCACGGCCGTGAGGATGTCCGTCCAGCGTTCCTCGGTGTAGACGCAGATCACCACGGAGAACGTCCGGTGGCTCAAGAGACCTCTCCTCGCGGGGCGTTGAGGGCGACTGCGGGACCGCGGCGGGAGGCCCGGCGGACGCCCTTCTCCTTGAGGATCACCTTGAGCACCCGCAGTCCGTCGCGGACGGCTCTGAGGTTGCTCATGCCGTGGATGCGGAGGTACTCGTGGCTGGGGACCTCCTGGACCCGCAGCCCGGCCTTGACGACCCGGATGTTCATCAGGGTCTCGATCTCGAAGCCGGTGCAGTCCAGGGCGATGCTGTCCAGGCAGTGGCGCCAGAACGCGTTGTAGCCGTAGCAGAGGTCGGTGTAACGGGCGCCGAACTTGGCGTTGACGATGCCGCACAGGACGCGGTTGCCGAGCTTGCGGACCGGTGTCATGTCGTCGGTGCCGCCGCCGTTGGCGAAGCGGGAGCCCTTGGCGAAGTCGGCGCCGCCGACCAGTGCGGAGACATAGCTGACGATCTCCTGGCCGTCGGCGGAGCCGTCCGCGTCGACCATCACGATGATGTCGCCGGTGCAGGCCGCGAAGCCGCTGATGAGGGCGTCCCCCTTGCCCTTGCCGGCCTGCTCGACGACCTTGACGCCCGGCCACAGCGCGCGGGCGACCTCCACCGTGCCGTCCGTGGAGTTGCCGTCGACGAGCACGACTTCATGGATCCACTCGGGCAGGGTGCCGAAGACGTGCGGGAGGTTCTTGGCCTCGTTCATCGCCGGGATCACGACGCTGACCGGCGGCGCGATGGCGAGGTGGGAGGAGATCGGACGGTACTGGGCCGGTATTCGGCCGAGCGTGGCCGTGGCGGTGGACGTCGTCACGGCCGGTGCGGGCGCGCCGGTCGTGGCCATCGGATCGTGAGGACCCGGGACCGCCGGGCGCAGGAACGAGCTCATGAGTCGGTTTCCCTCTCGTCCGGTGGACCGCCCGCCCCCGGGCGGTCCGGATGAGTGTCCGGTTCGAAAGGGGGGTTGTTCTCACCCCGGCCAGGGCGGCATGGATCTCCGCACAGGCTGGGCGAGCCGGCATAGCTGGCCGCGCGGTACGCGACTCGGCACGAGTACGACCGAGCACGGCACCCCCCTACCGCGCCCCGCCACGGACCGTCGCGACGTCGGACCCCTCCCCAGGAGTCGCCTTTGATGGTCCGTTGCGGGCGGATGTACGACGGTATTGATGATTGGGACTGTATGACAAGACCTGGCCGTAGGGCGCACTTTTCTCCTTGTTCTGCCAGCGCGTGCTGAAATGCACAAACCTGTTATGCAATGCGGTGCCTGAGGGTCGGAAAGCAATCGCAGTGACGGCTGGGGTGGGCGCTTTTCGGACGGAGGGGTGCCGAGTCCGGGCCGGCCGTGCGGCGGGAGGGCGCGAAGGGCGCGTACGGGGCCGATCCGAGTGCCGCGAGCGCCGCTGCCGCGGTCCTCGGGCGGAAGTGCGGCGGGGTGTGCCGAACGGGGCGAGTTGGTGCCGGGAGATCATTCACACCGGCGTGTTTGCCCGGAGATTCGGCGGATTGCCGGAATGCTGGGACCCGTCTTGCCCGTCGTTCCGGACGGGTCGTCAAGAACCACTGCGTAACACCCCTGTTGTCCGGCCGCATTGTTTTTGGCATGAACACTTCCGGTGAACTAAGGGACATGCTACGACAGTTGAGCAGAGATCCTGCTAATGGGAGGTTCCATGAAACTGTCCCGAATCGCGGCATTCTCGTCCTCACTCCTCATCGGCGCCGCCCTCGCCCTCACCGGCGCGGGCCCGGCCCAGGCCGCCCAATCCGCGGCCGTCGTCGACTACGTGGCCCTCGGCGACTCGTACTCGTCGGGTCTCGGCGCCGGCGCCTATCTGGTCGACAGCGGCTCGTGCAAGCGCACCAACCGCGCCTACCCCGCCCTCTGGGCGGCCGCCAACTCACCCTCGTCGTTCGCCTTCACGGCCTGCTCGGGCGCTCGTACGGGTGATGTCCTGGCCGGCCAGCTCGCCCCCCTCAACTCCGGTACCGACCTCGTGTCCATCACGATCGGCGGCAACGACGCGGGCTTCGCCGACGTGATGACGACGTGTGTCCTGCAGTCCGAGAGCACCTGCGTCGCCCGGGTCCAGGAGGCCAAGCGCTTCGTGGACACGACCCTCCCGGCCCGGCTCGACTCGGTGTACTCGACCATCAGGTCCAAGTCGCCGTCCGCGCGGGTCGTCGTCCTCGGCTATCCCCGCTTCTACAAGCTCAACGGCAGCTGCATCGCCGGACTCACCGAGAAGGAGCGCGCCGCGATCAACAGCGGAGCCGACCATCTCAACGCGGCGATCGCCAAGCGCGTCGCCGACCACGGCTTCACCTTCGCGGACGTCGTGCCGTCCTTCACCGGGCACGAGATCTGCTCGGGCGCCTCGTGGCTGCACAGCGTCAACTGGCTGAACATCGGCGAGTCGTACCACCCGACCGCCTCGGGACAGTCCGGCGGCTATCTGCCGCCGTTCCGGTCGGCGGCCTGACCGGCCCCATCCGGGTACGAGGGCCGACCCGGTGAGGACGGCGTGCCCGAGGAGGACTCCTCATCGCACCTCACCGAGAACGCCACCCACTCCGACCGTGCCGCGACCGGACTCCTGATCTCCACCCGGATCCGGTCGTGGTGCACCGCGCCCTCGGGGTACGTCGGTTCCACATGACTCCCACGACGCCCCCTCGCCCGAGGGAGGTCGAGCGTATTCCAGCCCCCGTCGCAACCCCGGCCGCTTCCGGTCACCCAGGGGTACCCCACGGAGACCGGAGTGCTTCCGACGGTCACCGTCGTCCGGAACGCCGGGGCCCGGGCCCCGGCCGGGAGGCACGCCCCGCGGTGCTCCGAGCGGATCGCGTGGACCCGTGCGCGTAGGCTGCGCGCCGGCCGTTCGGTGGGCGAAGGGCCGCCGCCGGTCGCCGTGGACCCGGCGTCGTCCGACGCCGAAGGGCCCCAACGGGGCGCCGCGGGCCCGGACGCGGGACCGCCCCCGCCCTCCGCGGCGCCGGTCCCCGATCCGCCGTCCGCCCCTGCGCTGTTCGTCCCGCGGCCCCGCCGTTCGCGCTCCCGCTCCCGTTACCGTCGTCGAGCAGGGGGTTGGCGAGACCCCTTGTCTCAACTCATCGCTCCCGCGGCCCCTCTGAGCGCCAATCCGCAGCCCAGGACGACCACGGTGAGCGCCGTGCCGATCGGTGCCGAACGCTGGACGAGGCCGGCCAGCCGCCCGGCAGCCCGCCGTCGTGCCAGGCGCGCCGTGATCCGGCCCCCGAGCCGCACGACGGCGAATCCGGCCGCGGTGAGGGTGAGGGCCAGCCCCGCACCGTACGCGACGACGAGGAGCAGCCCGAACCAGGCGTGGCCGAGTGCCGCGGCACCGACGAGTACGACCACGGCGGAGGGGCTGGGGACGAGGCCGCCGGCCAGACCGAGCAGGATGCTGCGGCGCAGTGGCCGCTGCCGCTCGGAGCCGCGGGCGGTGCGGTGCCCGTCGCCGATGACGGGGCGCCCGTGCACTGCGCCGTGGTGTTCGTGTGCCGGTTCGTGGTGGTGCCCGTGCGCCTGCTCGTGTGCCGGTTCGTGGTGGTGCTCGCGCGCCGGCTCGTGTCCCGGCTCGTGGTGCCCGTCCCCGTGTTCGTGTTGGTGCCCGTGTTCGTGCGCGTGCTTCCGGGCGCCGGCGTGGACAGGCTCGTGACCGTGGTCATGAGCGTGGCCGTGGCCGTCGTCGGGGGAGTGCGTGTGCGTGTGCGTACGGAAGCGTCCGCCGCCGAGCCAGTGGACGTGCGTGTGCCCGCGCCCGTGCGCCCGGTCCTGCCACGCCCGCCGCGCCAGCAGCGCACCCGCCACCGCGACCAGGATCCCGCTCGCCACGCCCAGCCAGCCGACGACGGCCGGTGTGACGGCCGACCCCGCGACGATCAGGGCGCCCAGGGCGAGGACGCCGAGGGTGTGGGTGACGGTCACCGAGGCGCCGAGCGCCAGTACCTCCCGCAGCGAGTTCCGGCCGCCCGCCGCTGCCGCCGCGGCCATCAGGGTCTTCCCGTGGCCGGGGGCGAGCGCGTGCAGGGCCCCGAGTCCCAGGGCGACGACCAGGGCGAGCGCCCCGAACGGCACGGTGAGATCGCGCCGTTCGACCAGACCCGTCAGGGCCTGGGTCCAGCGGTCGACCCCGCGCGGCAGCACGGACGGGGGCGCCGCCGCTGTCGCCTCGCCGAGCGCGGGCCCGCCGGGTGCGGCCGTGAGCCGGGCCGAGGTGCGGGCCGGCGGGGACTCCAGCAGCCGCTGCGGGTAGCTGGACAGCCGGCGCGAGACGGACTCGCCGGGTACGTCGGACGATGCCAGTGTCGTGCGGTCGCCGCGTGCCGTGATCTCCCGCCAGCCGGCACCCTCGCCGGGGGCGGCCGTGAACGACACGTCCGTCCTGCCGCCCGGCAATGGCGCGCGCATCGCGCACTCGACGCGGAGGGTGGGCAGCCCGGCCTGGCCGGGCCGGACGGAGGCGCGCGCCGGTCCGGTTTCGAGCGGTACGGCCCGGCCGTCCACGAGCAGCCGGGCCTCGCGCGCCACGACGGCGCAGCGGTCCTCCGCCCAGGCCGCGAGCACGGCGGGCGCCATCTCCCGCGGCCGGATGCGCGCGGTCGGGATCTCCGCGAGGTCCTCGACGTGGTCGACGCGCAACTCCCGCTCGGCGACGACGAGTCCGTCGTAGCGGTTCACGGAGAAGTTCCCCAGCGGGTGGGCCGCGGCCGGCGCGGCCGTCCCGGCGAGCAGGGCGGCCGTCCCGGCCGCCACCAGAAGCGCGGTCCGGACCGCGTGCCCCGGGCCGCGCCCCCGTACGCCCTCCGGACCTCCGGGTGCCGCCCGTTCATGCGCTGCTCGTTCCTTCCCGGGGCATGTTGAGACGGGCCGGTCCGGCCGGGAACACCCGGCACGCACTCCCCCCTTGCCCCTCGGGCACGGGAGGTGCCGCCTCACGGCGTTGCCGGTCGTGGGCGCGGCCCGCCGCGCTCTCCTTCCTCCGCCTGGCGACCGCACGCACCGCACGCCCCCGCCCGGCGGGCGGACGACGAAGCTCTCGAAGCACGCCCCGGTGCCGGAGGTCCCCAGCCGCGACCCGGACGCGCGTTCGCGCACGACGCGTTCCCGCGCTGCCCGTACGGGCCTCCTCGGGCCCGGCGCTCGCTCGCGCCGCGGGCTGGCGGGGCCTCCCGGCCGCGGCGCGGACGTACGGCCGATCGCCGTCGGCGCGGGGCGTGGGCGAGGGATGGTCGTCGCCCGCCGCTCTGGAGCCGGGTGCTCCGCCGTGACCCGCACAGCCCGAGCCGCGCCGGGCGTGCGGACGCGGGCCAGGCATCCCCGTGCCCCGGCGGTCAGGGCCAGGACCGCGAGCAGTGCCGCGAGGGTGTTCGACAACGGGTCGGTCATGATGCCTCCAGACCGTCGAGCGCCCGGCGCGCCTCGCGCGCGCCGATGGGGGAGAAGGCGGGATTGAGCGCCAGGGCACGGGTCAGCGAGGCACGCGCGGCGGCCCGCTCGCCCGCGGCGAGTTCGATCATGCCGCGGTGATAGAGGAAGGCCGCGTCCCGGTAGCCCGTCGCGGTCGCCGCCCGCGCGTGGGGGAGGGCCTCCTCGGAGCGTCCTGCGCGATACAGCGCCCAGGCGAGGGCGTCCTCGGTGTGCACGGTGCGGCGGCGCTGCCATTCGGCGCGCGCCGAGCGCAGGGCCTCGGCGCGGTCGCCGTGGTCGGCGGCGGCGAGGGCCGTGTCCAGGTCCGGGTTCACGCCGCCCGCCCTGGCGAGCCCCGTCCAGGTGCCGAGCACCTCGTACTGGCGGCGGGCGGGCTCCGGCCGGCCGCTCGCCTCGTACAGCTCTCCGAGCGCGACCAGCCGCCCCGGCAGCGGGGACCGGGCGACGATGGCCTCGAACTCCGCTGTGGCGGGGGCGAGTTCGCCCTTGCCGGCGAGCGCCCGCGCCCGGCACTCCCGTGCCTCCAGGTTGTCCGGCTCGGCCTTCAGGGCCCGGCCGCACTGCCGCAGGGCCTCGTCGTAGCCGCCCTGGGACCAGGCGAGCCGGCCGAGCGCCGTCGCCGTGTAGGCGATGTCGCTCCGGGTGCTCGCCGAGTCCCGGGCCAGTTCCAGCACGCGCCGTGCCTCCTTGGTGTCCCCGCGCAGCTCCCGTACGTAGGCGAGTCGGGTGAACACCGGGATGCCCGGCCGGCGGGCGTCCGCTTGGCGTGCCGCGTCCAACGCCGCCGGATAGCGGCCGAGTTCGACGAGCGCGTCGATCCGCACGGCCAGACCGCGCTCGCTGTACGGGTTGACGGCGAGCGCCCGGTCGGCGTCCCGGAGCGCCGCCGGGAAGTCGTGCCGGGCCGCCGCGAGGGCCGCCCGGCCGGCGAGAGCTTCGGCGTTGCCGTCGGGCCGCAGCCGCAGGGAGCGGGCGAACGCCTCCCCGGCCCGGGGGTACCGCGAAGGATCGCCGCTCACCCTGGCCTCCTCCACGTACGCCGCACCGAGCGACGCCCAGGCGCCCGCGTCCTTGGGCTGCGCCCTCAGATGGGCCTGGAGGGTGCGCACCCCCTGCCCGGGAGCCGTCCCGGGGGCCACCGCCCCCGCGGCGGCCGGGGCCGCGGGCACCTCGTCCGGGCCGCCGAGCACCGCTCCCGCGGCGGTCAGCACGCAGGCCAGTCCCACGATCCCGGCCCCGAGGCGCCACACGGACCGCGTGGCCCGCTTCATGACCACCTGCCGCGCCGGCGCGTACGCCACCAGGCGAGGCCGATTCCGACGAGCACGACGCCCGCGCCGGCGGCGCCCGCGGAGAGCGCCAGCACCGTGCGGTCGTCCGCGGCGCTGCCCGACGTCAGCTCCGCGCCGCCGTCGAGCTGGCTGCGGTTGCCGGCGGCCTCCGCCAGGGGCCCGTCGGAGCCCGACGTCGGCAGCGCCACATACGGGAAGGACTTCTCGAACTCCACGTCGTTCTCGTCCACGGCGTCGCCCAGGTCGTTCTTCTTCCCGACGAGCTCGCCCTCGACGACCTGGAGCGCGATGTCCAGGACGTCGTCGGTCAGCCGGCGTCCGTTCGGGAAACCCGCGTTGTCGCCGTCCAGCACGCCGAGCCGCTTCGGCTCGCCGGTGGGCGGCACGGCCGTGTTCAGACGCAGTGCCTCGGCGGGCCGGACGCCCGGCGGCTGGTTGAGGTCCTTGACGCCGGTGAGGAACACCGACACGAGGTCGTCCCGCGGCTCCTCGGGCGCTTCGATCTTGTAGATGCCCTCGATGAGCTTCGGCAGCTCCGGGTTGGTGACGGACGTGAGGAAGTCGGCGTCGTTCCAGGGCGACGAGGCGTTGAACCTGTCCTTGTCCTTGAGCGGGATGACCACTTCGTTCACCAACGGCATGCCCAACCGGGAGACCTGCGTCCAGTCGCCGCTCGCGCTCTTGCGGTGCGTGGTCGACCAGATCCCGACCACCGGCTGCCCCGCGGACTGCCGGATGTGCTCGGAGGGCACCTGCAGGGCGATGCTGTTGACGTTGTAGCCCTTCAGGGTGTCGCGGCCGACCTCGGACAGGTCGCCGCCGTACAGCAGGTCGAACACCCGCAGGTCGAGGAAGAACGGGTCGTCGGCCTGGCCGGCGAAGACCGTGGTGCCGTCCTTCAGCTCGCGCACGGCCTCCTTGCGGAGCTTCGCGTAGTCCGGCATGGACGCCTTGCCCACGTTCGACGGGGCGACCGGCACATCGTTCGCGATCTTCGTGGTGGAGATCACATGCTGGTCCCGGAGCCGCATCATCTCCAGGTCGTAGGTCTGGGTGATGTTGAGGTCCGGGTCGTCCAGGCTGGTCACCGGGCCCGTGTTGAACAGGAACGTGTCACCGTTCTTGATCTGGTCGTGGAAGGTCCAGCGGTAGAGCAGGTCGCCCTGGGCGTCGCCGTCGGAGTCGATGTGGATGTCGTAGCGGGCGTCGTCCGCGAAGCGGTAGAAGTTCGGTCCGCCCGCCGGCTCCTCGAACGGCAGCCAGTTCGCGACGATCGTCGTGGTGTCGGGCCGGTCGGGGCTGACGAACGCGTACACGTCCGTCGTGTCGTACTGCGGCTGTCCGGAGATGAGCGGAGCCTCGCGGTGGCTGGACGCGTTGGCGGCGCCCGGCGCGAGCGCGGAGCTCACTCCGGCGGCCGCGAGCCCCCCTGCCGCCAGCGCACCACAGACGAGCGAGGCGAGGTTTCTGCGCCCCCGTGTGCTCCTGATGAGATGAGAGAACATGTCGGTCCCGTCTCCTGTCGTGGACTCTCGTCGGCCGCGCGGACCGTCGTGAACGAGACGGTCCTTGCTGCCTGGTGACAGGTGTTCGGGGCGGTGCGGCCGGAGGTTTGGTCCCGGATTCGAGGCTGTCCAACTCGCCCTGGAATCAGGAGGATTCGCTGAGTAGTCGTCAACCCCCGTACGTGTGTGCTGAATCGCTCAGGCGGGATACACGAGTGTGAGGCAGGGGCGATAGGGTTAATCTGCCCGGGCCGGGTGCCCTCGTACGGGTGGGGAGTGACATGGAACAGATAACGATGCGCAGCAGGGCGCGGGTCCCTGCGATCACCTGCGGGACGAGCGCGACCAGTTCGCGTCTCGACCGCCATCTCGCGGTACTCGGCGGACCCGCCGTGCCACCGCGTGAGGCGGCCGAGGCGACGACCCTCATGCGTGAGCTGACGACGCGTGATGTCGCGCACAGCCGCGGCAGCAAGAGCGCGCGCGTCTCGCTCTTCGCACCGCTCCGGCGACTGCGCCGCTCGCTGTTCGGCAGCCGGGGCCATTGACCGGCGGGGTGGCCGGACGGCGGCCCGGGCACGCGTGACCGTTCACGCGCACCCGTCCCCCTCGCTCCCGCCCGGACACCGTAGGTCCGACCACCCCGCCGAGCCCTACCTCCTGTCGCGTGCGTGCGGCCCCCGGCCCGGCCCCCCGGGGCCCGCGCGCCGGTGCCAGGGGCTCCCGTGCCCCACGCGGGCCCGGGGCACGACCGGCCGAGCGGTCGCGTCCCGTCCCGAAGCCGGGAAGCCGCCGTGAACATCCTTGTCACCCGAGGCGTTCGCCGCCCGGGGACTCCGTGGGAACGACCCCGCACCGGTGCAGCTCGGCGATGTCGTCGGCCGTCAGCCCCGCCTCGCGCAGCAGCGCGTCCGTGTGCTCGCCGAGCGCCGGGACGGCGCCCATGCCCGGCTCCGCGCCGCCCGGGAGGGTGATCGGGGGCAGCATCGCCCGCAGCGGGCCGACGGGGGTCGCGATGTCCCGCCAGCGGTCCCGGGCCTCCAACTGCGGATGGGCCGCCAGATCGGCCACGGTGTTGAGACGGGCGCAGGCGATCCCCGCCTCCTCCAGCGCCGCCACGGCGTCCGCCGTGTCCAGCCGGGCCAGCGCCTGGGCGACCACCGCGTCCGTCCTCCCGCGGTTCGCCGTGCGCGCCTTGTTGGTCGCGAAGGCGGGATCGGCCGCCAGCTCCGGCCGGCCCAGCACCCGCTCGGCGAGTCGCTGCCACTCCCGATCGTTCTGGACCGACAGCAGTACCTGGCCCCCGTCGGCCGTGGGGTAGGCGTCGTAGGGCGCGATGACCGCGTGCGCCAGACCCGTGCGCTCCGGGGCGGCGCCCCCGTGCATCCCGTGGTGCAGGGGGTGCCCCATCCATTCCGCGAGCGACTCCAGCATCGAGATCTCCACCGGGCCGCCGCTTCCGGTCGTGCCTCGCCGCAGCAGGGCGGCCAGCACCCCCGAGAAGGCGTACATGGCCGCGGCGACGTCCGCCGCCGGGATGCCGGTCTTCACCGGCTGCTCCGCGGTGCCGGTCACGGACACCAGCCCGGCCTCGCACTGGACGAGCATGTCGTAGGCCCGCTTGTGCGCGTACGGGCCGGACGGCCCGTACCCCGAGATGTCCACCGCGACCAGCCGCGGGTGAGCGGCGCAGAGCGTGGCGGCGTCCAGCCCGAGCCGGGCGGCCGCGCCCTGGGCGAGGTTCTGCACGAAGACGTCGGCCCTGGCGATCAGCCGGCGGACCGCCGCCAGCCCCCGGGGGTCCTTGAGGTCCACGGCGAGGGACTCCTTGCCGCGGTTGCACCAGACGAAGTGCGAGGCGAGTCCGCCCGCCGCGGTGTCGTAGCCGCGGGCGAAGTCGCCGCCGTCGGGGCGTTCCACCTTGATCACACGGGCGCCGAGGTCGGCGAGCTGACGGGTCGCGAACGGAGCCGACACGGCCTGCTCGACGGCGACGACGGTGATGCCTTCCAGGGGCAGCGGCTGGCTCATGGAAGCCGTTAATACCGTGTACGTACCACCTTTGTCACCCCGGTGCGGTCCACCGCCGGCGGGGAGGCGCCACCGGGTGTCCCCCCGCCCATTTCCGGGCCCGGACGGGACGCCCTTCAGAGCAGTACGAACTGCCCGCCCGGCCCCTCCTCGTGGTGGTCGAGCACGGAAGCGGGCGCCCGGGCGGCCGGCGGCACCCGGGGCACGCGCAGGTCGTGCCAGCCGGTACGGGCGATCTCCTCGCCCAATTCCTCACGTTCGCCGCGCAGTTGCCCGAGCAGCGCCAGCACCGTGACCAGCTCCAGCAGCTCCGAGGTCCACTCCTGCGGCCACACGGACGGACGGATCGCCCCGAGCGTCCCGGCCGCCGGCTCCGCGGTCCGCCGCGCGAACCAGTCCTCGAGCACCCGGACACCGCCCACCCGGAAGTCCCACGCCTCCGCCGGTACCGGTGCGATCCGTCCGCCGTCGAGCAGGAGGGCCTCCTCCTCCGCGTCGTACACCAGCGCCGCGGGACGGGCGGGTACCGCGGACCGGACGTACGGGCGCCGGCCGCCCGGCAGCCGCGGGCGCTCACCGTCCCGCACCCCCCTGAGCTGGATGCCGACGAGCTGCCGGCCGAGCTCCACCCCGCGCGCCCACACGCCGGGGTCCGCCGTGAACGGCACTTCGCAGCCCCGGGCCGCCGGCCGTCCCGCGGCGGCCACCCATGCGAGCACGTCCCCGGGCTCCGCCGCGTCCGGGAAGCGCTCCCGCAGCGCGGCCCGCAGCCCCGGTGCCAGGTTCGGCTCACATCCGGCCGGCCGCCGGTACAGGGGGCGTATGCGGCCGGGCCTCCCGGCGGAGCGGCCCTCGGGGAGGACGCCTGAGACCAGCACCGGGGGGCCGTCGTCGCCCGGGACGCGGCCCTGCTCCACCACGAAGAGCTGACGGCCGTCGGCGACCCGCCACAGCTCGGGCCGCGCCACGTCGATCAGCCGATGGTCGGGGAGGATCCACTGCTCGTCGAACGGCCCGTGGACGATGCGCACCGGCTCCGGGCAGCGTCCGTGCTCCTCGGCGAACGGTCCCGTCCCGGTGGCCTGCCCCGGCAGTGCTGCGACGGGTCGGCCCGGACCGCGGGCCCGGGTCTCCTCGAACAGGGCGGCCCGCTCCTCGCCCCCCGCCGCGACCAGGGCGTCCCAGCGGGCCCGCAGTGTCCGGGCGTCGGGCGCGACCACCCAGCCGCGACCGAGCCGCAGCGGCCCTGTCGACCACGGCATGATCTCGTCCAGCGGCACGGCGGCGCCGCCGGCGCCGCCCCCCTGGCCGCTCATTCCGCCTCGACGGTCACGGAGAACGAGAACCGGTCGCCCCGGTACCTGATCCGTGCCACGTCCACCACCCGCCCCTCCTCGTCGTACGTCACGCCCGTGTAGTGGAGGATGGGCGACAGCAGCGGCACCTGGAGGAGCTCCGCCGTCTCCGGGTCGGCGAGCCGGGCCTCCACCGTGTCCGTGATGCGGCTGATCCGTACCCCGACGGCGTCCCGCAACACCTTGGTCATCGGCCAGCGCTCCAGGTCCGCCACGTCCAGCCGGGCGGCGACGTCCGGACGTACCGCGTTCTCCGCCCAGTTCACGGGCTCCCCGCTGTCGCCGTCGCACCGCAGCCTGCGGTACGTGACGACCTCGTCCGTGTCCGGGAAGTACTCGGCGAGCCCGCCCGGCACCGGTTCCGGGGCGTGCCCGAGGACGGTCGTCAGCTCGCCGGACTGCTGGGCCACGATCGCGTCGATCGAGCCCAGCAGCCGCCGGGGCGCGCTGCGCCGGACCCCCGGTTCGATGAAGGTGCCGCGGCGCCGGTGCCGGCTGATGAGCCCTTCCGACTCCAGTTCCTTGAGTGCCTGCCGCATGGTCAGCACGCTCACCCCGTAGTGCTCGGCCAGCTGCTCCTCCGTCGGCAGGCGCAGCGGGTCGTGCGGTCTGCGGCCGAGTATCGAGGCACGCAGCGACTGCGAGACCTGGTACCACAGGGGCAGCTTGCGGTTCAGGACGAGCGAGTCGGGGGCGAAGGCGGTCACGGCAACTCCGTATCAGATCCGGCCTCAGGACCGGAAGTGGCGCTCCAGACCCTGCCATACGTCGTCGTACGCCCTCTGCAGGTGGTCCGCGTTCGCCGCCTGGGCGGTGGCGGTCACCGGCCAGCGGGTCTCGAACATGAACGCGAGCCCGTCCTCGATCCGCTGCGGCCTGAGCTCGGCGGCGCTCGCCTTGTCGAAGGTCTCCCGGTCGGGTCCGTGCGCCGACATCATGTTGTGCAGCGAACCGCCGCCCGGGACGAAGCCTCCCTTTCCGGCGGTCTTCGCGTCGTAGGCGCCCTCGATGAGGCCCATGTACTCGCTCATCACGTTGCGGTGGAAGTACGGGGGCCGGAAGGTGTCCTCGCCGACGAGCCAGCGCGGCGCGAACACCACGAAGTCGACGCCGGCGAGCCCGGGGGTGTCGCTCGGTGAGGTGAGCACCGTGAAGATCGACGGATCGGGGTGGTCGTACGAGATCGTTCCCATCACGTTGAACGTCCGCAGGTCGTAGACGTAGGGCACATGGCTGCCGTGCCAGGCGACGACGTCGAGGGGCGAGTGGTCGTAGGTGGCGGTCCACAGATTGCCGCAGAACTTGCTGACGACCTCGACGTCGCCCTCGACGTCCTCGTACGCCGCGACCGGAACCCGGAAGTCGCGGGGGTTGGCCAGTCCGTTGGCGCCGATCGGGCCCAGCTCGGGCAGGGTGAAGGGCTGTCCGTAGTTCTCGCAGACATAGCCCCGGACGGAGCCGTCGAGCAGTTCCACCCGGAAGCGCACGCCCCGGGGGACCAGCGCGACCTCACCGGGCTCCACGGACAGCAGGCCCAGCTCCGTGCGGAGCAGCAGACCGCCCTGCTCGGGCACGATCAGCAGCTCGCCGTCGGCGTCGCTGAACACCCGCCGCTCCATGGACGCGTCGGCGTGGTAGAGGTGCACGGCCATGCCCGTGCGCTGGGCGACGTCACCGTTCCCGCCGAGGGTCCACAGACCGGCCAGCCAGTCCGTGCCGGGCGCGGGCTCCGGCAGCGGGTCCCAGCGGAGCCGGTTCGGGTCCGGCACGGTCTCGGTGAACGGCGCGGTTCGCAGGGCGCCGTTGTCGGCCCGGACGAACGGGGGGTGGGCGGCGGACGGCCGGATGCGGTACAGCCACGAGCGCCGGTTGTGCGCGCGGGGCTCGGTGAACGCGCTGCCGCTCAGCTGCTCGGCGTAGAGCCCGAGGGGGGCGCGCTGCGGCGAGTTCCGTCCGAGCGGCAGGGCTCCCGGGACGGCCTCCGAGCCGTGCTCATTGCCGAATCCCGACAGGTACTCCAGCCCTTCTGCCGTCTTCCTCGCCTGCTCGATACCGCTCATCCGCACTCTCCGATGCGTTCGGTCCAGGGAATCCTATGGTCGACAGTAGGATTCCCGGACGTCCCCAGTCAACGGCAGCGCCCGGCCCGCCGTGGCGCGGTCCCGGACCGGACGGCCGGGAGCCGCCCGGGCGCGGGCGGACGCCGGTCCGGGCCGGTGTGGACGAAACGCCCCTCCCCAACGTGCGTACCGGTCGGTATGCTCGCCGGTGCCCGTGCGTCATCGCCGCCGCCCCGGGGAGGGCCCCATGCCAGGAACCGACGCCATCCGCACCGCCCTGCGGATCTGCCCGCTGTGCGAGGCCACCTGCGGACTGACCCTGACCGTCGAACGGGACGGTGCGGGGGAGCGGGTCGGCGCGGTCCGCGGGGACCGGGACGACGTCTTCAGCAAGGGGTTCATCTGTCCCAAGGGCGCCTCCTTCGGCGCGCTGGACTCCGATCCCGACCGGCTGCGGGTCCCGCTCGTGCGCGACGAGAACGGCGAACTGCGCGAGGCGGGCTGGGACGAGGCGTTCGACCTGATCGCCGCGCGGATACGACCGCTGATCGAGAAACACGGCCCGGACGCGGTGGGCGTCGTCCTCGGCAACCCGAACGTGCACACCATGGCCGGCGGGCTCTATCCGCCCGTGCTGCTGTCGACACTGCGCACCCGCAACCTCTTCACCGCAAGCACCCTCGACCAGATGCCCAAGCACGTCTCCAGCGGACTGCTCTTCGGCAACCCGGTCGCGATCCCCGTACCCGACCTGGACCGCACCGACCATCTGCTGCTCCTCGGCGCCAACCCGCTGGACTCCAACGGCAGCCTGTGCACCGCACCCGACTTCCCGGGCAGGCTCAAGGCGCTGCGCCGCCGCGGCGGCCGGCTCACCGTGGTGGACCCCCGCCGTACCCGCACCGCCCGGCTCGCCGACCGGCACGTGGCCATCCGGCCTGGTACGGACGCGCTGCTGCTCGCCGCACTCGTCCATGTGCTCTTCGAGGAAGGGCTCACCGATCCCGACCCGCTCGGCGGGCGGGTCGAGGGTGTGGACGAGGTGCGCGAGGCGGTACGGGACTTCACCCCCGAGGCCGTGGCGGCGGCCTGCGACCTGGACGCGGACGTCGTCCGCACCATCGCCCGCGAACTCGCCGCCGCGCCGACCGCCGCCGTGTACGGCCGCATCGGAAGCTGCACCGTCGAGCACGGCACCCTCGCCAGCTGGCTCGTCGACGTCCTCAACGTCCTCACCGGCAACCTCGACCGGCCCGGCGGGGTCCTCTTCCCACTCGCCGCGCACGACCGCGCACCCCGTCCCGCCACCGAACCGGCCCCGCCCGGGAAGGGCTTCGCCCTCGGCCGCTGGGCCAGCAGGGTCGCCGGCCACCCCGAGGCCAAGGGCGAACTGCCCATCGCCGCACTCCCCGAGGAGATCGAGACGCCCGGCGAGGGCCGGATCCGCGCCGTGATCACCATCGCCGCCAATCCCGTGCTGTCCGCGCCCGACGGCGACCGGCTGGACCGGGCGCTCGGCGCACTCGACCTCATGGTCAGCGTCGACCCCTACCTGAACGAGACCTCGCGCCACGCCGACGTCGTCCTGCCACCGCCGCCCCCGTCGCGCAGCGGGCACTACGACTTCTCGTTCAACGGACTCGCCGTGCGCAACCAGGCCCGCTACACCCCTCCCGCCGTCCCGCTCGACGAGGGCGCGCCGGACGAGTGCGAGATCCACGCCCGGCTGATCCTGGCGGTGGGCGGTATGCACGGGGCCGACCCGTCCACGGTCGACGACATGGTCATATCGGCCTCCCTCGGCAGGGCCGTCGCCGATCCCCGTTCGCCGGTGCACGGCCAGGACGCGGGGGAGCTCGCGGGTCGGCTCAGCGGCCGCAGCGGCCCGGAGCGGCGCCTCGACATGATGCTGCGTCTAGGACCGTACGACCTCACCCTCGACGATCTGCTCGCGCACCCGCACGGCATCGACCTCGGGCCGCTGAGGCCGCGGCTGGCCCAGGTGCTCAGGACCCGCAGCGGGCGCGTCGAACTGCTGCCCGGCCCCATCGCGGAAGACCTGCCGCGGCTGCGGCAGGCGCTCGGGGCCCGGGACGACCGGCTGGTGCTCGTCGGCCGCCGTCATCTGCGCTCCAACAACAGCTGGATGCACAACGTCCCGGCCCTCAACGGGGGTTCGAACCGCTGCACCCTCCAGGTCCATCCCGACGACGCCGCCCGGCTGGGGCTGGCGGACGGCGCCCTCGCCCGGATCAAGGCGGCCGGGGGGGAGCTGGAGGCCCCGGTCGAGATCACCGGCGATGTGCGCACGGGGGTGGTGAGCCTCCCGCACGGCTGGGGGCACGACCGCCCGGGCACCCGGATGCGGGTGGCGGCGGCCCGTCCGGGCGTCAACGTCAACCAGCTGCTCGACGGCTCGCTGCTCGACCCGCTCTCCGGCACCGCCGTGCTCAACGGCTTTCCCGTGGAGGTGGCGCCGGCCCACTGAGGTCCCGCGGGGCGGGACGGGCGGTCCTCGCCGCCCGTGGTCCCCGCACCGGTCTTGCGCCGGGCTCTGCGCCCGTCGGTCACTCGTCGACACCTTGTTGACGCGCAGCGCCGGCACCTGGCGTCGTCCGGACCGCCGGCTCCACCGGTGGTCGAGGGCGAACGCGGGGTGCTGCCCCATCCCTCGCTCCCCGTCCGCAGGGAACAGCGACCTTCGGGCAAAGGGCGGAACCGAGCTGAACGCGCGGAGGACCCGCTGCGTACTAGTGGGCACCCGGGGATTCGAGCGTCTGTGCCTCAACGACAGGAGCGGCAATGACTGATGGTGACGGGCCGATCATGAAGGGACTCCCGGACGGCGGGGCCGAGCTGTCCGTGGTGCTCAGGCTGCGGTGGGAGGACGTGGCCGCGCTCGGCCGCGAGGCCAGCCGGCTCGCGGAGCAGCGCGGGGCGCCGGTGACTCTCGACGAGGCGGCCAGTCACCGGCTGCGCACCTGGTCGTCGGTGGCCAAGTCCCCGGAGCAGAAGGCCCAGTCCGCGCCGGCGGCGATCAGCGGGGGTCAGCAGGTCGACCGCGGCCGTGCCCAGGTCGCGTCCATCTCCCCGCCGTCCGCCCGCCCGCCGCAGCCCTCCCCGACGGCGCTCGGTCAGACCCCGGCCTGAGCGCCCCCGCGGTGCGGGGCACCCCCCATCCCCCGCAACCGCGGGCCGGACGCCGGACCGCCGGCCGGGCCCGGGGTCCCGGCGCGTCCGGCTTCCGGTGACGTACCCCCGACATCCGACCCGCTCGTCGCCTGGCCGCCGGCCCCGGTCCGCCGTGCACCGCCACCGGGGGCGAGGCGGGGTGACCGGCCGGCCCGGTACCGTCACTCCCGGCTCCCGGCTCCCGGCTTGCGGAGTGGGCGGTGGGGGAGAATCACATCCCCCCGCGCCCGACCGCCCTGGCGCCGAAAAACTAACACCGCTAGTTTGGGTCGCGGTCAGCTCTTGCCGTGCCCGAAGGAGTAGCGGATGAAGGCCCACGACGGGATGTACATCGGCGGGGCGTGGCGCCCCGCCGCCGGTGCCGACTCCATCGCGGTGGTCGATCCCGCGGACGAGCAGATCATCGCCCATGTCCCGGCCGGCACGCCGGAGGACGTCGATGCGGCGGTGCGTGCCGCCCGTGACGCCTTCCCCGGCTGGGCCGCCACCGCGCCCGCCGAGCGTGCCGGGCACATCGCGGCGCTCCGCGACGTGCTCGCCGCCCGCAAGGACGAGATCGCCGCGACCGTCACCGCCGAGCTCGGCGCCCCGACCAGGCTCGCCGAGACCGTCCACGCCGGTCTGCCGGTCCTCGTCGCCGGTTCGTACGCCGAGCTCGCCGCCTCGTACGACTTCGAGGAGAAGATCGGCAACTCCACCGTGCTGCACGAGCCGGTCGGCGTCGTCGGCGCGATCACCCCGTGGAACTACCCGCTCCACCAGATCGTCGCCAAGGCCGCGCCCGCCCTCGCCGCCGGCTGCACCGTGGTGCTCAAGCCCGCCGAGGACACTCCGCTCACCGCCCAGCTCTTCGCCGAGGCCGTTCACGAGGCCGGGCTCCCGGCCGGTGTGTTCAACCTCGTCACCGGCCTCGGGCCGGTCGCCGGCCAGGCCCTCGCCGAGCACCCCGGCGTGGACCTGGTCTCCTTCACCGGCTCCACCGCCGTCGGCCGCCGCATCGGCGCGACCGCGGGCGGCGCGGTCAAGCGCGTCGCGCTGGAACTCGGCGGCAAGTCCGCCAATGTGATCCTCCCCGGCGCCGATCTCGCCCGCGCCGTGAACGCCGGGATCGCGAACGTCATGTCCAACTCCGGCCAGACGTGCAGCGCCTGGACCCGCATGCTGGTGCACAGGGACCGGTACGAGGAGGCAGTGGCCCTGGCCGCCGAATCCGTCGCCAAGTACGTCCCCGGCGACCGCCTCGGCCCGCTCGTCAGCGACCGGCAGCGGGAACGCGTCCGCGGCTTCATCGAGCGCGGCCTCGCCGAGGGCGCCCGGCTCGTCGCCGGCGGCCCGGAGGCCCCGCGCGAGAAGGGCTACTACGTCTCGCCGACCGTCTTCGCCGACGTCACCCCGGAGATGACCATCGCGCAGGAGGAGATCTTCGGCCCGGTCGTCTCGCTCATGGAGTACGAGGACGTGGACGACGCCCTGCGGATCGCCAACGGCACGGTCTACGGGCTCGCGGGCGCCGTATGGGGCGAGCAGGACGAGGCCGTCGCCTTCGCCCGCCGGATGGACACCGGCCAGGTCGACATCAACGGCGGCCGTTTCAACCCACTGGCACCCTTCGGCGGGTACAAGCAGTCGGGCGTGGGCCGTGAACTCGGCGCGCACGGCCTCACCGAGTACCTGCACACCAAGTCCCTGCAGTTCTGAACCGGGAGACAACCACCGTGGTCCGCGCCGCAGTCCTGCCCGCCGTCGGCTCCGCCCTGGAGATCACCGGCATCCGCCTCCCCGAGCCGGGTCCCGGCCGCGTGAGGGTCCGCCTCGCCGCCGCCGGGGTCTGCCACTCCGATCTGTCCCTGTCCGACGGCACCATGCAGGTGCCGGTCCCCGCCGTTCTCGGGCACGAGGGCGCGGGCACGGTCGTCTCCGTCGGCGAGGGCGTCACCCATGTCGCCCCCGGCGACGCGGTGGTGCTCAACTGGGCGCCGTCCTGCGGGCGTTGCCACCACTGCTCCATCGGCGAGGTGTGGCTCTGCGCCGGTGCGCTCAAGGGCGCCGGCGCCGTCCACGCCGTCACCGAGGACGGCACCGAACTGCACCCCGGGCTCAACGTCGCCGCCTTCGCGGAGGAGACCGTCGTCGCGGCGAACTGTGTGCTGCCGCTCCCGGAGGGCGTGCCGCTCACCGATGCCGCGCTGCTCGGCTGCGCGGTCCTCACCGGCTACGGCGCGGTCCACCACTCGGCCCGGGTCCGGGAGGGGGAGTCCGTCGTCGTCCTCGGGGCCGGCGGGGTCGGCCTCGCCACCGTCCAGGCGGCCCGGATCGCCGGCGCCTCGAGGATCGTCGCCGTGGACGTGTCGCCGGGGAAGGCGGAACTCGCCCTCGCCGCCGGGGCCACCGACTTCGTCGTCGCCTCGGAGAACACCGCCCGCGAGGTCCGCGGGCTGACCGGCGGGCAGGGCGCCGACGTGGCCGTGGAGTGCGTGGGCCGCGCCGTGACGATCCGCGCCGCCTGGGACTCCACCCGGCGGGGCGGGCGGACCACGGTGGTCGGCATCGGCGGCCGGGACCAGCAGGTCACCTTCCACGCCCTGGAGCTGTTCCACTGGGGACGTACGCTCTCCGGCTGCGTCTACGGCAATTCCGACCCGGCCCGGGACATCCCCGTGCTCGCAGAGCACATCCGGGCCGGCCGGCTGGACCTGAGCGCCCTCATCACCGAGCGGATCGGCCTCGACGGCATCCCGGCCGCCTTCGAGAACATGCTCGCGGGCAAGGGCGGCAGAGCGCTCGTCGTCTTCCCGTAGGCGAACCCCCGCAGGCGAATCGCCCGGGGGGTGTCCGTCAGCCCGCGCGGACGGCGATCCCCGGGTACTCCAGCGGCAGCCCGGACTCGTCGTAGACGATCCGGGAAGAGAAGCCGGAGGCGGGCGCCCGGTAGTCGTAGCAGCTGTGGGTGCCCCGGTCGGTGGTACGGGTGTAGGTCTGCTCCAGCCGTCCCACGGTGAGGTCGCGGGCGCGCACCCACACGGCGGGCGCGGACGCCTCGGTGCCGTGGGGCAGCGCCATCCTGCGCACGGGCAGGGCGTTGGTCATCGCCGACGCCTCGAGGTCGACGTCGAAGCAGCCGTCGAGGTACGGCGCCCGTTCGCCGTCGACCGCCCAGTGGCCCGAGCCGTCCGACTCCAGCAGCACCGTTCGGCTGCCGGAGGGCGCGCGGCCGTGGATCCGTGCCGTCCGTGTCCGCCACGTCGTGTCCAGTTCGATGTCGTACTCGACGGCGAAGGCGTCGCCGTCCTCCGTGACCGCCGCGTAGCCGTCGATGCGTCGGCCGTCGTCCGCGAACCGGAAGAACGCCACTTCGAAGCCCTGCCTGGAGTCCTGGTGGAGCCAGGCCGCGGTCGCGGGCGGATGCGTGAATTCCACGGGCCCACCCTGGCACGCCCCGCACGCTACTGACGGGTAATGATCGAGCAAAAAGTCCTGTCGCGCGACCCGTTGACCTCCATACCATCCGGTCGGTACGGTCCCCGCACCCTTCGTCCCCGCACCCATCGGAGTGTGCACGCATGGACACGGCACCCCCTTCCCCGCTCGCCGGAACTCCACGGGCGACGGCTCCCACCGACCGGCACCGCCGCCGCGTGGCCGGTGCCGCCGCCCTGGCCTCGGCCGTCGAGTGGTACGACTACTTCGTCTTCGGCATCGCCGCCGCACTGGTCCTCGGCGACCTCTACTTCCCGGCGGGCAGCGCCTCGGCCGGAGTCCTCGCCGCCTTCGCGACCTTCGCCGTCGGCTTCCTCGCGCGTCCCGTCGGCGGGATCATCGCCGGACAGCTCGGCGACAAGCGCGGCCGCAAGCCGATGCTCGTCCTCGCCCTCACCCTCATGGGCCTCGCCACCACCGGCATCGGCCTGCTGCCGACGTACGAGACCATCGGCATCGCCGCACCGCTGCTCCTCGTACTGCTCCGGGTGATGCAGGGCCTGGCGGTCGGCGCCCAGTGGGGCGGCGCGATGCTCATGGCCACCGAGTACGCACCGGAGGGCAAACGCGGGCTGTACGGCAGCCTCGTCCAACTCGGGGTGCCCATCGGCGTGGTGACCGCCAACACCGTGTTCCTCGCCGCCGGCGCCCTCACCGACGACGCCGCGTTCGCGTCCTGGGGCTGGCGGGTGCCGTTCCTCGTCGGCTTCCTGGTGCTCGGTCTCGCCTGGTACATCCACGCCCGGGTCGAGGAGACCCCCGAGTTCCGGGAGGCCGAACAGGCCCTGGCCGAGAAGGAGAGGAACGAGCCCCGCTCGCCGCTGCGGACCATCCTGCGCCGGCACCTGGGCACGGTCTTCCTGGCGGGCGGCTCCTTCGCCGTCAACACCGCGACCTTCTACATCATCATCACCGGCGTGCTGGACTACTCGACCCGCGAACTCGGGATGGAGCGCGAGGCGGTGCTCACCGTGTCCCTGTGCGTGAGCCTCACCCAGCTCGCACTCATACCGGCGTCCGCGGCCCTCTCCGACCGCGTGGGCCGGCTGCGCATCTACGCGGCGGGCGCGATCGGTCTGCTGGTGTGGGCCTTCCCGCTGTTCCTGCTCATCGACACCGCGTCGCTGCTGTGGCTGGCCGTCGGTACCTTCGTCACCAGCTGTTTCCTCAGCATCATGTACGGGCCCCAGGCCGCCCTGTTCGCCGAGTTGTTCACTCCCGAGATGCGCTACACCGGCGCCTCGCTCGGCTACCAGATCGCGGCCGTCTTCGGTGGCGGTCTGGCCCCGTTCATCATGGTGCTGCTGCTGGAGGCGTCGGGCACGTCGCTGGCGGTCTCCGCCTACATCACCGTGCTGGCCGTCGTCGCGCTCGGTTCGATCAGGGTGCTCGCGAAGCGGGCGGCCGCCCGGGAGTGACACCCGGTGCCCCGCCCCCGTCGCCGGTCCGGTCCCGCCGGGCCGGCGTACGGGGGCGCGGGAGCGCCCCGCCCGCCGGGCGGACCCGCGCGGCCTCCCGCGCGCTTCCGCCCCGGTACGGCAGGCCTCCGGGTGGACGGCGCCGGTTCCGCGGCTTTCCGGGACTAGGAGCGGCCCGAGGGGGCGGCCCCCGTCCGCCTCGTCCGCAGGCCTTCCTCGTACCGCGCCGTCAGCCCGTCCAGCAGGGCGCGCAGTCCCGTCTCGAACGCGCCCTCGTCGATCCTCTCCTGGCGTTCGGCGAGGAGATGCGCCTGGCCCAGGTGCGGGTAGTCGGAGGGATCGTAGGCGGTCGCGTCGTCGACGAAGCCGCCCGCGAACGAGCCGAGGGCCGAGCCGGTGATGAAGTAGCGCATCAGGGCGCCGATGTGGGTGGCCTGGGCGGGCGGCCAGCCCGCGCGGACCATCGCGCCGAAGACCGCGTCGGCGACCTTGAGGCCGGCCGGGCGCCGGCCGGGGCCGCGGGCCAGGACCGGGACGACGTTGGGGTGTTCGGTGAGGGCCGCTCGGTAGGAGACGGCCCAGTCGTGCAGCGCGGTCCGCCAGTCGCGCGGGTCGGACTCGTCGAACATCGACAGATCGACCCTGGCGCTGACGGCGTCGGCCACGGCGTCCAGGATCTCGTCCTTGTTGCTGAAGTGGTTGTAGAGCGAGGGGCCGCTGACGCCGAGCTCCGCGGCGAGGCGCCGGGTGGAGACCGCGTCGAGGCCCTCCGCGTCCACCAGCGCGCTCGCCGTCCCGACGATGCGTTCTCGGCTGAGGAGGGGCTTGCGCGGTCGGGCCATGCGGCACATAGTAGGCCCTGCCGAGCGGAAACTAGCAGTGTTAGTTAAAAGTGGGGTGACCCCGTGGTGAACCTGGAGCTGAGCGAGGAGCAGCGGGCCGTGCGCCGGCTCGCGCGTGACTTCGTCGAGCGTGAGGTCGCCCCGTACGCCGCGGAGTGGGACCGGGCCGAGAACGTCGACAGGGCCATCGTGGAGAAGCTCGGTGCGGTCGGCTTCCTCGGGCTGACGATCGACGAGGAGTACGGCGGTTCGGGCGGCGACCACCTCGCGTACTGCCTGGTCACCGAGGAACTCGGCCGCGGGGACTCCTCGGTCCGGGGAATCGTCTCGGTCTCCCTCGGCCTCGTCGCCAAGAGCGTCGCCGCGTGGGGGAGCGAGGAACAGAAGCGCCGCTGGCTGCCGCGTCTCACCACGGGCGAGGCCCTCGGCTGCTTCGGGCTCACCGAGCCCGGCACCGGCTCCGACGCGGGCAGCCTGACGACCCGCGCCGTGCGGCACGGCGACGGCTACGTGGTCAACGGTTCGAAGATGTTCATCACCAACGGCACATGGGCGGATGTCGTGCTGCTCTTCGCCCGCACCGGCGGCACGCCGGGCCACCGGGGCGTCTCGGCCTTCCTCGTCCCGGCCGACACCCCCGGGCTGACCAGGCGCGCGATCCACGGGAAGCTCGGCCTGCGCGGCCAGACCACCGCCGAGCTGGTGCTGGAGGACGTCCGGGTGCCCGCCGACGCGATGCTCGGACCGGAGGGCAAGGGCTTCTCGGTCGCCATGTCCGCGCTCGCCAAGGGCCGGATGTCGGTGGCCGCCGGCTGCGTCGGCATCGCCCAGGCCGCGCTCGACGCCGCCGTCGGCCACGCGGCCGCGCGCGAGCAGTTCGGCCGGCCGATCGCCTCGTACCAGCTGGTGCAGGAGCTCATCAGCGACATCGCCGTGGACGTGGACGCGGCCCGTCTGCTGACGTGGCGGGTCGCCGACCTGGTGGACCGGGGCCTGGACTTCGCCACCGCCGCGTCCCAGGCGAAGCTCTTCGCCTCCGAGGCGGCCGTCCGCGCCGCGAACAACGCCCTGCAGGTCTTCGGCGGGTACGGCTACATCGATGAGTACCCGGTGGGGAAGCTCCTCCGCGACGCACGGGTGATGACGCTGTACGAGGGCACCAGCCAGATCCAGAAGCTGATCATCGGGCGCGCCCTCACCGGGGTGTCGGCGTTCTGAGGGGCCGCCGCACCTGCGCGCCCGGTCGCGCGCCGTGCGGCCTCCCCCGCCCCCGCGCGTGCGGCTTCGCCGCGAACGGCCTCGAGCATGTCGTGGGGCCACCGCCCTGCCCGCGCGCGTGCGGCTTCGCCCGGGAAGCCGCGCCGATGCCCTAAGCGCTTGCTCAGGTTCGGGGTATGGTGTTCGTCCCGCACTCACAGGGACGGCGGGCAGAAGGGGTGAGCCATGACTGCGGCGCAGGACACGACGGCCGAGGACGTGCCGTGGGGCGAGGTCGCGCCGGAGGCCGCGCGCAAGCTCCTCGTCGCCGCCGTCGAGGCCTTCGCCGAGCGGGGCTACCACGCGACGACGACCCGGGACATCGCCGGGCGGGCGGGCATGAGCCCGGCCGCCCTGTACATCCACTACAAGACCAAGGAAGAACTGCTCCACCGGATCAGCCGGATCGGGCACGACAAGGCGCTCGAGGTGCTGTCGGCCGCGTCCGGTAGCGGTGGCACACCGGGTGAGCGGCTCGCCGAGGCGGTGCGCTCCTTCGTCCGCTGGCACGCCGGCCGGCACGACACCGCGCGCGTGGTGCAGTACGAGATCGACGCCCTGTCCGAGGAGCACCGGGCGGAGATCGTGGAGCTGCGCCGGCGCAGCGACGCGGTGGTGCGCGAGATCCTGCGCGACGGCGTGGAGTCGGGCGAGTTCGACGTCCCCGACGTGCCCGGCACCACGCTGGCGGTGCTGTCGCTCTGCATCGACGTGGCGCGCTGGTTCAACGTCCGGGGGCGCAGGACGCCGGAGGAGGTCGGCGAGCTGTACGCGGACCTCGTCCTGCGCATGGTGTCCGCGCGCAGGTAGCGGCCCGGCCGCGGGGCGGGGCCCCTGCTGCGGGCCCCGGGCCCCGACAGCGTCGACGACGGCCTCGGCGGAGCGGAAGCGGCGGCCGGTCCGTGCCGGAGGGTCCGCCCGTGACGCGGGAGAAGTCCCGTGACTCAGAAGAAGTAGCGGGACACCGACTCGGCGACGCACACCGGCTTGTCGCCGCCCTCGCGCTCCACGGTGACGACGGCGGTCACCTGCACGCCGCCGCCCGCCTCCTCGACGCTCTTGAGGGCCGCGCTCGCCCGCAGCCGTGAGCCCACCGGGACGGGGGCAGGGAAACGGACCTTGTTGGTCCCGTAGTTGATACCCATCCGCATGCCCTCGACCCGCATGATCTGCGGGACGAGGGCAGGGAGCAGCGAGAGCGTCAGATAGCCGTGCGCGATGGTCGTCCCGAACGGCCCGGAGGCCGCGCGCCCGGGGTCCACGTGGATCCACTGGTGGTCGCCGGTGGCCTCGGCGAAGAGGTCGATCCGCTTCTGGTCGACCTCCAGCCAGTCGCTGTGTCCCAGGTGCTCGCCGACCCCGGCGGCCAGTTCCTCGGCGGACGTGAAGATCCTCGGCTCGGTCATGTCCCTGCCTCTCTCACCCTTGTCCCTGCGCGCATCTAAGCGACTGCTTAGTCTGGCCGGATCGGCGGCTGCTGTCAACGGACGGCCGTAGGGAGATCCCCCACCGCCGGTACCGGGCACGCCTCTGGCGAGGGTCGTCGGGCCCAACCCGGGAACTCCTCGGGCAACCCGAACGGTGCGCCACGCTCTCGCCGACCGCGCCCGCGGGACGTGCCGTCAGCCGGCCTCGGACGTCCTTTCCCGTGGCACCAGGGCGAAGCTCAGCGCGATCGCCACCACCAGCACCGCCGTGACCAGCAGGACCACGGCCGCGCTGAGCCGGCCGTCGTGCAGCAGCCACGCACCGGACAGACCGCCGGCGAACATGGCCGCCACCGAGGCGGCCCGCCGGACCTGGTTGCCCGCGCCGGACGCGATACGGGCGTCCACCGCGAGCGGGGAACCCCCGATCAGCGCCGTGAACGCCCGGGTCGTGACCGTCGTCGGCATGCCCGGTACCCCCACGCGGAGCGTGGAGACGTTTCTGATCCCCATGGCCAGGCCCACCAGCCCGGTCACCATGTGGTGCCGCCCGGCGGGCGACTCGCCGTGCCGCTCGACACCCCACGCCACCGCGGCGGCGACCGCCAGCACCAGGCCCTCGGCGAGGAGCGCCTCCCGGAACCACCGGCGGCCCCGTACCTGCGACCGCGACTCGAAACGCGCGGCGAGCAGGGCCCCCACGGTGAACCCCGCCAGCGAGGCCAGACACGGAGTGGTGGACAGTCCGGCCACTCCGGCCAGCGCGAACGACAGCAGCAGCATGGTGCCGGTCTGGACGGCGGTGAACACCGGCCCCAGCACGAGGAAGCTGACCGCCTCGACCATCCCCGTCGTCAGCGTCAGCGCCACCATCGTCCAGGTCAGGAAGGGACCGTGTTTCACCTGCACCCGCCGAGTCTCCGCCCGCCCCGCTCAGGCCGGGACCCATTGCGCCGACCGTGGGCCCGGGCCCACGGTCGGTCAGGGGGCGTACGGCGGTCCGTACCCCGTGACGGGCCACCGTGCGCCGGACGGCCGGTCAGGGGACGTCCGGCTCGCCTGGTCCTCGCGCTACGCCACCGACGCCAGCTGCCTGCCGGGTGCCTCCTTGGCGGCCCTCAGTGCCTCGTGCGTCAGCACGGGCTGGGGCACCACGATCCCGCAGCCCGAGCACACCGGGCCGAACCAGGGCTCGTGGTCCAGGTCGTGCCGCCAGACGATCCGGTGTTCCGCGCACACCGGGCAGACAGCCGAGGGGGTCGCCTCCAGCGCGGTGATCAACCGGCGCAGCACATCGGCGAGCGGATCCGTCGGGTGCACCCGGGGGTCGTCGCACCGGGCGATGCCGTTGCCGCCCCAGGTGCGCCGGTGCCAGTCGTCGAAGGACCCCGGCCGCCGCAGACCGTCGTGCTTCTCGCGCCTGCGCCGAGCCGCGAAGTCCCTTTCGTACGCGAGCCATACGGTCCGCGCCTCCTCCAGTTCGTCGAGCGCGGCCACCAGCCGCGCCGGATCGGGATCCCTGTCGTCGGGCTCGATCCCGTGCCTGGAACACAGGTGGTCCCAGGTCGCCCGGTGCCCGTAAGGGGCGAACCTCTCCAGGCACTTGCGCAGTGAGTGGCGCCTCAGCGCCAGATCGCACCGCGGGTCGCGCACCTGTCTCGCAAGACTCCGGAATCCGGCCATCGCACTGCCACCTCCGTCGCTCGAACACCGTCGCTGGTACTTCCGCGTCAAGGAATGGACGTACGAGTACCCCGTCCGGCTCCCTCGAACATCCGTACAGCCGGATATGTGCGGCGATTCGGAAAGACCGGCGTACCGGCGGAGCGAACCGGCCGTGGTGATCCGGGGGGAGACGGACGACCATGTCACAGCCGCCGGCGGGTCGCCGCGGGAGGTGCCGGATCCCTCCCTCTGCCGGGCGTTCGCGACGGACGGCGTCGGGCGGCGCGCTCCTCCGCCGGCGCCGGCCCGCGGAGCCGCAGAGGGAGCGCGGGTCCAGGTGGTGGTCGTACGGGGCCACCCGGTCCGGGGTGCCCCGTGCGCGCATGTCGGCCGGGACCCGAGCGCGAACGTCCGCACCGGTCGGCCCCGTTCACCGGGCTCGTGGGTGTCGGGGGAACCCCGTCCGAAGGTCGTTCCGACGCTCACGCGGTCATCGCCCGCGGCGTCCCTCACGAAGGCGCCCTGAAGTCGTGGGTACTGACCGGGTTTGGCCGATTCGTGACCCACGTGCGTCGGCACGCGGACGACTCCCCGATCCCGGGGAGTCGGCGGGCCCGCGGGGCCCGCCGTCCCGACGAGTCCCCGGTCCGGACCGGGGGCGACCCGCCTCACCGGTACAGCAGGTACTCCCGCCGCACCGCGCGGAACGCGGCCAGTTCCCGCTGCCACGCCCCGACGACCTCGTCCGTCCCGGCGCCCGCGTCGATCATCGTGCGCACCCGTGCGGAACCGGTGAGCTTGTCGATCCAGTTGTCGGGCCGCCAGGCGAAGCCGCTCCAGCTGCGCTTCGCCGTCACCAGCAGTCCGATGCCGGTGCGGACGGGGTCGAACGCCTCGCGGTCGTGCACATGGAGCTGCACCCCGCCCACCGTCTTGCCCTGGAACTTGGAGAAGGTCGGTGCGAAGTAGGCCTCGCGGAAGCGCACGCCGGGCAGGTCGAGCGCGTTCGCCGCCTCCGCCCACGCACGGTCGACGCCCTCCGCGCCGAGCAGTTCGAAGGGGCGTGTGGTCCCTCGCCCCTCCGACAGGTTGGTGCCCTCGAAGAGGCAGGTGCCGGAGTAGACGAGCGCGGTCTCCGGTGTCGGCATGTTGGGGCTCGGCGGCACCCAGGGCAGCCCCGTCGCGTCGTGGAAGTCCTCCCGCCGCCAACCCGACATCCGCACCACGTCCAGCTCTGCCGGCGTGGTCAGGAACTCGCCGTTGAACAGCCGGGCCAGTTCGGCGACGGTCATGCCGTGCGCCTGGGCGATCGGCTCACGGCCGACGAAGGTCGCGAACGCCTTGTCCAGGACCGGGCCGAGGGCCGCGCGCCCGGTCACCGGATTGGGCCGGTCCAGCACGACGAACCGCTTCCCGGCCAGGACCGCCGCCACCATGCAGTCGTACAGCGTCCAGATGTACGTGTAGAAGCGGGCCCCGGCGTCCTGGATGTCGAACACGACCGTGTCCACGCCGGACGCGGTGAAGATGTCGGCGAGCGGCTGCCCGCTCTTGAGGTACGTGTCGTAGACCGGGAGTCCGGTCGCGGGGTCGTCGTGGCGGCCCTCGGAGCCGCCGGCCTGGGCGGTGCCGCGGAAGCCGTGCTCCGGCCCGAAGACGGCGGTCAGGTCCACCCGGTCGTCCGCGTGCATCACGTCGACGACATGACGGGTGTCGCGGGTGATCCCGGTGGGATTGGTGACGACGCCGACCCGCTCGCCGGACAGCATTCGGTAGCCGTCGGCGGCGAGCCGTTCGAAGCCGGTGCGCACCCGGCTCCGCCCGCCGTGCGCCGACGCGGGCGAGGCGGTGGAGGCGGTCGCGGCGAGGGCGCCGGCGGCGCCTCCCGCGACCAGCAGACCCCGTCTGGACAGGCTCATCGCACTACCTCCGTGATAGCTACAACTGTCATGGTCATGCACGCTAGCGCGAGGCCCGGCCGCGGGGAACGCTCCCGGCGCGATGTTCGCCACGGCCTCTTTCGCGCGGACATACCGACTGGTTAGTCTGCCGTCCAGAGCGAGCCGCGACGGAGAGGCAGGTCCGATGAGTACGGTGCAGGGTGCGAACGTGGTGGTCACCGGCGCGGGCGGCGGCATCGGCGCCGCGCTCGCCCGCCGATTCGCGGCGGAGGGCGCACGCGTCGTCGTCAGCGACATCGACCCCGGCAGGACCAAGGCCGTCGCGGACGAGATCGGCGCCCTCGCCGTCCCCGGTGACGCCTCCGCCGTCGTCGAGGAGGCCAGGGAAGCGCTCGGCGGCACCGTCGACGTCTACTGCGCCAACGCCGGACTCGCCTCGCCCGGCGACGCCCTCGCCGACGAGGACGTCTGGGCCTCCGCCTGGGACGTGAACGTGATGGCACACGTCCGCGCCGTGCGCGCCCTGCTCCCCGGTTGGCTGGAGCGCGGCAGCGGCAGGTTCGTCTCCACCGTGTCCGCCGCCGGACTCCTCACGATGATCGGCGCCGCCCCGTACAGCGTCACCAAGCACGGCGCACTCGCCTACGCCGAATGGCTGTCGCTGACGTACCGCCACCGCGGCCTGAAGGTGCACGCGATATGCCCGCAGGGGGTCCGCACGGACATGCTCACCGCGGCGGGTTCGGCGGGCGAACTCGTCCTCGCCCCCAGCGCCATCGAGCCCGAGGACGTCGCCGACGCCCTGTTCGAGGGCATCGAGACGGACCGCTTCCTCATCCTGCCGCACCCCGAGGTCGCCGGGTACCACCAGGCCCGCGCGGGCGACCCCGAGCGCTGGCTGGGAACCATGAACCACATCCAGCAGAAGTGGGAGGGCACGGCCCGGTGACCGCCTCCCTCTACGCGGCCCGGCCCTGGCTCGCCCAGCTGACCGACGCCCAGCGCGCCCCCGTGCACCCGCCCGCGAGCGTCGTGCACTCCTTCCGCGCCGCGGTCGGACGCGCCCCGGACCGTACGGCCCTCGCCTACTTCGACGGACGCCTCAGCTACCGCGAGACCGACGCACTCTCCGACTCCGTCGCCGGCCGTCTCGCCGCCCGCGGAGTGGCCTCCGGTGACCGCGTCGCGCTGATGCTCCAGAACACGCCCCAGTTCGTCCTCGCCCTGCTCGGCGCGTGGAAGGCCGGCGCGACGGTGGTCCCGCTGAACCCCATGTACAAGTCGGCCGAGGTCACCCATGTCCTCGAGGACTCGGGCGCGACCGTGCTGATCTGCTCCGACCGCGCCTGGGAGACGCATCTGCGCGACACCGCCGCGGCCACCCCCGTCCGGTTCGCCGTCACCGCCTGCGAGCTGGACCTCCAGACCCGCAACGACAGCCGGGTCCTCGGCTTCGAGCGGCTGCCGGAACCAGGCGACACCGACGACCTCCTCACCGTCGCCCGCGCCGGGCTCGCCGCGCCCGGGGGCCGGGACCCGGCCGCCACGGACGTGGCCCTGATCAGCTACACCTCCGGCACCAGCGGCAGGCCCAAGGGCGCCATGAACCTCCACGGCGGCATCACCTTCAACGCCGAACGCCAGCGCACCGGCCATCCCGTCCCGGAAGGCGCCTGCTACTTCGCCCTCGCGCCGCTCTTCCACATCACGGGCATGGTGTGCGAACTGGCGGCCTGTGTGGCCAACGCCGGCACCCTCGCGCTCGCCTACCGCTTCGAGCCGGGCGTCGTACTCGACGCCTTCCTCGAGCACCGGCCCGCCTACACCGTCGGCCCCTCCACCGCCTTCATGGCCCTGGCCGCCCATCCCGGCGCCGTCCCCGACCACTTCGCGTCCTTCGCCGTCGTCTCCTCCGGCGGCGCGCCCTTACCGCCCGCCCTGGTGGAGAAGTTCCGCGCGGGCTTCGGGCCCTACATCCGCAACGGCTACGGGCTCACCGAGTGCACGGCGCCCTGCGCCTCGGTGCCCCCCGAGAAGGAGGCGCCGGTCGACCCGGCGTCCGGGACCCTCTCCGTCGGCCTCCCCGGTCCCGACACCGTCGTACGGATCCTCGACGACAACGGTGACGAGGTCCCGTTCGGCGAGCACGGCGAGATCGCCGTCCGCGGACCGCAGGTCGTGCCCGGCTACTGGCGGCTGCCCGAGGCCACCGCCGCCGGTTTCCCCGACGGCGAGCTGCGCACCGGGGACATCGGCTTCATGGACGCGGACGGCTGGCTCTACGTGGTCGACCGCAAGAAGGACATGATCAACGCCTCGGGCTTCAAGGTCTGGCCGCGTGAGGTCGAGGACGTCCTCCACACCCACCCGGCCGTCCGGGAGGCGGCCGTCGTCGGCGTGCCGCACGCCTACCGTGGCGAGACCGTCAAGGCGTACGTCAGCCTCCTGCCCGGTACGGTCGTCGGCCCCGACGAACTCGCCGGATACTGCGCCGACCGCCTCGCCGCGTACAAGTACCCGCGGCAGGTGGAGATCCTGGACGAGCTCCCGAAGACGACTAGTGGGAAGATCCTCAGGCGGGAACTGCGAGCCCGCACATGAGACACCGCCGCGCCCCCGCCACGAGGGGCGGCGGCGCACGGCGACCGAGCGGAAAGGCGGGTGGCGGCAATGGCCAGGACGACGGACGGGAGCGGCACCCCCGTCCCCCAGAGGCTACTGGCCGCCGCCACCCGGCTCTTCGCAGAGCAGGGCTACGACCGCACCTCGGTCCAGGAGATCGTCGAGGCGGCGGGCGTCACCAAAGGCGCCCTCTACCACTACTTCGGCTCCAAGGAGGACCTGCTCCAGGAGGTCTACTCCCGGGTCCTCAGGCTCCAGCAGGAGCGCCTGGACGCGTTCGCGGAGGCTGACGCACCCGTCGACGAGCGGCTGCGGTCGGCAGCCGCCGATGTCGTCGTCACCACCATCGAGAACCTCGACGACGCCTCGATCTTCTTCCGTTCGATGCACCACCTCAGCCCGGAGAAGAACAAGCAGGTCCGCGCCGAGCGCCGGCGCTACCACGAGCGGTTCCGCGCGCTCATCGAGGAGGGGCAGGAGAGCGGGGTGTTCTCCGACGCGACCCCCGCCGACCTGGTGGTGGACTACCACTTCGGCTCCGTGCACCATCTGTCCACCTGGTACCGCCCCGACGGCCCGCTCAGCCCGCAGCAGGTCGCCGACCAGCTCGCCGACCTGCTGCTCAGGGCACTGCGTCCCTGACACCCCCGCGGGTGCGGTCCGCGCGGCGGCCGGAGGGCCGGAGCCCTCCGCCCGCCGCCGGAGGCACGCCGCTACCGGTACTTCCTCAGCTCGCGCCGCGCCAGCGACCGCTGGTGCACCTCGTCCGGACCGTCCGCAAGCTGCAGCGTCCGGGCCGCCGCCCACAGCTCGGCCAGCGGGAAGTCCTGGCTCACCCCGCCCGCGCCGTGCACCTGGACCGCCTTGTCCAGGACGTCCGCGACCGCACGCGGTGTGGCGATCTTGATCGCCTGGATCTCGGTGTGGGCACCCCGGTTGCCGACCGTGTCCATCAGCCACGCGGTCTTCAGCACCAGGAGCCGCAGCTGCTCCACGGTCACCCGGGCGTCGGCGATCCAGTTCTGCACGACGCCCTGCTGTGCGATCGGCTTGCCGAAGGCCGTACGGGACACGGCCCGCCGGCACATCAGCTCGATCGCCCGCTCGGCCATGCCGATCAGCCGCATGCAGTGGTGGATGCGGCCCGGCCCGAGGCGCGCCTGGGCGATCGCGAACCCGCCGCCCTCCTCGCCGACCAGATTCGACACCGGTACCCGCGCGTCGTCGAACACGACCTCGGCGTGGCCGCCGTGGGAGTGGTCCTCGAAGCCGTACACCCGCATCGCCCTGCGCACCTCCACGCCGGGGGTGTCGCGCGGGACGAGGACCATCGACTGCTGGCGCCGGATGTCCGCGCCCTCCGGGTCGGTCTTGCCCATCACGATGAAGATCCGGCAGTCGGGGTTCATCGCCCCGGAGATGTACCACTTGCGGCCGTTGACGACGTACTCGTCGCCCCGGCGCTCGATCCGGGTCTCGATGTTCGTCGCGTCCGACGACGCCACCTCGGGCTCGGTCATGGCGAAGGCGGAGCGGATGTCCGCGGCCAGCAGCGGCTCCAGCCACTGCTTCTTCTGCTCGTCGGTGCCGAACTGGGCCAGCACCTCCATGTTGCCGGTGTCCGGCGCCGCGCAGTTCAGCGCGATCGGGGCCAGGTGTGGGCTGCGGCCGGTGATTTCGGCGAGCGGCGCGTACTGCAGGTTCGTCAACCCGGCGCCGTGCTCGGAGTCGGGCAGGAAGAGGTTCCACAGACCCTGCCTGCGTGCCTCCGCCTTGAGCTCCTCCACCACTGCCGGGGTGTCCCACGGCGAGGCGAGCTTCGCGCGCTGCTCCTGCTCGACCGGCTCGGCCGGGTACACGTACTCGTCCATGAAGGCGAGCAGCCTCGCCCGCAGTTCCTCGGTACGGGCGTCGAATGCGAAGTCCATGGGTGGTCAGCCTTCCTGAAGGGTGGTGAGACCGTGCTCGATGAACAGGGGGACGAGTTCGCCGATCCGGTCGAAACCGGCACCGACGGTCTGGCCGAGGGTGTAGCGGTAGTGGATGCCCTCCAGGATCACGGCGAGCTTGAACCAGGCGAAAGCCGTGTACCAGGAGACGGCGCTGGTGTCCCGGCCGGAGCGGGCCGCGTAGCGCTCGACCAGTTCCAGGGCGTCCGGGTGGCCGGGCGCCCCGGCCGTGGTGCTGATGGGGGAGTTCGGCAGCTCCAGCTTCCGGCTGTACATCACCAGCAGCCCGAGATCGGTGAGCGGGTCGCCGAGCGTGGACATCTCCCAGTCGAGGACGGCCTTGATCCGGTCGTCCTCGCCCACCAGCACGTTGTCGAGGCGGTAGTCGCCGTGGACGACGGTGGGCGCGGGGGAGTCGGGCAGGGCGCGGCCGAGGGCGGCGTGCAGTTCGTCGATGCCCGCGAGGTCGCGGCCCCGGGAGGCGGCGAGCTGCTTGCCCCAGCGGCGCAGCTGACGGTCGAGGAAGCCCTCCGGGCGGCCGAAGTCGCCCAGTCCCACGGCCTCCGGGTCCACGGCGTGCAGCTCGACGAGGGTGTCGACGAGGCCGAGGACGGCCGCGCGGGTGCGCTCGGGCCCGAGCGGCGCGAGCTCTTCCGCCGTGCGGTACGGAGTGCCCTCGACGAACTCCATGACGTAGAAGGGCGCGCCGAGCACGTCCTCGTCCTCGCACAGCAGCAGCGGCTCCGGCACCGGGACGGCCGTCGGGTGCAGCGCGCTGATGACCCGGTGCTCGCGCTTCATGTCGTGGGCGGTGGCGAGCACATGGCCGAGCGGGGGGCGGCGGACGATCCACCGGCCGGTGCCGTCGGTGACGGAGTAGGTGAGGTTCGAACGGCCGCCCTGGATCAGCCGGGCCTCGAGCGGTCCGCTCACCAGGCCCGGCCGCGCGCGGTCGAGATGGACCCGCAGCTTGTCGGGGTCGAGGCCCGGGGGGTGGACTGAGCTCATCGGGGTACCTCCGGTGGGGCGGCAGATCGGCTGCGCTCATGATGACCGACCAGTCGGTATGTCGTCCAGGGCGAGGCGGTGCCAGTGCGGGAACCCGGCTCCCGATCCAGATCGTCCGATCGTGTCCGTGAACGGGGTTCATGCATGGGTGCCGAGCCGCTTTGTCGCCAGGGCCGAGCAGGCATCGCCCCACGGCCGGCCGCCGGTCACCCGGGGATTCCCGCGGCCCCTCGACGTCGAGGCCGTTCGTCGAGGTGGTGCGCCTCCGGGGTGTGCGGTGTGGGGGAGACCCGCGGCGGGGCACCCGCGCCGCGGCCGCTCGCCGAGGCACTGCCGGGGCATCCGGTCACGGATCTGAACGACCTCTGTCGTCCCGGCCGGCCAGATGTGCGGTGGCTCACGGGCCGTCGGCGACCGGGTCGGCGCGGACGGACCGAGGGGTGCGGACCGCGCGGAAGCGTCGCTTCCCTCCCGTACGCGCCGTCGGGGCCGCGTGCCTCGACACGCCCGGCGAGGGGGCGGATGGTGTACGTCGTGGTCGGTGGATCGGCCATCGGCCCGTGGCGGGGAAGGGCCGTCCCGGCGCTCGACGTGCCCGGCGAGGGGGCGGATGGGGTACGTCGTGGTCGGTGGATCGGTCATCGGCCCGTGGCGGGGAAGGGCCGTCCCGGCGCCGAGGGAGCGGAGCGGCCCGACTGCGCGGGCGCGCCTCGGCGCGCCCGTCGGGACGAACCGCGTTCCGCCCCGGAGGGCCGCGTCCCCGGTGAACGCCACGACGGGATACGGGAGACGGTGATCGCGTCACCCGCGGTACGGGCGGCGCCGGGGTGCATCGGCTGCGGGCGGCGCCGGTCGGGGGCCCGCCGGGTCGGGGGCCCGGTGGGGGCGGGGTCGCGTCAGTGGTCGTCCCAGTGCCCGTCGTGGGCCGCGTGGCGGTGACCGTCGTGGACGTAGTCGACGTGGTCGCCGTGCCGGACCGACACGTGTCCGCAGCCCTGTCCGTGCTGATGGGGGTGGTCGGCGTGGGTGTGGTGGCCGCCCGGTTCGCACTCGTCCCAGTGGCCCTGGTGCGAGCGGTGCAGGTGCCCGTCGTGCGCGTAGTCGATGTGGTCTCCGTGCACGATCTCGGTGTGCCCGCAACCCGGGCCGTGGGCGTGCTCGTGGGTGGGGTGTTCCTGGTGGAGAACGGTCATGCTGCTCACCTTCGGAGTCGTTCGGGCCGTGATGGTCCGGTGACCATCCGACCGGCACCACGCTAGTCCGGAAAGTCTGTTTGTTCTGTTTTCTTCGCTCGCGCCGCGAGTTTCCCGCCCCGTGCCGCGAGCCACGGCGTCCCGGCTTGCGGAAGCCATGCGTGCGCCGGAGTGTCGGACGTATGAAGGCGATCAGCTACCGCCGCTACGGCGGTCCCGAGGTCCTGGAGTACGGCGAGCGCCCGATGCCCAAGACCGGCCCGGACTCCGTCCTGGTCAAGGTGCGCGCGGCGGCCGTCAATCCGGTCGACTGGAAGTGCCGCGAGGGCCATCTGGACCCGGTCCTCGACGCCGTCTTCCCGGTCGTCCCGGGCTGGGACCTCTCCGGTGTCGTCGTCAGGCCCGGGGTGTCGGTCCCCGAATTCTCCGAGGGCGAGGAGGTCATCGGGTACGTCCGCGAGGACTTCCTGTCGCGAGGCACCTTCGCCGAGTACGTCGCGGCCCCGGTCCGCACCCTCGCCCGCAAGCCGCGCAATCTGAGCTTCGAGGAGGCGGCCGGACTGCCACTGGCCGGCCTCACCGCCTACCAGGTGATCACCCAGGGGCTGGGGGGAGTCACGCACGGCGACACGGTCCTGATCCACGCGGCGGCCGGCGGAGTGGGGTCGATCGCGGTCCAGTTGGCGCGGCACTTCGGCGCACGGGTGATCGGCACCGGGAGCGAACCGTCCCACGAGTACCTGCGCGACCTGGGCGCCGAGCCGGTGGCGTACGGCGAGGGGCTCGCCGAGCGGGTTCGGGCCATGGCCCCGGACGGGGTGAGCGCGGTCTTCGACTGTGTGGGGGGCGAGGCGCCGGTGCTGTCCGCCCCGCTGCTCGTCGAGGGCGGCAGGATCGCCTCCATCGCCGATCCCGCCGTGACCGGTTTGGGCGGGCGCTATGTGTTCGTACGGCCCAACACGGCCGACCTCTACCGGCTCAGCGAACTCGCCGAGGAGGAGGTCGTCTCCGTCCACGTGGCGCGGGTCCTCCCGCTGGAGCGGACGGCCGAGGCTCACCGGCTCAGCCAGGAGGGCCACACCCGCGGCAAGATCGTGGTCACCGTCGCGGACGCCTCCTGACGGCGGGGGAAGCCCCACCCCTCGCCGGCCGCTTCCCGCCGGCGTCCCTCACCACACGATCGCGACCGCGAACACGGCGAGTGCGAGCGTGCAGACGGTCGCCGCCGCCGCCTGACCGAAGGGCATCGCACCCGGAGGCTGCCGCAGGGCCATGGCCCGGATGCGCCGGTGCGCCACCGCGAGGAATCCGAGCCACACCACCGCGCTCAACGCGAAGGAGACGACATCGCCCGCCGTCACCGTGCCGTGGCGCACCACCTGCCGGACCGCCAGCACCGCCGCGACCGTGAACGCCAGCGTCGTACGCCGCCAGGCGAGCCGGGTCCGCTCCGGCTGGAGCCCGGGATCACGCGCGAGGGCGCTCATCCCCGCCCCGAGGCCACGACCACCACCATGGTGACCGAGACGGCGCCCACGACCATCGCCAGCACGGAGGGGAAGCGGGACAGCGGCAGGTCCTCGCCGCGCCGCATCGCCAGCTCGCAGCGCACCCAGTGGTGGACCGCGCGGAACGCGCACAGCACCCCCGTCCCGATCAGCGCGAGCGACAGCCCCACGCGAATCCCCCACCGCAGGTCGGGCAGGAACTGGTCGACGGCGAAACCTCCCGCGATGAGCGCGAGCGCGGTCCGGATCCACGCGAGGAACGTACGCTCGTTGGCGAGCGAGAACCGGTAGTCCGGGGTCTCGCCCTCCTCCTGGATCCGCTGCGGCGCGAACCACAGCCGCAGGCTCCGCACGAAGTCGCTCACGCGCCGCACCCTACCCGCGCGGCCGGGCGCCACCCCGTCCGGCGGGGCCGCGGCACCGCGGCGCGGCCGGACGGCGGCGCTCAGCGCTGCCGCTCCCGGTGCCGGCGCAGCCGCTCGTACGCCGCGAGTCCGTCCGGGACCCACTCCCACTCGGCGAGCCGCGCCTCGAGCTCGGACTCGGGCAGGAACCGGTGCCAGGCCACCTCCTCCGCCTGCGGGTGCACCGGGAGTTCGCAGCGCACCTCGTAGACCGCCGACCACCAGGTGTGCCAGACCGGCTCGGATCCGCCGGCCGGCGCCGGCGCGGACGCCTCGTAGAGGAACTTGAAGAGCGGGACCGGACGCGGCAGCCCACGGACCCCCAGCTCCTCCTCGGCCTCGCGCAGCGCCGCGTCGTCGTACGACTCGCCCGCGCCGACGACACCGCCGACGAACATGTCGTACAAGGACGGGAAGACGAGCTTCGCCGCTGTGCGGCGGTGCACGAACACCCGCCCCTCGGCGTCCCGCGCGAGGACGAACACACAGCGGTGCCGCAGCCCGCGCGCATAGGCCGCGCCGCGCGGCGCCCGGCCCACGACCTCGTCGTTCTCGTCGACGATGTCCAGGATCTCCTCGGAGGGATGCGCAGAGGTGTTCATGGCGCCATCAAACCAGCCGGGGAGCGGACGCCGGGCCGGCCCGGGGACCGTGCCCTCGGGGCCCAGGGCCCGCCGCCTTCTCCCGGTGCCGCCTTCTCCCGGTGGGAAGTGTTGACGAGTTACTGCCGCGTACAGAAGATCGGAGCCACCGCACTGGGTCGCGCCGCCGGGCGCCCGCTCCGAGAGGGACACCAACCATGGCGTACGACGCTGATGTCATCGTGATCGGGGCAGGGCTGGCGGGCCTCGTGGCCACCGCCGAACTCGTCGACGCCGGGCGGAAGGTCGTCCTGCTCGACCAGGAGCCGGAGCAGTCGTTCGGCGGGCAGGCCCACTGGTCGTTCGGCGGGGTCTTCCTGGTCGACTCGCCGGAGCAACGGCGGATGCGCATCAAGGACAGCCATGACCTGGCACTCCAGGACTGGCTCGGCACGGCCGGGTTCGACCGCGACGAGGACCACTGGCCGCGCCGCTGGGCGGAGGCCTACGTCGACTTCGCCGCCGGTGAGAAGCGGCCCTGGCTGCACGCGCGGGGCGTCAGGTTCTTCCCGGTCGTCGGCTGGGCCGAGCGCGGTGGCTACGACGCGAACGGGCACGGCAACTCGGTGCCCCGTTTCCACATCACCTGGGGGACCGGGCCCGGCATCATCGAGCCGTTCGAGCGCCGGGTGCGGGAAGGGGTCGCCCGGGGGCTGGTCGAACTGCGCTTCCGCCACCGGGTGACGGGGCTCGGCCGTACCTCTGGCGCCCTCGACACCGTCACCGGCGAGATCCTGGAACCGTCCGCGGTGGAGCGGGGCGGGGCGAGCAGCCGTCAGGTCACCGGGTCGTTCCAACTCCGCGCCCAGGCCGTCGTCGTCACCTCCGGCGGCATCGGCGGCAACCACGACCTCGTACGCGCCCAGTGGCCCGAGCGGCTCGGCACCCCGCCAGGGAAGCTGCTCTCCGGCGTCCCGGCCCATGTCGACGGACTGATGCTCGGCATCGCCGAGTCGGCCGGCGCCCGCCACATCAACCGCGACCGCATGTGGCACTACACCGAGGGCATCGAGAACTGGAACCCCATCTGGGCCCGGCACGGCATCCGCATCCTGCCCGGGCCGTCGTCGCTCTGGCTGGACGCGCGCGGACGGCGGCTGCCCGTCCCGCTGTTCCCGGGCTTCGACACGCTCGGGACGCTGGAGCACATCACCCGGTCCGGCCACGACCACACCTGGTTCGTGCTCAACCAGCGCGTCATCGGCAAGGAGTTCGCCCTCTCCGGCAGCGAGCAGAACCCCGACCTCACCGGCCGCTCCGTCCGCGGGGTCATCGGCCGGGCGCGGGCCGAGGTTCCGGGACCCGTCAAGGCGTTCATGGACAACGGGGCCGACTTCGTGGTCGAGAAGGACCTGACGGCGCTGGTGCGCGGGATGAACGCGCTCACCGGGGAACCCCTCATCGACGAGGCCGCGCTGCGCCGCGAGATCGTCGCCCGGGACAGGGAGATCGCCAACCCCTTCACCAAGGACCTCCAGGTCACGGCCATCCGTGGCGCCCGCAAGTACCTCGGCGACAAGCTCATCCGCACCGCGTCCCCGCACCGCATCCTCGACCCGGGGGCGGGCCCCCTCATCGCCGTGCGGCTCAACATCCTCACCCGGAAGTCGCTCGGCGGCCTGGAGACGGACCTCTCGTCCCGGGTCCTCACCGACGGCGGCGAGCCGCTGCCGGGCCTGTACGCGGCGGGTGAGGCAGCCGGGTTCGGCGGCGGCGGCGTGCACGGCTACCGCTCCCTCGAGGGCACCTTCCTCGGCGGCTGCATCTTCTCGGGGCGCGCGGCGGGCAGGGCGGCGGCGAAGGCGGTGTCGTGACCGCGGCCGCGCGGGCGTGGCGCCGGTGCGACATGACGGGTGGTCGGCACAGGCTCCCGCGGAGGCGGCCGGAGGGCATCTCCGCTGGACAGCGGCCCCGGCCAACCCGTGTGTGAGCGGGGCGGGTCTACCCGTCCCACATGGCGCGGATGGGCAGCGGCGGGGGATGTGGAAGGGCCGGTCTTGACGGGGAGCCTTCCCTACCGCTTTGCTGAGCGCGATCATTCGCTCACAGCCTGATGTGAAAGTAGCAACGCGGATGCCCCCACCTCCGCCTCCGCTCGGCCGCCGCCGTCGCGCCGGGCGCTCCGGCCGGCCCTTCGACGCCGCGCTCGACGACACCGAACTCGCAACGGCGCGCGCACAGTTGACCCAGGGACGGTGGAGCGCCGTGCGGTCGCTGCTCACGGCGACCGGTGACGACTGGGACCGCCGGGGCCATCGGCTCGTCGTCCTCGGCGAGCCGCCGTCGAGCGCCGCCTGGGCGCGCGACTGGCTCCTCGCGGAGCCCGACAGCGCCGACGCCGCGATGCTGCTCGCCTGCGCCGAGGTCCGGGCCGCCCTGCGCGGCAGGGAACGACCGGACTCCGCCAGGGCCGCCTGCCTGGTGGCCGCGGGGCTCGCGCCCCGCGACCCGACGCCGTGGCTGGCCCAGCTGCTCCTCGCCCGCACGCTGGGCACCGAGGAGGAGGTCGTCCGTCTCTTCGACGAGGTACGGGTCCGTCACCCCGAGCACCACCACGCGCACCATCTGATGGCCGCCCGGCTCGCCGAGCGTCACGCCGGCGCCGGGCAGGACCCGCTCCACGAGGTGTACGACTTCGCGTCCTGGGCGGCCGAGCAGGCCCCGGCCGACTCCCCTCTCGCGGTCCTGCCCGTCGTCGCGCACACCGAGCGGTACCGGGTGCTGGCGGCGGCCGGCCGCGAGCCGGCCGACCCCCTGGCCTCCGGCCACTGGACCGGCCGACGGGCCCGCCTGGTGATGAAGGCGGCCTTCGACTGGTGGCTGGAGTGGGAGGGCGAGGACCACCCGCGCAACCGTCTCGACCTCAACTTCCTCGCCCACGCCAAGTACTGCGAGGGGCGCTCCGCCGAGGCGGCCGCCCTGTTCCACCGCATCGGGCCGCACGCCACCCCAGACCCCTGGTCCTACCCGGACCGGGACCCGCACCACGCCTTCCAGGCCGCGCGCGACGCCGCGCTCGGCTCCGTCTGAACGAACCATCCCCGAAGGGACCGCCCCGCCATGCCGCCGGCCAGTTCGAGCACCAGCACGAGCGCCACCAGCACGAGCGAGATCAACACCTACAAAGGCCAGGAACGGGCGCTGCGCGCCGACCGGCTCGGTACCGCGGGCCTGCTGCTCTCGGTCCTCGCGGCCAGCGCACCGCTGATGGTGGTGGCCGGGGTCATGCCCACCGTCTACGGCGTGATGGGCATCGTGGGCCAGCCCCTGCTGTACGTCGTCCTCGGCGTCGTCCTGATGCTGTTCAGCGTCGGCTACGCCGAGATGAGCCGCCACGTCCACAACGCCGGCGCCTTCTACGCCTACATAGCCCGCGGCCTCGGCCCCACCTCGGGCGCCGGGGCCGCGCTCGTCGCCCTCGTCGCGTACAGCGCGATGCAGGTCGGCATCTACGGCATCCTCGGCTTCGAGGTCTCGGGGCTGCTCGCCACCCATCTCGACGTGACCGTCGCCTGGTGGGTGCCCGCGTTCGCCGCCGCCGCCGTCGTCGCCGTACTGGGCTGGTTGAAGATCGATCTCAACGCCAGGGTGCTCGGCGTCCTCCTGGTGGTCGAGTGCGCCCTCGTGGTCGTCTTCGACGTCGCCGCCGTCGCCGACCCCGGCCCCGAGGGTCTCTCCCTGAGCGCCTTCGACCCCGGCACCCTCACCGGCGCGGGTCTCGGCACCGCCCTCTGCTTCTGCATCGCGGCCTTCGTCGGCTTCGAGCAGTCCCCGGTGTACGCGGAGGAGACCAGCCGTCCGCAGATCGTCGTCTCACGCGTGATGTTCCTCGCCGTCGGCTACGCCGCGCTGTTCCTCGCGCTCAGCGCCTGGGCGCTCACCGTCGCCACCGGCCCCGGCGCCGTCACCCGCGAGGCGGCCGAGCAGGGACCCGGCCTGCTGTTCTCGCTCACCGGCAGCCGGCTCGGCGCCACCTTCACCGATGTGCTGCACGTCCTCTTCCTGACCGGCATGTTCGCCGCGCTGCTCAGCTTCCACAACGTCGTCGCACGGTACGCATTCGCCATGGGCAGGGAGGGCCTGCTGCCCGCCGGCTTCGGCCGGACGAGCCGCACGAGCGGCGCGCCCGCCACCGGATCGGTGCTCCAGTCCGTCGTCTCCGTCGCGGTGATCACCGCCTTCGCCGCCACCGACGCCATGCCGGCGGGCGACCCGACCACCCCGGTGCTGCGCCTGTTCACCTGGATGGGCAACATCGGGGCCCTCGGGGTGATCCTGCTGATGGCGGCTGCCTCCTTCGCCGTGATCGCCTTCTTCGTCCGCCGCGGCGCGGCCGGCCCGCTGGCCTGGCGGCTCGTCTGCTCCGGGCTCGCGGGACTGGCTCTCCTCGTGATCGCCGTCTACACGGTGAAGGACTTCGACGTCCTGATCGGCGCCGGCCCCGGCTCCTCGCTGAGCTGGATCCTGCCCGGCATCATCGGCGGCTCCCTGGTCGGTGGGCTGGTCTACGGCGTGGTCCTGAAGTCCGTACGGCCCGAGGTGCACGCCCGGATCGGGCTCGGCAACGAGGCCTTCCGGCTGGAGCAGGCCGCCGGGAAGGAGCCCGCGCACGGCGCCGAGGTGTGACGGAACTCTGACGGATGCCCGCGGCCGCTGGATCCCGGCGGCCGCGGGTGCTCGAATCCAAGGGTGAACGAAACCACCCCGCCCCCGGGTCCGGCGCCGTCCGACCCGCCGGCGCCGGACCCGGGCACCCCCGCGGGTCCGGGCACGTCCACCGCCGCAGGCGCGTCGGCGGCCTCGGACCCGGCCCCCGCCCCCGCCTCGGCCCCCGCCCCCGTCCCGGAGCCGCACTCGGAGGGCGCGCCGGACCCGGACTCGGAGGGCGCGCCCGTCGGCCGGCGCACGGTCCTCACGGTGCTCGGCCTCGGCGCCGCCGGCGTCGCCGCGGCGCCCTGGCTCCAGCGCGGCCTGGAGGCCGTCCTCGGGTCGGTCGCCGACAAGGACCCGACCAAGCTCACCGGCCTGCTGCCCAACGGCGGCGGCTTCCGCTACTACTCGGTCGCCGCGTCCGTGCCCCGCAGGACCGCCGCCGACTACCGGCTCACCGTCGGCGGACTCGTCGAGCGCCCCGCCGAGTTCACCCTCGCCGCCCTGCGCAGACTGCCGCAGACCCGCCTCGTGCGCGACGTCCAGTGCGTGACGGGCTGGCGCGTCCCCGACACCCCGTTCGAGGGCGTCCGGCTGTCGGAGCTGCTGGACGCCGTCGGCGTGCGGCCGGAGGCCAGGGCGGTCCGGTTCATCTGCTTCGACGGCGCGTACAGCGAGAGCCTGACCCTCGACCAGGCCCGCCGCTCCGACGTCGTCGTCTGTCTGCGGATGCGGGACGAACCGCTCTCCCACGCGCACGGCGGCCCGGTACGGCTGTACGTCGCGCCCATGTACTTCTACAAGTCCGCGAAATGGCTCTCCGGGATCTCCCTGACCCGTGACGTGCGCCCCGGGTACTGGGAGGAGCGAGGCTATGACATCGACGCCTGGGTCGGCCGGTCGAACGGCCGCGACGACGCCCCCACCGTCTGAACACCCAGGCCGCGTCCGGAGGTTCGACACCGCCGAGCGCCTGGTGCACCGGGCCACGGCCGCGCTGATGCTGCTGTGCGTCGCCACGGCCGCCTGTCTCTACGTGCCCGCACTCGCCGAACTAGTAGGCCGGCGCGCACTCGTGGTGACCCTGCACGAGTGGTCGGGGCTGCTGCTCCCGGTGCCGTTCCTGCTGGGGCTGGGCTCCCGCGCGTTCCGCAAGGACCTGCGGCGGCTGAACCGCTTCGGGCCGCACGACCGCATCTGGCTGCGGGCCGCGCTCCGCCGCGGGCGCGGACCCGGGGAGCGCCCCGCCGGGAAGTTCAACGCCGGACAGAAGCTGTACGCCGCGTGGATCGCGGGCGCGGTGCTGGTGATGCTCGGCACGGGGCTGCTGATGTGGTTCACGCATCTCGCCCCGCTGGTCTGGCGCAACGGCGCGACGTTCGTCCACGACTGGCTGGCGCTCACCATCGGAGTCGTACTGATCGGGCACATCAGGATGGCGCTCGCCGACCCGGAGGCACGCCGTGGAATGCGTTCCGGGTCGGTCGAGCGCCCGTGGGCCCGCCGGGAGCACCCGCTGTGGGACCCCGACCGGGACTGAACGTGGCTACAGCACGAGGGACAGCAGCAGTACGCAGGCGATGCCGACGACCGAGATGATGGTCTCCATCACCGACCAGGTCTTCGCCGTCTGGCCGGCGTTCATCCCGAAGTACTCCTTCACCAGCCAGAATCCGGCACCGTTGACATGGCTGAGCACGACGATGACGGCGATGCCGGCGAGTACCGCGATGCCGAGCCGTGCGTCGCCGCCGCGGTTGTCGCTCCGGTGGCGTCCGCTGCCGGCATCTCGACGCCGAGACGGGTCACGGTGATTCCTCAGTCCTCGAGCCGGCGCAGCGCGGCGACGGCCCGCTCGGTGATTTCCCGGGGGGAGCCGGAGACGTCGACGGCGACGCCGGCCTCGTCGTCCTGCAGGGGCTGCAGGGTGGCGAACTGCGAGTCGAGCAGCTCGGTGGGCATGAAGTGGCCTTTGCGCTCGGTCATCCGGCGCTCGATCAGCGCGCGGTCGCCGGTCAGATGGAGGAACTCGACGTCCGGCGCGGCGGCCCGTAGCCGGTCCCGGTAGAGCCGCTTGAGCGCGGAGCAGCCGACGACACCGCCGAGTCCGGCCCTGCCGTGCGCCCAGCGGCCGATGGCGTCCAGCCAGGGCCCGCGGTCGTCGTCGTCCAGCGGGATGCCGGCGGACATCTTGGCGATGTTGTCCGCGGGATGGAAGTCGTCGCCCTCGGCGTAGGGGACGCCCAGTGCCTCGGCGAGCAGAGGACCGATGGTGGACTTGCCGGTCCCTGCCACGCCCATCACCACGACGACATGGGGGGTGCTCATAGGTGCCTCGCTGTCCTCGTCGATGTCGGCCCGGACGTCGATCGGGCGCCGGGCCGTGAGCTACTGAAACCTATTAGGTATGACGTATTCAGGAGTCCAGGAAGTAAACGTCATACTTTTCCTTGCCGTGGTACGTCCCCGTACCCTTTGGGTCATGACCACAGAGGGCCACGGACTGCACACACACGTTCTGGACAGCCTCGGCCTGGCGATCACCGCGGGCGAGTACCCGCCCGCGAGCGTGTTGCGTACCGACGAGGTGGCCCAGCGCTTCGACGTCTCGCGCACCGTGGTCCGTGAAGTGGTCCGGGTCCTGGAGTCGATGCACCTCGTCGAGTCCCGGCGCCGCGTCGGGGTGACCGTCCGACCGGCCGACGAGTGGAACGTGTACGACCCGTGCGTCATCCGCTGGCGGCTCGCCGGCGCCGACCGGCCCCGCCAGTTGCGCTCGCTGACCGTGCTCCGCTCCGCGATCGAGCCGGTCGCCGCCGGGCTCGCCGCCCGCCATGCCACCGCCGGCCAGTGTGCCGCGCTCACCGAGTGTGCCCTCGGCATGGTCGCCACCTCCCGCGGCCACCAGTCGGAGGGCTACCTCAAGCACGACATCGCGTTCCACCGGATCGTGCTCAGCGCGTCCGGCAACGAGATGTTCGCCCGCCTCGGCGACGTCGTGGCCGAGGTGCTCACCGGCCGTACCCACCACCAGGTGATGTTCGAGGACCCTGACCCGGCCGCCGTCACCCTCCATGTCCAGGTCGCCGAAGCCGTTCGCGAAGGCGACGCCGATCGCGCCGAGCGGCTGACCCGGGAGATCGCCGTCGGGGCCCTCCAGGAGCTGGACGTACTCGCTCCCTGAGGCGGTCTGCCATGCCTCGATGAGATGGCGCACCCTTGCTTCGCCTTGTCGAAACCTCTGAAATACCTCAGATTTACATCTGAGTGAGGTTCGCCACTGCCAAAATCCCAGGCTTGCCGTGATCATGTGGTGTCGGGCCGTCTGGGCCCGCCCTGCCTCGCCGCGGTGCCACCTCCGCACCGCAGGAAGGCCACCGGAGGAATTCCGGTACCGCACACCCCCCTCACGAAGGCGAACCCCTACATGAGTGACCGCACCATGACTGCGGCCGACACGCCTGTCGCCGGCACCCCGGCCACCGGCACCCCCCACGTGGACGCCGGAGACGCCGGGTACCGCAAGGACCTCAAGTCGCGGCACATCAACATGATCGCCATCGGCGGCGCCATCGGTACGGGCCTCTTCCTCGGCGCGGGTGGCCGGATGGCCGGCGCCGGCCCGTCGCTCTTCATCGCCTACGCCCTCTGCGGCGTCTTCGCGTTCTTCGTCGTCCGCGCGCTCGGCGAGCTGGTCCTCTACCGGCCCTCCTCCGGCGCCTTCGTCTCCTACGCCCGTGAGTTCATGGGCGAGAAGGGCGCCTACACCGCGGGCTGGCTGTACTTCCTCAACTGGTCGACCACCGCGATCGCGGACATCACCGCGGCCGCGGTGTTCGCCCACTACTGGTCGGCGTTCAGCGACGTCCCGCAGTGGGTGCTCGCGCTGGTCGCCCTCGCCGTCGTCCTCACCGCCAACCTGATCTCGGTGAAGTACTTCGGCGAGATGGAGTTCTGGTTCGCCATCATCAAGGTCGGCGCACTGGTGCTCTTCATGCTGATCGGCATCTTCCTCGTCGTCACCCAGCACGACGTCGGCGGCCACACCCCGGGCCTGTCCACCATCACCGACAACGGAGGCGTCTTCCCCAGCGGTGTCATGCCGATGCTGCTGCTCATCCAGGGCGTCGTCTTCGCCTACGCCTCCGTCGAGCTGTGCGGCGTCGCCGCCGGTGAGACCGAGAACCCCGAGAAGATCATGCCGAAGGCCATCAACTCGATCATGTGGCGCGTCGCCTTGTTCTACGTCGGCTCCGTGGTGCTGCTCTCCCTGCTGCTGCCGTACACGGCCTTCACCGGCGACCAGAGCCCCTTCGTGACCGTCTTCAACAAGCTCGGCATCCCCGGCGCCGCGAGCATCATGAACCTCGTGGTGCTCACCGCAGCGCTCTCCAGCCTGAACTCCGGCCTCTACTCCACCGGCCGGATCCTGCGCTCGATGTCGATCTCGGGTTCCGCGCCGAGGTTCACCGGCGTGATGAACAAGGGCGGCGTCCCCTACGGCGGCATCCTGCTCACCGCGGGCTTCGGCATCGTCGGCGTCTTCCTGAACTACGTGATGCCGGGTGACGCCTTCGAACTGGTGCTGAACTTCGCGTCGATCGGCATCATCGGCACCTGGGGCATGATCATGGTCTGCTCGCTGCTGTTCGTGAAGCGCTCCGAGGAAGGCCGGCTCACCCGCCCGTCCTACCGGCTGCCGTGGGCCCCCTGGACCCAGATCGCCACGCTGGTCTTCCTCGCCTCCGTCCTGGTCCTCATGTGGATGGACGGCGGGATCAGCCGCACCACCGTCAACTGCCTGCCGCTGATCGCGCTCGCCCTCGTCGGCGGCTGGTTCACGGTCCGCAACCGGGTCCGGCGCATCGCCGCCGGGCACCGGTCCGTCTGACGCCCCCGGCCGCCGTACGGCACCACCCGGACGAGGCCCCCGCCGGAAGCGGATGCTGTTGGTCCAGCAGCATCCGGTAGCGGCGGGGGCCTCGCCGTGCCCGGGAGCGCGCCGACGCCGGTCCGGGGCACGGTGTCCCGCCGGCCGGACCGCTCCGAACACCGGTCACCCGCGCTCCGCACGAGCAGGTGCCTCTCGGCGCACGGCGCGCACGGACCACCCCCGTCGCACGCCATAGTGGGTGGTGACGTCCACTGCGCGACGAAGGGCAGGTCCAGCAATGCCGCAGCAGGTGCAAGGTGTGGTCGCACCGGGGAAGAACGAGCCGGTACGGGTCGAGACGATCGTCGTTCCCGACCCGGGCCCGGGGGAAGCCGTGGTGAAGGTGCAGGCGTGCGGGGTCTGCCACACCGATCTTCACTACAAGGAGGGCGGGATCAATGACGACTTCCCGTTCCTCCTCGGCCACGAGGCGGCCGGCGTCGTCGAGTCGGTCGGCGACGGCGTGACCGAGGTCGGACCGGGCGACTACGTGATCCTCAACTGGCGGGCCGTGTGCGGCCACTGCCGCGCCTGCCGGCGAGGACGCCCCTGGTACTGCTTCGACACCCACAACGCCCGGCAGAAGATGACCCTCACGGACGGCACGGAACTGTCGCCCGCCCTGGGCATCGGCGCGTTCGCCGAGAAGACCCTCGTCGCCGCCGGCCAGTGCACCGGGGTCGACCCGGCGATCTCCCCGGCCGCGGCGGGCCTGCTCGGTTGCGGGGTGATGGCCGGCATCGGCGCCGCCGTCAACACCGGCCAGGTGGGGCGGGGGGACTCCGTGGCCGTCATCGGCTGCGGCGGTGTCGGCGACGGGGCCGTGGTGGGCGCACGACTGGCCGGGGCGACCCGGATCATCGCCGTCGACGTCGACGACCGGAAGCTCGAGACCGCCAGGACGATGGGCGCCACCCACACCGTCAACTCCCGTACCGGGGACCCCGTGGAGGCCATCCGCGAGCTGACGGACGGCTTCGGCGCGGACGTCGTGATCGACGCCGTCGGCCGGCCCGAGACGTACCGTCAGGCGTTCTACGCCCGCGACCTCGCCGGCACCGTCGTCCTCGTCGGCGTCCCCACCCCCGACATGAAGCTGGACCTGCCGCTCCTCGACGTCTTCGGCCGGGGCGGCGCGCTCAAGTCCTCCTGGTACGGGGACTGTCTGCCCTCCCGCGACTTCCCCACGCTCGTCGACCTGCACCTCCAGGGCCGGATCGACCTCGACGCGTTCGTCACGGAGACCATCGGACTCGGTGACGTGGAGAAGGCCTTCGCCCGCATGCACGCGGGCGACGTCCTGCGCTCGGTGGTGGTCCTGTGACCGCCCGCATCGACCACCTGGTCACCTCCGGCACCTTCTCCCTCGACGGCGGCACCTGGGAGGTCGACAACAACGTCTGGATCGTCGGCGACGACGAGGAGGCGATCGTCGTCGACGCGGCCCACGACGCCGACGCGATCGTCGCCGCCCTCGGCGGCCGGACGCTGCGCGCCATCGTCTGCACCCACGCGCACAACGACCACATCGACGCGGCGCCGGCGCTCGCCGAGGCCACCGGCGCGCCGGTCCTGCTGCACCCGGACGACCTCCCCCTGTGGAAGCGGACCCATCCCGGCCGGGCCCCCGACGGCGAGCTCGCCGACGGGCAGACCCTGACCGTCGCCGGCACCGCGCTCACCGTCCTGCACACCCCCGGCCACGCGCCCGGCGCGATCTGCCTCCACGCTCCCGAGCTGGTCACCGTTCTCACCGGTGACACCCTCTTCCAGGGCGGCCCGGGAGCGACGGGCCGGTCGTTCTCCGACTTCCCGACCATCGTCGACTCGGTCCGGGACCGGCTCCTCACCCTCCCGCCGGAGACGCTGGTCCGTCCCGGCCACGGAGAGACGACCACGATCGGCGTGGAGGCGCCGCACCTTCAGGAGTGGATCGACCGCGGCCACTGAGCGAGTCGCCGGCGGCTGGTGAACCGGCACGGCTCCCCGGTGACGGGGTCGGTGAACTCCAGCGTCCGCGCGAGCAGTTGGAGCGGACGCGAGAGGTCATCCGGCCGCTCGGCCGGTAGCGCCGCGGGGTACAGCGGGTCGTCCAGGATCGGCAGCCCCAGACCGTTCATGTGCACCCGCAGCTGATGGGTACGGCCGGTGGCTGGCAGCAGCCGGTACCTGCCCAGCCCGCCCCTCCGCTCCAGCAGCTCGATCCGGCTCTCGCTGTTGGGCTCGCCGGGCACCTCCCGCGCCGCGGGCACCCCGCGTTCCTTCTCGATGCGGCTCCGTACCGTCACGGGCAGCGCGACCCCCGGGGCGTACGGGGCCACCGCCTCGTACTCCTTGTGCACCCGGCGGTCGCGGAACAGCGTCTGGTACGCGCCGCGGTCACCGGGCCGCACGACGAACAGCACGAGGCCCGCGGTGAGCCGGTCCAGCCGGTGCGCCGGCTGGAGACCGGGCAGTCCCAGGTCGCGCCGCAGCCGGGCCAGGGCGGTCTCCGTGACGTGGCTGCCACGCGGTGTCGTCGCCAGGAAGTGCGGCTTGTCCGCGATCACCATCCGTTCGTCGCGGTGGACGATCCCGATCTCGAACGGCACCGGCGTCTCGGGCGCGAAGTCGCGGTGGAACCACACGTACCGCCCGGCGGTGTACGGCTCGTCCGGGGCGACCGGGCCGTCCGTGCCGACGAAGCGTCCTTCCCGCAGCATGGCGTCCACCCGCCCGGCGCCGACCGCCCCGGCGAATCGGTGGACGAGATGGTCCCGCACCGTGGGCCAGGCGCCGTCCGGGTCCTCGGGAAGCCGCAGCCGCACCGGGTCGATCCCGTCCCGCTGCGGCAGTGGGGCCACCGGCGCCGCCCGCCGTCCGCGTCCCACAGCTCCTCACCTCGTCCCCTACCGGCCGGTGCGCCAGTCCGGCACAGACAAAGAACCCCAGCTGGGCTGGGGTTCTCTGGTGGTGTCCGAGGGGGGACTTGAACCCCCACGCCCGATAAAGGGCACTAGCACCTCAAGCTAGCGCGTCTGCCATTCCGCCACCCGGACAAGGTGTCTGTCTCCCGGCCCTGGGCCGTTCCGACGTGGAAAACCATAGCAAACATTCGGGGGTGCTCGATCAGGCCCCGTCCCCGGCACCCGGGCCGCCGTCGGTGACGGGCGTGTGTCGGCGGGCGGCCGCCCTTGGGGCGCGGCCCCGGGCGCGGGAGGATGTGGGGGACCACCAGAGCGACAGCGGGAGGAATCAGCGTGAGCGAGACGGACACCGCCCGGAAGGTCTCCGGCGAGGACGAGGTCGTCGACCTCTGTCGCGATCTGATCCGGATCGACACCAGCAACTACGGCGACCACTCGGGCCCGGGCGAGCGGGCGGCCGCCGAGTACGTGGCGGAGAAGCTCGCCGAGGTCGGTCTGGAGCCAAGGATCATCGAGTCCCACCCGGGCAGGGCCTCCACCGTGGCCCGGATCGAGGGCGAGGACCCCTCCCGCCCGGCACTGCTCGTCCACGGCCACACCGACGTCGTTCCGGCCAACGCCGAGGACTGGACCCACCACCCCTTCTCCGGGGAGATCGCCGACGGCTGCGTCTGGGGCCGGGGCGCGGTGGACATGAAGGACATGGACGCGATGACCCTCGCCGTCGTGCGCGACCGGCTGCGCAGCGGCCGCCGGCCCCCGCGCGACGTGGTGCTGGCGTTCCTCGCGGACGAGGAGGCGGGCGGCACGTACGGCGCCCGGCACCTCGTCGACAACCACCCCGACCTCTTCGAGGGTGTCACCGAGGCGATCGGCGAGGTCGGGGGCTTCTCCTTCACCGTCAACGAGAACCTGCGGCTCTACCTCGTCGAGACGGCCCAGAAGGGCATGCACTGGATGCGGCTCACGGTCGAGGGCACCGCCGGGCACGGCTCCATGACGAACCACGACAACGCCGTCACCGAGCTCTGCGAGGCCGTCGGCCGGCTCGGCCGCCACACCTGGCCGGTGCGTGTGACCAAGACCGTGCGGTCCTTCCTGGACGAGCTGTCGGACGCGCTGGGCACCCCGCTCGACCCCGAGGACATGGAGGCGACCCTGGCCAAGCTCGGCGGCATCGCCAAGATGATCGGGGCCACGCTCCGCAACTCCGCCGCGCCCACGATGCTCGGCGCCGGCTACAAGGTGAACGTCATCCCCGGACAGGCGACCGCACACGTGGACGGGCGCTTCCTGCCCGGCTACGAGGAGGAGTTCCTCGCCGACCTCGACCGGCTCCTCGGCCCCCGGGTCCGCCGCGAGGACGTCCACGCCGACAAGGCGCTGGAAACGAGCTTCGACGGCGACCTCGTGGACGCCATCCAGTCGGCGCTGCGCGCCGAGGACCCGATCGCCCGGGCCGTGCCGTACATGCTCTCCGGCGGCACCGACGCCAAGTCCTTCGACGACCTCGGAATCCGCTGCTTCGGTTTCGCGCCGCTGAAGCTGCCGCCGGAGCTGGACTTCGCCGGGATGTTCCACGGGGTGGACGAGCGCGTGCCGGTGGACGGCCTGAAGTTCGGCGTACGGGTGCTGGACCGTTTCCTCGACGCGAGCTGAGCCGGCCCCGACCGAGGTCGGGGCCACGTGACACGGCGGGGCCCGGTCGCGTCCCTCGACACGGGCGGGGTGGGCCTGCCGTGCGGATGCGGAGCGGCGACATTCGTCCGCGCGTGCGTACTTGACTGAAAAGGGTGAATGGGCTCATACGCTAGTAGCCCCATTAGCCCCTCCTCGTTACAGGTGTGCGGTCCGCAGTTGGGATCGCATTGCCAACTAGGAGGAATAATGATCAAGAAGGTCGTCGCTGCTGCGGCTGCCACTGGTGGTCTGGTTCTCGCGGGTGCGGGCATGGCCGTCGCCGATTCGGGTGCCCAGGGCGCCGCCGTGAACTCCCCCGGCGTGCTTTCGGGCAACGTCGTGCAGGTGCCCGTCCACGTGCCGGTGAACGTCTGTGGCAACACGATCTCCGTGATCGGTCTGCTGAACCCGGCCTTCGGCAACGTCTGCGTCAACGACTGACGTTGCGTCTCGCCCCTGTGAGGGATTGACCCGGCGGCCCCGGAGTGCACGCCGTGCACTCCGGGGCCGCCCGCATTCACCCCGCTCCCGGGCACCGTGCCCGGGGCAGTCCGGAAGTCAGAAGGCAGGAACCAGCTATGCGACAGGTCACGCGCAAGGGCCTGATCACCGTGGCGGCCGCGGGCGGCGTGCTCGTCCTCGGCGGCGGCTACGCACACGCGCACGGCGGCGCGGGGGCCCACGGCGGCGCCTCCGACTCCCCGGGCGTGCTCTCCGGGAACACGGTCCAGGTGCCGGTCCACGTCCCGGTCAACGTCTGCGGCAACACCGTCAACGTCATCGGCGCGCTGAACCCCGCGTTCGGCAACGGCTGTGCCAACACCTCGGAGGACGACGGGGACGACGGGGCCCACGCCGAGGGGGCCACGTCGAACTCCCCCGGCGTCGGCTCCGGCAACACCGTCCAGGTGCCCGTCCACGTGCCCGTGAACGCCTGCGGCAACAGCGTGACGATCGGCGGCCTCGGCAACGGCGCGTTCGGGAACGAGTGCGGCAACGGCGACGGCGGCGGAAACCCGGGAGAGCCGGGGGAGCCCGGTGAGCCCGGTGAACCTGGTGAACCTGGTGACCCGGGAGAGCCCGGTGAGCCGGGGGAGCCCGGTGAGCCGGGGGAGCCGAACGAGCCCGGTGAACCTGGTGAGCCCGGGGAGCCGAATGAGCCCGGGACGCCCGTCCAGCCGGGTGAGCCGGGCACGCCGGTCGAGCCCACCGCTCCGAACGCGCCGGGTGCCAACACCGTCACACCGCCCAAGGCCACCGAGGAGCTCGCCCGGACCGGGGCCGGCACGGTCGGTCTGGGGGCATCAGCGGCCGCCGGCCTGCTGCTCGGCGGAGCCCTCCTCTACCGCAAGGCCCGTGCCTCCGTGTGATGGTGCGATGACACGACGGAGCGGGCCCGCGACCGCGGGCCCGCTCCGTCCTTCGTGCGGCAGACGCTCACCAAGTGGCGCGCACCTGACGGATGATGCGACGGCGGAGCCGCACGCGGCGGCTGCCGTCACGGAGGAGAGTCAGCCTGTCCAACTCCCAGTGTCCGTATTCGGCATGGTCGGTCAGCAGACGGGTGGCTTCCTTGCGGGAGACCCCGCGAGGCACGTACACGTCGACAAATTCGTATTCCGGCATCGCATCTATTGTGCGGGCACGGGCCGAGTACGGATAGCGTCTGCACTATGTCTGATGCATCCGCTCCTGCGCAGCCCACGGCTGCCGAGGTCCGCGCCGCCGCCGAGGCGGTCAAAGCCGCGCTGGACCGCCACCTGGAAGCGGTCGAACGCCGCACGGGAGAGGACGACCCGGCGGTCCACGCGGCCTTCAACGCCCTGGCCGCCGCGGCCGAGGCGTACGACGAGCGGCTGTACGACCGCTATGACGAAGTCACTCCCTTCGAGATCCCAGGCGCGGACGACTCGATGCCGCCGTACACGGGACCGGACGAACCGAACGCGCTGAGTGTTCTCATCCGCCGCGACTACGCCGTCGTGGAGCCTCAGCGGCTGCTCGCACAGGCCCAGCGGGTCGCGGATCTCGACCGGGACGAGACCGCGGACGACGCATCCGCGGCCGTCGTGGGGGCGAGTGTGCATGCCGCGCTGGGCGTGCTGTTCGGCGAGTTCGAGCCGGACGAGATCGCGTCGCGGCACAAGGAGTTCGGTCTGGAGGAGGGTGACTCCACCCTGTGGGTCTCCGCCGCCGACGAACTCCCCGAGCCCGGCGAGTGGCTCAGCACGCCCTTCGACCAGGCGGACCCGGAGCGCGTCGTCTGCCGCTTCGACGTCAGCTCCGTCTTCGACGAGGAGGACCTGGACGACCTCCACTCCGCGTGAGCGGAACCGCCCGGCGCGCGGCGCGGGGCCCCGCGCGGAGATCGTGCGTCTCCACGCGGGGCCTCGTCGCGCCGTGCGACGCGGGCGGATGCCGGGGCGGCGATCGGGCCGTCCGTGGGCACCCGCGGTTCTGGTGCCACGTCCCCTTTCCGGCGCTCCGGCGAGGCCGTTCACGGCGGTGCTCGGCCGCCGGCCGGGGCTCACCCGGGCGCCGTCATGCCGCGCCCGGCCGCGAGAGGCACCGCGCAGGGGGCCGTGGGGGTGCCGTTCGCGTTCGGGACGGGGCATCGTGGCACCGCGCGGTGGCGCCCGGGGTGGGGACACTTGCGCCCGGGCGCCGCTCCGTGGCGCGGCGGTGCCCGGCGGGGCGGTCGCTCGCACCTGGGTGAGCGCTTTCGCCGGGGCGCCGCTCCGAATCGCGCCGCGTCGGAGCGCCGAGTCCGCTCAGGCGCCGACGGCCTCGGCGCCCGGCGCGAGCAGGCTTTCCAGAAGCGGGCGCAGCCGGGTCGTCCGGTCCTCGGACGGGATCTCGGCCACCGCGCGCGGCAGGGCCTGCTCCACTCCGTGGACCACGGACAGATGGCGCTCACCGCGGCTGAACGCCGTGTAGACCCAGGGGCGGCTGAGGCCCTGTGCCGCGTCCCCCGGCAGCACCACGACGACCGCCGGCCAGCGCATTCCGGCCGCCTGGTGCGCCGTGAGCGCCCAGCCGTGCCGGAGCGTCGACTCCACCAGGTCCTTGGGGACGAGGACGGCGGTGCCCTCGCAGTCGAGGCGCAGCCCTTCCGCGTCCGCCGAGACCACCGTGCCGGTCAGGGTCCGCCCGGGGGCCGGGGCGTAGGCGACGCGATCGGCCGGGTCGAAACCGCCGAATCGGCCGGGACCGGGGTTGAACCGCTCCTTCAGGGCGGCGTTGAGCGCCCTCGTGCCCGCGGAGCCTCCGTGGCCGACCGTGATGACCTGGGTATCGGCCGACGGCACCCCGATCGCCCTCGGGACCGAGTCGGCGACCAGTTGGACCGTACGGTGCACGGCCTCGCCCGCGTCCCGCACCGGAACGATCACGACCTCCTTGCCGGGGGCCTCGACCCGGGTGAGTTCGCCGACGCCGATCCCGGAGACCAGCTCGCCCAGTGGCCCGGGATCGGGCGTGCGGGAGGCGACGACCGGGCACACCCGGGCGGCCAGTACATCGGCGAACACCCGACCCGCGCCCGCCGACCACAGCACGTTCGGGTCCCCGCTCAGCACCAGCCGGCAACCGTCCGGCAGGGACTCCACCAGCACCGCGGCGGTCTCGACGTCGAGCTGCGGCGCGTCGAGGACCGCGAGCAGATCCACGGCCAGCGTCCCGTCCTCGTCCCGGCCGGGGCCCTCGGTGCCGGAGAGCAGCCCCCGCACGGTGACCGCGTCGGCCCCCAGCCCGCGCCGGCCGTTCTCGCTGTGTGCGGCGGCGACCGCCCGCAGACCGAGGGCGCGGGCGGCCTCCACCAGCGCGGCCGGCTCGGTGCGGGCCGTCTCGCCGCCCGTGTGCGCGACCAGGCCGTGCCCGGCGGCGGCGCGGACCAGCTCCGAGGCCGACGGTGTCCCCGCGGCCCCGGCGGCCTCCTCCCAGGACGCCGGCTGCGCGGTCCTGACCAGCCGGGCCAGACCGTCGGCGAGGCTCTCCTCCGCCAGGGCGTACCGGTCGAGGCCGAGCAGGACCGGCACCGGTGCCGGTGGCCCGGAGTCCTCACGGGACTCCGACGCCCCGTGATCCCCGGGCCCTTCGGGACCCTCGGCCTCCTCCGGTCCCACGTCCTCGACGCCGTCCTGGAAGACGAGCACGACGCCCTCGGCGATGGCGTGCTGCAACGCCTCGTCCGGGTCCGGCACCGACTGTCCGGCGAGCGCCGTACGCACCGCCGCGGAGTCCAGAGCCGTGTGCCCCCGGAGCGCGGCACGCTCCAGCATCCGGCCGACCAGTGCCGCGGCCCGCCGGCCGTCGTCCGGCCGGCACTCCGCGCCCAGCAGGGCCCGGGCGAAACCGTCCGCCTCCTCCGGCCGCACCCCGGGCACCGCCAGCAGCCGCCAGGGGTCCTCCCGAAGGGCGTCGGCCGCCCGCTCACCGAGTACGCCGGCGACCCGTGCGGCCAGGCCCCCCGGCGCGCCGCCCGACACCAGTACCTCCAGAACGGCCGCCACCGTGCCCGGGTCGACCTGCGGACGTGCGGGCTCGGGCGCCGGCACCCTCGGTCGCCCCTGCCCGGCCACCGACGTCGGAGCCGGCCGCCTCGGCGCGGCGGATGCCTCGGAGAACGTGCCCGACGGCTTCGCGCCGCTCTCCACGGCCCGCACCGCCGCCAGAAGATCGGCCGCGGTACCGCTCAGCTTCCCGCCGGCCGCGATCGGCCCGGCCTTCTCGGCCTTGCGCTTCTCGATCCGTGACCGCAGCTCCCGCTGCGCGGCCAGCTCCGCCTGGGCCTCGGAGACCCCGGCGGCGTCGTCGGCGGCCTCGCCGGCGACGGCGCTCCCGGCCCCGGAGGACTCCTCGGCGGAGGAGCCCTCAGCGGTTCCTGCGCCGTCCGCCGCCCCGCCCGGCTGAGGCCCGGCCCCCCCGGCCGCCCCGGCACCGGGCGCCTGGTCCGGCTCCGTCCCGGCACGGCGCCGTTCCGCGGTGACGGGCGTGCCCGGACCGGAGTCCCCGGACGCGGGGTCCTCGGACGCGGGATCCTCGGCGGGGGTGCCGGGGCTCGCCCCGGGAAGCGCAGTCACAGCGTGCTCCAGTCCTGGTCGGGATAGCGGTGCACGGGCGCCGAAACGTCGTCCAGCGCCCGGCAGATCTCGTCAGGAAGACTAAGACCCTCCACTGACAACGCCTGCGTGAGCTGCTGCGCGTTGCGGGCACCGACGATCGGCGCCACCACGCCCGGCCGGTCGCGGACCCAGGCCAGCGCCACTTCGAGCGGAGTCGTCGCAAGTCCGTCCGCGGCCGTGACGACCGCGTCCACGATGCGCGTCGCCGACTCGTCCAGGTACGGCTCCACGAAGGGGGCCAGCTGCTCCGACGCCCCGCGCGAGTCCGCGGGCGTCGCGTGCCGGTACTTGCCCGTGAGCACACCGCGGCCGAGCGGGGACGACGGCAGCAGCCCCACGCCGAGGTCCCGCGCCGCGGGCAGCACCTCCCGCTCGACGCCGCGCTGCAGCAGCGAGTACTCCATCTGCGTGCCGGCGAGACGGGTCCGTGTGCCCGGCACGGCGAGCTGCCACGTGGCGGCCTTCGCCAGCTGCCAGCCGCAGAAGCCCGACACCCCCGCGTAGCGCGCGCGGCCGCTGCTCACCGCGATGTCGAGCGCCTGGAGCGTTTCCTCCAGCGGTGTGTGCGGGTCGAAGCCGTGGACCTGCCACAGGTCCACGTGGTCGGTGCCCAGTCGCTCCAGCGAGGCGTCCAGGGCCGTCAGCAGATGACCGCGCGAGCCGTCGAACCGCCGCGTGGGGTCGAGCACGCTGCCGGCCTTCGTGGCGATGACCAGTTCGCGCCGCGGCACCAGCCGTTCCACCAGCTGCCCGAGCAGGTACTCCGCCTCGCCGCCGCCGTACACGTCCGCCGTGTCGACCAGCGTGCCGCCCGCGTCCCAGAAGACCTTCAACTGGTCGGCAGCGTCGTGCTCGCCGGTGTCCCGCCCCCATGTGAGGGTGCCGAGCCCGATCCGGGACACGCGCAGGCCGGTACGGCCGAGTTGCCTCTGCTCCATGGGCGCGAGATTACTGGCCACGGCCCCACCCGGAGCGACCCTGTGGACAACTCGCCCGCGAAGCCGTCACCGGGCCACCCCTGACGTGACGCCGTCACCCGCGCTAGAGTCCGCGACAAGGACGTTACTCGTCGGTAAATCGGACATCCGAAGCACACGGAGCGGTAAGGGGAGCGGTATGCGGCTGGGCATCAACCTCGGCTACTGGGGCGCGGGCATGGACGGCGACAACCTCGCCGTCGCCCAGGAGGCGGACCGCCTCGGCTACGACGTCTGCTGGGCCGCCGAAGCGTACGGCTCCGACGCGCCGACGGTCCTCTCCTGGGTCGCCGCCCAGACCGAGAGCATCGACGTGGGCTCCGCGATCCTCCAGATCCCCGCCCGCCAGCCGGCGATGACGGCGATGACCGCCGCCACCCTGGACTCGCTCTCCGGCGGCCGGTTCCGCCTCGGCCTCGGCGTCTCGGGGCCGCAGGTGTCGGAGGGCTGGTACGGCGTCAAGTTCGACAAGCCCCTCGCCCGCACCCGCGAGTACGTCGAGATCGTCCGCAAGGCGATGACCCGCGAGCGCCTGACGTACGAAGGCGAGCACTGGACGCTCCCGCTCCCCGGCGGTCCGGGCAAGCCCATCAAGCTCACCGTCCACCCCGAGCGCGAGCGCATCCCGCTGTACATCGCCGCCATCGGTCCCAAGAACCTGGAGCAGACAGGCGAGATCGCCGACGGCGCGCTGCTGATCTTCCCCTCGGCCGAGCACCTCGAGGACACCGCGCTCCGGTACATCCGCGCGGGCCGCGAGAAGGTCGGGAAGACGATGGACGGCTTCGACGTCTGCCCCACGGTGCCGCTCGCGGTCGGTGACGACGTCCGGGCCCTCGCCGACACGTTCCGCCCGTACACGGCGCTCTACGTCGGCGGGATGGGCAGCCGCAAGCAGAACTTCTACAACCAGCTGGCCCAGCGCATGGGCTACGAGAAGGAAGCCGTGGAGATCCAGGACAAGTACCTCTCCGGGGACAAGGCCGGCGCGGCGGCGGCCGTGCCGCACGAGCTGATCGACTCCACCGCCCTGCTGGGCACCGTCGACCGGATCGCGGACCGCATGCGGGCCTACGCCGCCGCCGGCGTGACCACCCTGACCCTCGCCCCGGCCGGCTTCACCCTGGACGAGCGGCTGACCGCCCTGCGGGTCGGTACCGAGGCCCTGGAGCGCGCCGGACTCGCGTAACGGGCCGCCGGGCGGGCCGGACCCGCCCGGCGGTGCACGGCCCGAACCGTGGCCGGCCCTCCCTCCGGCCGGAGGCCGCCGGTCACCAGCCGTCCGCCGCGGGCGGCGCCGGACATGCCTGCGGCCGTGGTGGGGGCTCGGGGTCATCCCCGCCACGGCCGTCACGAGGTCTAACGTCTCACCCCGTCCTCGGTCACGCCCCGGACGCGGTGCATCGGCGAGATTCCGGCGTCGGGCGTGGTCGCCACCGGTCCGCGCCCGCCGGGCGCCTCCGGCGGGCGACGCCCTTCCACCTGCCGAGGTCCGGTATGCCCCTGTACTCCTTCTTTCGGCGGAGTCGCCCCGCTCACCTGTTGCCTGTCGGTCCGGTCCGCATTTGACTCGTTCTCTGCGGACGCCCGTCGCCCACGGGGTGCCTCACGGAGGTGGCAGTGATGCTCTCGGCCCGAAGCCTTTTCCAGGAAATCCTCGAGAACGACGATTCGTACCAGCTCTTCTGTTCGATCGCGGCCAGCGGCGAGGCCCAGGGCGGCTGGGAGAACGGCCGTATCGCCGCGCTCGTGCCCGACTCCATGCGGGCGCTCGCGCCGAAGATCACCCGGCACGGCGCGGACGAGGACAAGCACGGCCGGATCTTCAACGCCCTGCTCAAGAAGCGGGGCCTGGACCCGGTCGACGTCCCGCCCGAGACCGACTACACGATGCTCCTGGAGCAGCAGGGGATCGGACTGGCCCACGAGAAGCTGCGCCGCGACGAACGGCTCACCGAGCGGGACATCGTCGTCTACCTCTCGCACAGCCGGGTCACCGAGCAGCGCGCCGCCGACCAGATGGACATGCTGGTGAGGTTCTTCGGCGACCACCCCGAGGTGGGCAGGGCCGTGAAGCAGATCTGCAACGACGAGGACAACCACCTCGCCTACTGCCACGAGGAACTGCTCCGCCTCGCCCGCGCCGGGCACGGCCGCGCCATCCAGGGCACGCTGCGCGAGTGCGCCCTCACCGAGATCGCCGTCCACCGGGACGTCAGCCTCGCGGTCATGTCCCACATGGGGCGGATCCTGAACTGGCCCAGAGCCAAGTCGGCGGTGCTCGCCGGCGGTATCCACGCGATGTACGCCTTCGAGCGCGCCGGCGGCTGGCGGCGCATGGTCACGCTCAGGATGCCGGAGCGCCGCGACGCCCTCGGCGGTCCCGCGACCACGGCCCCCGTCGTCTGAGGCCCGGCAGGGCATGGAGCCGATGCCGGTGACCTCGCGGCGCTCCGCGCCGGCCGTCCGCACGTCGTTCCGGGCCGTCCGCGTGCGAGAGCCGCCGGGCCACCACGGGCGCGGGCGCACCGGGCAGCGCACCCGAGGGCTGTCCCGCGGGATCGCGGGACGGTCGTCAGAGCCAGCCGCGGCGCTTGAAGAGCCGGTGCAGCCCGTACACCACGAGGACCATCAGGGCGATCGCGGCCGGATAGCCCCACTTCCAGGTCAGCTCGGGCATGTGCTCGAAGTTCATCCCGTAGACGCCGGCGACCAGCGTCGGCACCGCCGCCATGGCGGCCCAGGCGGAGATCTTGCGCATGTCGTCGTTCTGCCGCACGCCCGTCTGCGCGAGGTGGGCGGACAGCACGTCGGACAACAGCCGGTCCAGTCCGTCCACCTGCTCGTTGGCACGCGTCAGATGGTCGTTGACGTCGCGGAAGAACGGCTGGGAGTGCTCGTCCACGAAAGGCACCGACGCACCGGCGAGCTTGGCCATCGGCGCGGCCAGCGGCCCGGTCGCCCGCCGGAACTCGAGCACCTGCCGCTTGAAGCCGTAGATCTTGGCAGCCGTGTGCCGGGTGTCGCCGGCGGGAGCGAAGACGGCGGCCTCCAGCTCCTCCAGATCCACCTGGAGCTCGGCGGCCACCTCGATGTAGCGGTCCACGACCGCGTCGCTGACGGCGTACAGCACGGTCGTCGGCCCGTGTCGCAGGACGTCCGGGTCGGCCTCCAGCCTCCGTCGCACCGCCCCGAGGGGCGCTGCCTCGCCGTGCCGCACCGTCACGACGAAGCAGTCGCCGACGAAGACCATCACCTCGTCGGCACTGACCGTGTCCGACTCCGGCTCGTACACGACGGGCTTGAGGACCACGAACAGCGAGTCGTCGTAGATCTCCAGCTTGGGCCGCTGATGGGCCTTGAGGGCGTCCTCGACCGCCAGCGGGTGCAGCCCGAACTCACTGCTGACACGGTCGAACTCCTCTTCGTTCGGCTCGTGCAGCCCGATCCACAGGAACGTGTTCCCGGACGTACGGGCCAGTGCGAGCGCGTCGGAGAGGTCCTCGGGGCCCTCGGTCCGGCGGCCGTCCCGGTAGATGGCGCAGTCCACGATCACGGCGCGCATTCTGCCGCCCCCGCGCCCCGCGCGCACCTCGGCGGCGCGAACCGTCGGGCGCACCGCTCACCTCGCGCGGAGGGAACGCCGGACGAGCCGCCCGGCGAGCGACGCACCACCCGGGCTCCCCGAACACGTCCTAGGCTGGCCGGCATGGCCACGCTGATCCTCGTACGCCACGGACGGTCCACCGCCAACACCGCGGGGGTGCTCGCCGGCTGGACGCCGGGCATCGCCCTCGACGAGCGCGGCACCGCGCAGGCGTCCGCCCTGCCCGCGCGGCTCGCCGGGCTGCCCCTCGCGGCCGCCGTCACCAGTCCGCTGCAGCGCTGCCGGGAGACCCTGCAGCCGCTGCTCGACGCACGGCCGGGCCTCCCGCTCCACGGCGACGAGCGGATCGGCGAGTGCCACTACGGAGAGTGGTCCGGCCGCAAGCTGACGGAACTCGCCGGGGAGCCGTTGATGGAGGTCGTCCAGCGGCACCCGTCCACGGCCGCCTTCCCCGGCGGCGAGTCGATGCGGGCCATGCAGGGCCGGGCCGTCGACGCGGTGCGTGACTGGAACGCCCGGATCGAGCGGGAGCACGGCGAGGACGCCGTGTACGTGATGTGCTCCCACGGCGACGTCATCAAGTCCGTCGTGGCGGACGCCCTCGGCATGCACCTCGACCTCTTCCAGCGGATCCACGTCGAACCGTGCTCGGTGACGGCGATCCGCTACACCCGTCTGCGGCCGTTCCTGCTGAGGCTCGGCGACACGGGTGACCTGGACTCCCTCCGGCCGCGCGAGAACGTGAACGAGCCCCGTGAGGGCGGGGCGGACGGGTCGGCGGTGGTCGGCGGCGGCGCGGGCGCACCGTGATCGCCGGGCGCAGTAGGGTGGACGGGCCGAACCCCGGAAGCCCGCTTCCGGCACCGAAGATCCTCTGAATCCAAGGGAGCAGGACGTGACCCGTCAGGTGTTCCTGTACGACCCGCCGGAGCGTTTCGTGGCCGGCACGGTCGGGCTGCCTGGACGTCGTACGTTCTTCCTGCAGGCTTCCGCAGGGGGGCGGGTGACCAGCGTCGCCCTGGAGAAGACCCAGGTGGCCGCGCTCGCCGAGCGGATCGACGAGCTGCTCGACGAGGTGGTGCGGCGCACCGGGGGCAACGCCCCCGTCCCCGCCGTCGCCCCCACGGACATCGCCGACACGGCGCCGCTGGACGCGCCCGTCGAGGAGGAGTTCCGGGTCGGGACGATGGCGCTGGCCTGGGACGGCGAGGAACAGCGCATGATCGTCGAGGCCCAGGCCCTGGTGGAGCTGGACGCGGACTCCGAGGAGGACCTCGCGGAGGCCGAGGAACGGCTGTTGCAGGACGAGGAGAACGGTCCGCCGATGTTGCGCGTGCGGCTGTCCGGCGCGCAGGCGAGGGCCTTCGCCAAGCGCGCGCTGGACGTCGTCAACGCGGGCCGGCCGCCGTGCCCGCTGTGCAGCCTGCCGCTCGACCCGGAGGGACACGTATGCCCGCGCCAGAACGGATACCGCCGCGGAGCGTGACCGCGCACGACGGGCACCTGGAACTCCTCACCCGGGGCGGGATCACCGTGCGCGGCCGTATCCGCGAGGCGTCCAACGCCGCGCTGTACTGCACCGTGGCCCTCGACGGCCGGGAGGCGCACTGCGTCTACAAGCCCGTCGCCGGCGAGCGCCCGCTGTGGGACTTCCCCGACGGCACGCTGGCCCGGCGCGAGGTGGCCGCGTACGAGCTGTCCGAGGCCACCGGATGGGGGCTGGTGCCACCCACCGTGCTCCGTGACGGTCCGTACGGTGAGGGCATGTGCCAGCTGTGGATCGAGGCCGATCCGGAGCAGTCCCTCCTCGCCCTCGTCGACGGCGACGAACCGGAGGACGGCTGGAAGGCGGTCGGCCTCGCGGAGGTGGGGGAGGGGCGCACGGCGCTCCTGGTGCACGCGGACGACCCCCGGTTGCGCCGGCTGGCCGTGCTCGACGCGGTCATCAACAACGGCGACCGCAAGGGCGGGCATCTGCTCCCCGCTCCGGACGGACGCCTGTACGCGATCGACCACGGTGTCACGTTCCACGTGGAGGACCGGCTGAGGACCCTGCTGTGGGGCTGGGCGGGGGAGCCGCTGACGGAGGAGGCCCTGTCCGTCCTGGAGGACCTGGACGCATCCCTGGACGAGGGGTCACCACTGGCCGGGCGGCTGTCCGAGCTGATCACCCGGGGCGAGACGGCCGCCCTGCGGGGCAGGGTAAGGGCGCTGCGCACCGGCGCCCGCCACCCGCAGCCGGCGGGCAACTGGCCCGCGATCCCCTGGCCGCCCGTGTAGCACCCGCGTGGCGGGCCGGGACCCCCACGGGTGGGACCAGGACACCCGGGCCGGCCCGGCACGGCTCTCCCGGATGCCGTCGTCACGCGTCCGGCCGCGTGCGCGACGCGGCGCGGGCGGCCGAGTGGCCGATGCCACGCGTCGGCCCGGGCGCCGGTGCGCCCGGCCCGTCCGAGTGCCGGTGCGCCCGGGAGGGCCGGGGCACCGGCCCACTGCTGCCGTTACCCCCACGGCAGGGGCAGGCGCAAGAGCGCCCAACCGGCCGAGAGAGGGCGTCCGGTTCGTATCCGGAACATGCATCCGGTTACGCTCATGACATGCATGCCTGGCCCGCTTCCGAGGTCCCCGCCCTGCCCGGCAAGGGCCGCGACCTCCGGATCCACGACACCGCGACCGGCGGCCGCGTCACCCTCGCCCCCGGTCCCGTCGCCCGTATCTACGTCTGCGGCATCACCCCGTACGACGCGACCCACATCGGTCACGCGGCGACCTACAACGCGTTCGACCTCGTCCAGCGCGTGTGGCTCGACACCAAGCGGCAGGTTCACTACGTCCAGAACGTCACCGACGTGGACGACCCGCTGCTGGAGCGCGCCCAGCGCGACGGCCAGGACTGGACCGAGCTCGCGGAGCGGGAGACCGCCCTGTTCCGCGAGGACATGACCGCGCTGCGGATGCTGCCCCCGAGGCACTACATCGGCGCCGTCGAGGCCATCCCGGGAATCGTTCCGCTCGTCGAGCGGCTCCGCGACGCGGGTGCCGCGTACGAACTCGACGGCGACGTCTACTTCTCCGTCGAGTCCGACCCCCACTTCGGCGGGGTGTCGCACTACGACGCGGAGGCGATGCGCGCGCTGTCCGCGGAGCGCGGCGGCGACCCCGACCGCGCCGGCAAGAAGAACCCGCTCGACCCGATGCTGTGGATGGCCGCCCGGGACGGGGAGCCGAGCTGGGACGGCGGCAGCCTCGGGCGCGGCCGGCCCGGGTGGCACATCGAGTGCGTGGCCATCGCCCTCGACCATCTCGGCATGGGCTTCGACGTGCAGGGAGGCGGCTCCGATCTCGCCTTCCCGCACCACGAGATGGGCGCCTCGCACGCCCAGGTCCTCACCGGTGAGCACCCGTTCGCCCAGGCCTATGTGCACGCCGGCATGGTCGCCCTGCACGGCGAGAAGATGTCCAAGTCCAAGGGCAACCTCGTCTTCGTCTCCGCGCTGCGCCGTGACGGCGTGGACCCGGCCGCCATCCGGCTGGCGCTGCTGGCGCACCACTACCGTGCCGACTGGGAGTGGACCGACGAGGTCCTCCAGGAGGCCGTGGACCGCGTCGGCCGCTGGCGCGCGGCGGTCTCCCGGCCCGACGGGCCCTCAGCCGACGCGCTCGTCGAGGAGATCCGTGCCGCCCTGGCCGACGACCTGGACGCTCCGGCGGCGCTCGCCGCCGTGGACCGCTGGGCCGAGGCCCAGCGCGCCGAGGGCGGTGCGGACGAGGGTGCGCCCGGCCTGGTGTCGCGCGCCGTGGACGCCCTGCTGGGTGTCGCCCTGTAATCCGGACACGAGCCGGGGAACCGCCCCGGTGGACCGGTCGCCTCCCGGACCCGTGAGGGTCCGGGAGGCGACCGGGAGGCGACCGTTTTCCGTCCACGGCGCAGCGGAGTCGGCGGAATCGGACCCGGAGGACACGGCGCCGGGGCCGTCCGTCCCCGGTGCCGTGTCCTCCGCAGCGGCGGGGCAGGCACCGGGCGCCGGCACAGCGGGGAACACCGACGGCTCCGCGTCCGGTGACCACGCGGTCCGGACGGCGGCGGCCCGCTTCCGCTGCGGCTGACGGGTCCGCGTGAGTCCGGCGGTGCCGGCGGGACGGCCGGACCGGAACGGGAACGCGCGAGCGGGTGGCCGGTTTTCGGCACCACCCGCCCGCGCGCTGCGTACGTCGCCACCAGGAGCCTCGGCGGAGCTTCCGAGGCGTCAGTCCTCCGAGGACTCCGGGGAATCGGGCGACTCGGGGGACTCGGGGGACTCGGGAGGAGGACCCGACGGCCCGGTGGAGCCGGACGACCCGTCCCTCGCGGAGTCGTCGTCCTCGGACCCGTCCGTCCCGTGCTCGGCGCGCTGCGGCTTCGGCGGCTTCGTCCGTCCGCCCGCGGTGTCCCGCAGGTACGAGCCGTCCCCGGCCTCCGTGGCATGACCGCCCGGCCCCTGCCCGGGGCCGCCGTCACGACGGCGCAGATAGCGCTCGAACTCCCGGGCGATGGCCTCGCCGGACGCCTCGGGCAGTTCGGCGGTGTCCCTGGCCTCCTCCAGCGTCTGCACGTACTCCGCCACCTCGCTGTCCTCGGAGGCGAGTTGGTCCACGCCGAGCTGCCAGGCCCGTGCGTCCTCGGCCAGTTCGCCGAGCGGGATGCGGAGGTCGATGAGGTCCTCGAGCCGGTTCAGCAGCGCCAGTGTCGCCTTCGGGTTCGGCGGCTGGGAGACGTAGTGCGGCACGGCGGCCCACAGCGACACGGCCGGGACCCCGGCGTGGGTGCAGGCCTCCTGGAGGATGCCGACGATGCCGGTCGGGCCCTCGTAGCGGGTCTCCTCCAGGTCCATCGTCCTGGCCAGATCCGGATCCGAGGTGACACCGCTCACCGGTACGGGCCGCGTGTGCGGGGTGTCGCCGAGCAGCGCGCCCAGGATCACCACCATCTCGACGCCCAGTTCGTGGGCGAAGCCCAGCAACTCGTTGCAGAACGAGCGCCAGCGCATCGACGGCTCGATCCCGCGGACCAGCACCAGATCGCGGGGCTTCTCCCCGCCGACCCGCACCACGGAGAGCCGTGTCGTGGGCCAGGTGATCTTCCGCACCCCGCCGTCCAGCCACACCGTGGGACGGTTGACCTGGAAGTCGTAGTAGTCCTCGGCGTCGAGCGCCGCGAACACCTCGCCCTTCCACTCGCGGTCCAGGTGCGCGACCGCGGTGGACGCGGCGTCGCCGGCGTCGTTCCAGCCCTCGAACGCGGCCACCATGACCGGGTCGATCAGCTCGGGAACCCCCTCGAGCTCGATCACCCAGGCCTCCTTCCGACGTTCCCTCTCGTACGCCCCAACCTTACGGCTTCGGGGGCGCCCGCCCGCAGTCCCCGTGCACGGCAGGGTGAACTTCCGTACGGCGGCGGCGCAGGCCGGAAGAACGGCAGTTCCGGCCGGAGAGCCGGCCGAGCCGTCACCGCGATCAGAGGAGGTGGACCCGGACCTCCGGCTCGCCACGACGCCTTCCGTCGGACGCCCGGGAGGTCCGACGTCCGACGGTGTGCGAGGCCGTGAGTGCGGAAGGGGCCGTCGCCGCCGGATCCGGGCAGAGCGAGCCGACGGCCGGCGCCGGCCACGAGGACGTACAACGGCTGGAAATCGATCGTGGCACGGCCGGATCGGCCGGCCTGCCACCTGCCGCCCGTTGCGTCGAGTACGTCGACCACCTCCACGAACACGTCACGGACCCGCCGTGGTCCACCGGGGACACCACGTGGCACCAGGGGTACCCGGATTCTCCTCCCGCATGCGGCCCGGACCACCCGTCGCGCAGCGCTGCTCAGGCGGGCCCGTGCCGCGGGCCCGCGTGTCGCCTCCGAGGACGGGCGACCCACGGCGACGGCACGGGCTCCGAGGGCCGTCGACGGATCCCGAGCGGAGCGATCGCCGTCGCCCCGCCGGTGATCCCCCCGTTCCGCACGCGGGGGAGACAGGGCCGGTCGAGGCGGGCGGCGGCGGGCAACGGGCCGCCACGGGACCGGCGCGCGGTGCGCGGCGGTACGACCCGGGCCGCCGCCGGGGCCCCGCCCTCCACCGGCCCGCCGTCCGCGGGCGCCGGCCGGCCCGGTGTCCCGGCCTGCGGTCCGGGCCCGGGCGCCCGCCGCGTCGGATGCGGTCCGGTCAGAGCGCGGACCTGAGCCACCGCTCCGCGCCCGCGATGTGCACCGTCGCCCAGGACCGGGCCGCCTCGGCGTCCCGGTCGCGCAGCGCCGCGAGGATCGCCCGGTGCTCGTGGAGCGTACGGTCGACCGCGTCCCCCCGGGTGAGGGCCCGCCACACCCGGTCCCGGGCGACCGGCCCGGAGAGCCCGTCCAGCAGGGAGCAGAGCACGGTGTTGCCGGAGGCCCGCACGATCCCGCGGTGGAACTCCCGGTCGGCGCGGACCAGTTCCTCCACCGAGGGCTCCGGACCGAGGGCGTCGAGCTGCGCGGTGAGCCGGTCGAGTTCCTCTTCGCCGATGGCGGACGCCGCCATCGCCGTCGCCGCCGGCTCCAGGATCCGGCGCACGGCCAGGAGCTCCAGGGCCGTGTCGTCGCGGTGGAAGTCCACGACGAAACCCAGCGCCTCGAGCAGCAGTTGGGGGTCCAGGCTGGTCACGTACGTGCCGTCGCCCTGGCGCACGTCGAGGACGCGTATCAGCGAAAGCGCGCGGACCGCCTCGCGGAGCGAGTTCCTCGACAGGCCGAGTTCGGCGGCGAGTTCGCTCTCCTTGGGCAGCCGGTCGCCGGGCCGCAGCGCACCGGAGACGATCATCCCCTTGATCTTCTCGATGGCATCGTCGGTGACAGCCATGGCTTCCCCTCGCGCCGGGAGTCATCCGATGACTGAGCGTACAACGAGGGCGGCTCCGCATGGAGCCGCCCTCGTCGTACGGACCGTGCCCGCTACGGTCCCGTCTCAGGCCCGCTTGTGCAGCAGGTCCTCGACCTTCCCCCGGACCTCGTCGGTGGCGAGGCCGCGGATCGTCAGCGTGGTGCGTCGCCGCAGCACGTCGTCCGCCGTCTCGGCCCACTCGTGGTCGCGCGCCCACACGACCTGGGCCCAGATCTCCGGGGCGTCCGGGTGGATCCGCTCCGCCAGGTCGGGGTTCTCGTTCGCCAGCCGGGCGATGTCGAAGGACAGCGAGCCGTAGTGCGTGGCGAGGTGGCGAGCGGTGTCCGCCGACATCCGGGGCCCGGGCGCCGGGGCGTCCACCAGCAGCCGGTGCGCGACGGCGCGCGGGTTGGCGATGCCGGGCAGCGGGAGCTTCTTCGGCAGGTCCGAGATCGGCTCCATGTCGTCGGCGAGCGGACGCCCCGGAAGCTCGGCGAGCTTGTTCAGCACCGTGCGGCCGATGTGGCGGAACGTCGTCCACTTGCCGCCGGCCACCGACAGCATGCCGCCGCGGCCCTCGGTGACCACGGTCTCCCGCTTGGCCTTGGAGGTGTCGCCGGGTCCGCCCGGCAGCACCCGGAGGCCGGCGAAGGAATAGGTGATCAGATCGCGCGACAGCTGCTGGTCGCGGATGGAGAAGGCGGCCTCGTCGAGGATCTGGGCGATGTCCTTCTCGTTGACCGCGACGTCCGCCGGGTCGCCCTCGAACTCCTCGTCGGTCGTGCCGAGCAGCAGCATGTCCTCCCAGGGGAGGGCGAAGGTGATGCGGTACTTGTCGATCGGGGTGGCCAGCGCGGCCTTCCAGGGGGAGGTGCGCTTGAGGACCAGGTGCGCGCCCTTGGAGAGCCGGATCGAGGGCGCCGCGTCCGGGTCCTCCATCCTGCGCAGGTGGTCCACCCACGGGCCGGTCGCGTTGAGGACCAGCCGGGCGGTGACACCGAACTCGGTGCCGTCCGTGCGGTCCCTGAGCTCGGCGCCGGTGACCCGGCCCTTGGTGAAGCGGAGTCCGGTGACCTCGGCGTGGTTGAGGACGACCGTACCCGACTCGGCGGCCGCGCGGACCGCCATGAGCGCCATGCGGGCGTCGTTCATCTGGTCGTCGCCGTAGACGGCCACGGCCTTCAGGTTCTCCGTGCGCAGCTCGGGCACGTCACGCTGGGCCTTGGCGGGCGATATGACGTGTCCGACGCCGTCGCCGAACGCGGAGAGCGCCGAGTAGGCGAAGACTCCCGCGCCGAGCTTGGCCGCTCCGTGCGGTCCGCCCTTGTAGACGGGCAGGTAGAAGGTCAGCGGGTTGGAGAGATGGGGCGCCACCTCCCGGGAGAGGGCGCGGCGCTCGAAGTGGTTCTCCGCCACCAGCTTCACGGCGCCGGTCTGCAGATAGCGCAGACCGCCGTGGAGCAGTTTGGAGGAAGCGGAGGAGGTGGCGCCGGCGAAGTCGCCGGCCTCCACCAGGGCCACCCGCAGCCCGGCCTGCGCGGCGTGCCAGGCCGTGGAGATGCCCAGGATGCCGCCGCCTATCACCAGGAGGTCGTAGGTCGCCTTCGCAAGCTGCTCCCTCGTCTCGGCGCGGCTCGGGAGGGAACCGGAGGCCGGGTGCGTCCCCAGCGAGGGGACGCTCTGCAGGGTGGTCATTCTCGATTGCTCCTCGTCAGCTCTCGTCGTGCTCGAGCCAGCCCATGGTCCGCTCGACGGCCTTGAGCCAGTACTTGTACTCGTGATCACGCTGGGCAGCGTCCATGTGGGGGGTCCACTCGGCGGCCCGGCGCCAGTTGGCGCGGAGCGCGTCGGTGTCCGGCCAGAAGCCGACGGCCAGGCCGGCGGCGTAGGCGGCGCCGAGGCAGGTGGTCTCGGCCACCATCGGACGCACCACGGGCACGTCCAGGAAGTCCGAGAGGGTCTGCATCAGCAGGTTGTTGGAGGTCATTCCGCCGTCGACCTTCAGGGAGGTCAGCTCGACACCGGAGTCCTTGGTCATGGCGTCCGTGATCTCGCGCGTCTGCCAGGCCGTGGCCTCGAGCACGGCGCGCGCGATGTGCGCCTTGGTGACGTACCGGGTGAGGCCGGCGATCACACCGCGGGCGTCCGAGCGCCAGTACGGGGCGAACAGACCGGAGAACGCCGGGACGATGTAGGCGCCGCCGTTGTCCTCGACGGACGCGGCGAGCGTCTCGATCTCGGGCGCGCTGTTGATGAGGCCCATCTGGTCGCGCATCCACTGCACGAGGGCGCCGGTGACGGCGATGGAGCCCTCGAGCGAGTACACGGGCGCCTCGTCGCCGATCTTGTAACCGACGGTCGTGACCAGACCGGAGTAGGAGTTGATGATCTTGCTGCCGGTGTTCATCAGCAGGAACGTGCCGGTGCCGTAGGTGGACTTCGCCTCACCCTCGGAGAAGCACGTCTGGCCGAAGAGCGCGGCCTGCTGGTCGCCCAGCGCCGAGGCGACCGGGACGCCCGCCAGGACGCCCTCCTTGACCTCTCCGTACACCTCGGCGGAGGAGCGGATCTCCGGGAGGACCTCCATCGGCACCTGCATGGACTGGGCGATCTTCTCGTCCCACTCCATGGTGTGCAGGTTCATCAGCATGGTGCGCGAGGCGTTGGTGACGTCGGTGACGTGGTGGCCGCCGTTGACGCCCCCGGTCAGGTTCCAGATGACCCAGGAGTCCATGGTCCCGAAGAGGATGTCGCCCCGCTCGGCACGCTCGCGCAGGCCGTCGATGTTGTCGAGCATCCAGCGGACCTTCGGGCCGGAGAAGTAGCTCGCCAGCGGAAGACCGGTCTCACGGCGGAACCGGTCCTGGCCGACGTTGCGCCCGAGTTCCCTGCAGAGCGCGTCGGTGCGGGTGTCCTGCCAGACGATGGCGTTGTGGACGGGCTCACCGGTGTTCTTGTCCCAGAGCAGCGTGGTCTCGCGCTGGTTGGTGATGCCGATGGCCTTGACGTCGGCGGCCGTGATGCCGCCCTTCTCGATGGCCCCGGCGACGACCTCCTGGACGTTGTTCCAGATCTCGGTCGCGTTGTGCTCGACCCAGCCCGGCTTCGGGAAGATCTGCTCGTGCTCCTTCTGGTCGACGGAGACGATCCGTCCGTCCTTGTCGAAGACGATGCAGCGGGACGAGGTGGTGCCCTGGTCGATGGCCGCGATGAACGGGCCGGCGGTGTGTGCGTCGGTCACGGTGTGCTCCTGGAAGTCTGAGGAAGAGACGTACGGCTCAGGCGAAGGCGATCTGGTAGATGCCCGCGGCGATGGCGGCACCGATCATGGGGCCCACCACGGGGATCCATGAGTACCCCCAGTCGGAGCCGCCCTTGTTCCGCAGCGGGAGCAGGGCGTGCACGATGCGCGGGCCGAGGTCGCGGGCCGGGTTGATGGCGTACCCGGTAGGACCGCCGAGGGAGAAGCCGATGCTGACGACCACGAGGGCGACGATCAGTCCGCCGAGGACGCCGAGGCCCTTTCCACTGTCGTTGAGACCCATGGTGAGCACGGCCAGCACCAGTACGAGCGTGCCGATGATCTCGCTGGCCAGGTTCTGCCAGACGTTCCGGATCTCCGGACCGGTCGAGAAGATGCCGAGCACGGGGCCGGCCTTCGGGGCGGACCTCTCGTCGACCAGGCCCTCCTCGAGCGGCGGAGGCACGAGCTCCGGGTCTTCCAGATGGGCCTTGAACTGGCCGTAGTACGTGACCCAGGCCAGGAACGCGCCGACCATGGCGCCTATGAGCTCGCCCGCCATCTGCACGGGGACGTTGCTCCAGTCACCGCTGGTGATCGCGATACCCAGCGTGACTGCGGGGTTGAGGTGCGCACCGGAGAGGGGGCCCGCGATGTAGACCGCGGTCATGACCGCGAAGCCCCACCCGAAGGCGATGGCGACCCAGCCGGCGCCCTGTGCCTTTGAGCGCTTCAGTACGACGGCGGCGACCACGCCGGCGCCGAGCAGGATGAGTACGGCGGTACCAATGATCTCGCCGATGAAGATGTCGGAGCTGGACACCCGCGACTCCTTTGTCCTTCGTCCAGGGGAAGGCGAACCAACGGGTCCCTCCGTGGTTCGCGCCCTCGGGGTGAGAGCGATACCGGCCCTTGGCGTTGCCACACTCTAGCGCGTATTGCCGGTAGGTGTTCGACAATGCCGACCGATGCACGGCAGTTTTGTCCTCTGGTTAACACGGCGTCAAGGGTTGTGTGGCCGAAAACCGTTTCGTTATCGATGGTGCGCCCGGAAGGGCGAAATCGCCCGCTGTGAGGGATCTCGGCCGGTCGGGAAGCCGGCGCGGCACCGGTGGGGAACGGTGCGGGAGGGGGGCGGGCCGGATCCGTCGGCCCTTCCGGCCGTATCCGTCCGGCCGCGAGGGGCGGTCGGGCATGGGACGTGCGGGGTGCGGCGGGGCGCCGGGAGTGGGGGGCCGGCCGTGCGGCGGCCGGGCCGCTCCGGGCGGGGGGCGGGCGCCCTGCGACTGGGCGCGGCGCCTCGTACCGCGGCCGACGACGGCGGGGGAGGGCGACGGGGGACGACGGGGGGACGACGCCGAGGGCGACGGCGAAGGGCCGGCCGGGGCGATGCGGGGGAGGCGGGGAGCGCCGGCCGGGTCGAGGGGGCGCGTCCGGCCGCGGGGCGGGCCGGGCCGGCCGGTCAGAAGCGGCCGGCGCCCAGGTCCCGGGAGACGGCGCGGGCGCAGTCCCGTACCGCGGCGACCAGCTCGGCCCGCAGCTCCTTGCCGTCGTCGCACACCCGTTCCACCGCGCCGGTGATGGCGATCGCGCCGACCGGCATCCGCCGGCGGTCGTGGATGGGCGCGGCCACCGCCGCCACCCCCTCCCAGGTCTCCTCCACGTCGGAGGCCCAGCCCCGTGCCCTGGTCAGGTCGAGCTCGCCCTCGAAGGCCCGCAGGGCGGTCACGGTGCGCGGGGTGAACGCCTCCCGGTCGAGCTCGAGGACCTCGCTGTGGGCGACGGGGTCGTACGCGGAGAGCACCTTGCCCAGGGCCGTGGAGTGCAGCGGCTGCATCGCGCCCACCTCCAGTACCTGGCGGCTGTCGTCGGGGCGGAAGACGTGGTGGACGATCAGGACGCCCTGCTGGTGCAGTACGCCCAGGTGGACGCTCTCGCCGCTGGAACGGGCCAGGTCGTCCGTCCAGACCAGTGCGCGGGCCCGCAGTTCGTGGACGTCCAGGTAGCTGTTGCCGAGCCGCAGCAGCTCCGCGCCGAGTTGGTAGCGCCCGGACGCCGGGTCCTGCTCGACGAACCCCTCCGCCTGGAGGGTGCGCAGGATGCCGTGGGCGGTGCCCTTGGCCAGATCGAGGGAGGAGGCGATGTCCGACAGGCCGAGACGGCGCTCGCCACCCGCGAGCAGGCGCAGCATCGCCGCCGCTCGTTCCAGTGACTGGATGTTCTTCGCCATCGTCCCGGCCCTTCTACCCAACCTCGTTCGACAATGCTGAACACTATCGGCCGATGCCGAATCGGTGTTACTGCCGGAACAGTGTGGCAACACCACGCTCACCCGGTCATCACCAGGGACACACGGAGTCCACCTCCTGGACCGCTCCACCGTGTCGCGCCCGGCCCGGCTACGCTGGCCGGGTGCGCCTTCCAAGGGGAGCCGCAAAGCCGACAGCCGTCGCACTTCAGGGAGCACCTTCATGGCCTCGTTGCCGACCCCTTCCGCCGACAGCCCGACTTCCGCAGCCAGCAGTACGTCCCACGACAGCCGTACCCGAGCGGACGCCCTGCGCCGCGCGCTGGCGACCCGCGTGGTGGTCGCCGACGGCGCGATGGGCACGATGCTCCAGGCGCAGGACCCCACCCTCGACGACTTCCAGGATCTCGAGGGCTGCAACGAGATTCTGAACGTGACCCGCCCGGACATCGTCCGTTCGGTCCACTCCGCCTATTTCGAGGTGGGTGTGGACTGTGTGGAGACGAACACCTTCGGCGCCAACTTCGCCGCGCTGGGTGAGTACGACATCCCCGAGCGCGTGTTCGAGCTGTCCGAGGCCGGTGCCCGGATCGCCCGCGAGGCCGCGGACGAGTTCACGGCGTCCTCGGGACGGCAGCGGTGGGTGCTGGGGTCGATGGGTCCGGGGACGAAACTGCCGACCCTGGGCCACGCCCCGTACGTCACCCTGCGCGACGCCTACCAGCGGAACGCGGAGGGGCTGATCGCGGGCGGGGCGGATGCGCTGCTGGTGGAGACGACGCAGGACCTGCTGCAGACGAAGGCGTCCGTCCTGGGCGCCCGCCGGGCGATGGACGCGGCCGGCTTCACGGTGCCGTTGATCTGCTCGGTCACGGTCGAGACGACGGGCACGATGCTGCTCGGCTCGGAGATCGGTGCGGCGCTGACCGCGCTGGAGCCGCTGGGCATCGACATGATCGGTCTGAACTGCGCCACCGGCCCGGCGGAGATGAGCGAGCACCTGCGCTACCTCGCCCGGCATGCGCGCGTCCCGCTGTCCTGCATGCCGAACGCGGGTCTGCCGGTCCTGGGCAAGAACGGCGCGCACTACCCGCTGACCGCCCCGGAGCTGGCGGACGCACAGGAGACGTTCGTGCGGGAGTACGGGCTCTCCCTGGTGGGTGGCTGCTGCGGGACGACTCCGGAGCACCTGCGACAGGTCGTGGAGCGGGTGCGGGACCTCACCCCGGGCGAGCGCCGCCCGCGTCCGGAGCCGGGCGCCGCGTCGCTGTACCAGACCGTGCCGTTCCGGCAGGACACCTCCTACCTGGCGATCGGGGAGCGGACGAACGCGAACGGGTCGAAGAAGTTCCGCGAGGCCATGCTGGAGGGCCGCTGGGACGACTGTGTGGAGATGGCCCGGGACCAGATCCGCGAGGGCGCGCACATGCTCGACCTGTGCGTCGACTACGTCGGCCGGGACGGCGTGGCGGACATGGAGGAGCTGGCGGGCCGGTTCGCCACCGCTTCGACGCTGCCGATCGTCCTGGACTCCACCGAGGTGGAGGTGATCCGCGCCGGTCTGGAGAAGCTGGGTGGCCGGGCGGTGATCAACTCGGTGAACTACGAGGACGGCGACGGGCCCGAGTCGCGGTTCGCCAAGGTCACCGCGCTGGCCCGGGAGCACGGCGCCGCGCTGATCGCGCTGACGATCGACGAGGAGGGCCAGGCCCGCACGGCCGAGAAGAAGGTGGAGATCGCCGAGCGGCTGATCGAGGACCTCACCTCGAACTGGGGGATCCGCGAGTCGGACATCCTCGTCGACACCCTGACGTTCACCATCTGCACCGGTCAGGAGGAGTCCCGCAAGGACGGCGTCGCCACCATCGAGGCGATCCGCGAGCTCAAGCGCCGGCACCCCGACGTGCAGACGACCCTCGGCCTGTCGAACATCTCCTTCGGCCTGAACCCGGCCGCGCGGATCCTGCTCAACTCGGTCTTCCTCGACGAGTGCGTCAAGGCCGGCCTGGACTCGGCGATCGTGCACGCGAGCAAGATCCTGCCGATCGCCCGCTTCGAGGAGGAGCAGGTCGCCACGGCACTGGACCTGATCCACGACCGCCGTGCCGAGGGCTACGACCCCCTGCAGAAGCTGATGGAGCTGTTCGAGGGGGCGACGGCGAAGTCCCTGAAGGCGGGCAAGGCCGAGGAACTGGCCGCCCTCCCGCTGGAGGAGCGTCTGAAGCGGCGCATCATCGACGGCGAGAAGAACGGCCTGGAGCCGGACCTGGACGAGGCACTCCAGGACCGCCCGGCGCTCGACATCGTCAACGACACGCTGCTGGACGGCATGAAGGTCGTCGGGGAGCTGTTCGGCTCGGGTCAGATGCAGCTGCCGTTCGTGCTGCAGTCGGCCGAGGTGATGAAGTCGGCGGTGGCCTATCTGGAACCGCACATGGAGAAGTCGGACGCCGAGGGCAAGGGCACGATCGTGCTGGCCACCGTCCGCGGCGACGTCCACGACATCGGCAAGAACCTGGTGGACATCATCCTGTCCAACAACGGCTACAACGTCGTCAACCTGGGCATCAAGCAGCCGGTCTCGGCGATCCTGGAGGCCGCCGCGGAGCACCGGGCCGATGTGATCGGCATGTCCGGACTCCTGGTGAAGTCCACTGTGATCATGAAGGAGAACCTGGAGGAGCTGAACCAGCGCAAGCTGGCCGCCGACTACCCCGTCATCCTCGGCGGCGCCGCGCTCACCCGCGCCTACGTCGAACAGGACCTCCACGAGATCTACGAGGGCGAAGTCCGCTACGCCCGCGACGCCTTCGAGGGCCTCCGCCTCATGGACGCGCTCATCGCGGTCAAGCGCGGCGTCCCCGGTGCCGCGCTGCCCGAGCTGAAGCAGCGCCGGGTACGGAGCACCGCCACCGCGGTCGTCGAGGAGCGGCCGGAGGAGCAGGGTGCGGTGCGTTCCGACGTCGCCACCGACAACCCGGTGCCGGAGCCCCCGTTCTGGGGCACGCGGGTCGTCAAGGGCATCCAGCTCAAGGAGTACGCCTCCTGGCTGGACGAGGGGGCGCTGTTCAAGGGCCAGTGGGGCCTCAAGCAGGCCCGCACCGGCGACGGGCCGTCCTACGAGGAGCTGGTGGAGACCGAGGGCCGCCCGCGGCTGCGGGGCTGGCTCGACCAGCTGCACACGCAGAACCTGCTGGAGGCGGCCGTGGTCCACGGCTACTTCCCCTGCGTGTCCAAGGGCGACGACCTGATCGTCCTCGACGAGCAGGGCAACGAGCGCACCCGCTTCACGTTCCCGCGCCAGCGCCGCGGCCGCCGGCTGTGCCTTGCCGACTTCTTCCGCCCCGAGGAGTCCGGCGAGACCGATGTCGTCGGCCTCCAGGTCGTCACCGTCGGCTCGAAGATCGGGGACGCGACCGCCAAGCTCTTCGCGTCCGACTCGTACCGCGACTACCTCGAACTCCACGGCCTGTCCGTCCAGCTCGCCGAGGCCCTCGCCGAGTACTGGCACGCCCGGGTCCGCGCCGAGCTCGGGTTCGCGGGCGAGGACCCGGCGGAGATCGAGGACATGTTCGCCCTCAGGTACCGCGGCGCACGGTTCTCCCTCGGCTACGGGGCCTGCCCCGACCTCGAGGACCGCGCCAAGATCGCCGAGCTGCTGGAGCCGGAGCGCATCGGCGTCAAGCTCTCGGAGGAGTTCCAGCTCCACCCCGAGCAGTCCACCGACGCCATCGTGATCCATCACCCGGAGGCGAAGTACTTCAACGCGCGGTGACGGAGCGCGCGCTTCGGTCGCGCGAGTCGTACACTGGTCGGTCCCATACAGGCCGGTCGCCCGATTTGGCGGCCGGCCTGTGCGTCCCCGATGGAGGTGTCCGGATGACCAGTACGGTCCCCGCGTCCCTGGCCCGCACGGCGGGCGGCTCCGCCCTGCAGGCCGTCTTCCTCGACATGGACGGCACCCTCGTGGACACCGAGGGCTTCTGGTGGGACGCGGAGCGCGAGGTCTTCGCCGATCTCGGCCACGACCTGGACGAGGCATGGCGTGATGTGGTCGTCGGCGGTCCCATGACCCGGAGCGCGGGCTACCTCATCGAGGCGACCGGTGCCGACATCACCCTCGCCGAGCTGACCGTGCTGCTCAACGAACGCTTCGAGGCCCGCATCACCAGCGGTGTTCCGCTGATGCCCGGGGCCGAGCGCCTGCTCACCGAGCTGGCGGCGCACAACGTGCCCACGGCCCTGGTCTCCGCTTCCCACCGGCGCATCATCGACCGGGTGCTCGCCTCCCTGGGCCGCGACCGCTTCGCGCTGAGCGTGGCGGGGGACGAGGTGCCCCGCACCAAGCCCCACCCCGACCCGTATCTGCTCGCGGCCCGGGGACTGCGCGCCGATCCCACCCGTTGCGCGGTCATCGAGGACACGGCCACGGGTGTGGCCTCCGCCGAGGCCGCGGGCTGCCGGGTCGTGGCGGTCCCGTCCGTGGCGCCGATCGCCCCCGCCGACGGGCGCATCGTGGTGGGCTCGCTCGAGGAAGTGGATCTGTCATTCCTGCGCACACTGATTACCCGGATGAACTGATCCATTCACCGAGAGTGCAGAGGAATATCCTCGGAAACCATGGGCGTTTGACCGTGTATTTTCCGTGACCATCCATCGTGCGTGACGTTCATCACGCGTGATGCTGCATAAAAAGCGCGGCCATGGCAGGCGCAGTCCGATCTGCGGTGATTTGGGTACGCCTATGTGTCCGGATTGATGTAGTGGTGCACGAATCATTCCGACGCGTGAATATCGACTCCTCGCCATGCCCCCTCATCGAGGGGCAGCCCCCAACTCGGGCCCGGTCAAGCATTCCTGGCGCAGCCACTAATCTCGTCGCGAGAGCTTCGCCGCACCACCGACGTGCCACGGGGACCACCTCCTTCCCCGTGCCCGCAGGACCGATCGCCCCCGCATCCCGGCCCGATCGCACCGCCCCGAACGGGCGGCCGCGGCGGAGTATCCCGCAACCGCTGCATCCCAGTGAGGGATCGAGGGAGAAAGTCCAGGATGAACCGCAAGACTCTGGTGCTGCCGGCCCTGGTGGGCCTGCTCGCCCCCGTACTCGCCGCCTGTGGCACCACGCCCGGGGCGCCGGACGGAGGCAACGCCATTGTCGTCGGGACCACCGACCAGTTCATCGCCGACAGCGGGACCCCGGCGCCCTTCGACCCCGCCTTCGCCTACGACACCGGCGCCTGGAACGTCCTCCGGCAGACCGTGCAGACGCTGATGCACGTGCCGCGAGGCGGCGGGCGGCCCGTCCCCGAGGCCGCCTCCCGCTGCGAGTTCACCGACTCCCGGAGCGAGACCTACCGCTGCGTCCTCCGCGACGGACTCACCTTCGCCGGGGGCCGGCCCGTGACCGCCGAGGACGTCAAGTTCTCCATCGAGCGCGTGCTGGACATCGATTCCGACAACGGCACGGCCGCGCTGCTCTCCACCGTCGGCACCGTCGAGGCCAGGAGCGAGAAGGAGATCGTCTTCCATCTGACCGCGCCGGACGCGACCTTCCCGTACAAGCTCTCCACGCCGGTCGCCGGCATCCTCAGCCGCGACGCCTACGACGCGGACGGGCTGCGCGAGGGCTTCCAGGTCGACGGCTCCGGCCCGTACACGATGGCGGCCGAGACCGACGGCGGCAGGCTCGTCCGGGCCGTCTTCACCAAGAACCCCGACTACAAGGGCGATCTGACGGTCCGCAACGACCAGGTCGAGCTCCGTTCCTTCGCCGATGCGGGCGCGATGGGGGAGGCCCTGGAGTCCGGCGAGATCGACATGATGGCCCGCTCCATGTCCCCGGAGCAGATCAGGGACCTGCGGGAACACCCGAAGGACGGTATCGAGCTCACCGAGGTCCCCGGGCTGGAGATCCGCTACCTCGGCTTCGACACCGAGGACCCGTCCGTCAGGGACAAGGCGGTCCGCCAGGCCATGGCCTCGGTCGTCGACCGCGGAAAGATCGCGAGCAACGTCTACGGCGCCACCGCCGAACCGCTCTACTCGCTGATCCCCACGAGCATCACCGGTCACACCAACTCGTTCTTCGAACGCTACGGCGAGCCCGACCGCCGCAGAGCGGCCCGCGTCCTGGACGAGGCCGGCATCACCACCCCGGTGAAGCTCACCCTCCACTACACCACCGACCACTACGGCTCCGGCACGGCGAAGGAGTTCGCCGTGCTGCGCGACCAGCTCAACGCCACGGACCTGTTCGACGTGACGGTCAAGGGCACGGAGTGGTCCGAGTACCGTCCCGCGCAGAAGCGGGGCGACTACGCCGTCTACGGCCTGGGCTGGTTCCCCGACTTCCCGGACCCGGACAACTACATCGCCCCGTTCCTGGACGAGGACAACTTCCTCAACACCCCCTATGTGAGCACCGCCGCGCGCAATCAGCTCATCCCGGAGTCCCGCCGCAAGGCCGACCGCAGTGCCGCCGCCCTCCCCTTCGCCAGGCTCCAGGACATCGTCGCCACCGATGTCCCGGTGCTGCCGCTGTGGCAGGGCAAGCAGTACGTCGCCGCCCGGTCGGACATCAACGGAGTCGAGTGGACGCTGAACGCCTCCTCCGACCTCCAGTTGTGGGAACTCGAGCGCGGCACCGCCTGACCCTTCATGACCCGGCCGCGAAGGGCGCGGCCGGAAACGAGAGCAAGAGGCAAGGTTCTGTGAAGGCACGATTCAAGCGCACGACGGCGCCGCTGGCCGCGGGGCTGTCCGCCGTACTGCTGGCGGGATGCGGCTCGGAGCACGGCGACGGGTCCGACGGCGACGGCGTCCGCGTCGCCGTCGGCATCTCCGACGACGTCCTCGCCACGGACCCCGCGGACGGTTACGACCCCGGCTCCTGGCTGCTGTTCAACAACGTCTTCCAGTCCCTGATGGCCTTCCCGAAGGGCGGCTCCACCCCGCAGCCGGAGGCCGCGGAGAAGTGCGGTTTCGAGAGCGGCAGCACGGTCTACCGCTGCACGCTGCGCGAGGGTCTCAAGTTCAGCAACGGCAACGACCTGACCTCGAAGGACGTGAAGTTCTCCTTCGAGCGCGCGCTGAAGATCGCCAGCGACTCCGGTCCCGGCCCGCTGCTCTCGACCATCGACAGCATCGAGACGCCCGACGAGCGCACGGTCGTCTTCACGCTGAAGGTCCCCGACGCGACCTTCCCGAGCAAGATCGCCTCCGGTGCGGGCTCCATCGTGGACCACCGCGAGTACGAGGCGGATTCCCTGCGCACGGACGGCAAGGCGGTCGGCTCCGGCCCGTACAGGCTCGAGTCCTTCAGCGACAAGGAGGCCGTCTTCTCGGTCAACCCCGAGTACAAGGGCAACGCCGAGGTCCGGAACACCGGCGTCACCCTGACGTTCTTCCGGGGCGACCAGAAGGGCCTCGGCTCCGCGCTGAAGCAGGGCGACGTCGACGTCGCCTACCGAGGCCTCACCGCACAGGACATCGACGGCCTCCAGGCCTCCGTTGAGGCCGGCAAGCAGGGCATCGCGGTCGTCGAGGGCAACAGCGCCGAGGTCCAGCACCTGGTCTTCAACATGGACCACCCGGTCACCGGCAAGCTCGCCGTGCGCCAGGCCTTCGCCTACCTCGTCGACCGGGACGCCCTCGTCCGCGACGTCTACAAGGGCACCGCCGAGCCGCTGCACTCGATCGTCCCGGCCGGCATCGCCGGTCACAACACCGCCTTCTTCGACCGCTACGGCGGCCACCCGCAGCCGGACAAGGCCCGCAAGGTCCTGCGCGAGGCGGGCATCGACGAGAAGGTGAAGCTCACCCTCTGGTCCACCCCGAGCCGTTACGGCCCGGCCACCGACCTGGAGATGGCCGCGATCGCGCAGCAGCTCAACAAGAGCGGTCTGTTCCAGGCGGACGTCAAGTCGGTCGAGTTCGAGAAGTACGAGAAGGACGTCCAGGCCGGCAAGTACGGCGTCTACGTCAAGGGCTGGGTCCCCGACTACCCGGACGCCGACAACTTCACCCAGCCGTTCTTCGGCGAGGGCAACGTCCTCGGCAACAACTACGAGAACAAGCAGATCATCGGCAAGATCATCCCGGAGACCGCGGCCGTGGCGGACCGGTCCTCCACCGGTGACGAGTTCGCCCAGCTGCAGAACATCGTCGCCGAGGAACTGCCGATCCTCCCGCTGTGGCAGGGCAAGCAGTACGCCGTCTACAACGGCAACATCACCGGCCTGGAGTGGACGCTCGACGCCTCCACGGTCTTCCGTTTCTGGGAGATCAAGAAGGGCTGACACCCGTACGACGGCCGGCTCCGGTCCGGCCGTACGCGGAGGACCCCGGTGGCCATCGGCCCCGGGGTCCTCCGCGGGTGCGGCGGGGCCGCCGGTCCACGCCGGGCGCGGCCGCCGTGGACCGGCCGCTCGCGGCTCACCACCGGACGCCCGGACTCCCGGGACGCCGCCCGGCGGCGCCGGGCGCTGCCGGCCCCGTCAGGTCCCGTCGCCCCCCTGGGGCCCCCGCCGCCCGCGCCGGTCACTGCGCTCCCGGTCGCACCAGCCCGCTCTCGTACGCGTACACCGCCGCCTGGACCCGGTCGCGCAGGCCCAGTTTCGTCAGGACGTGGCCCACGTGCGTCTTGACCGTCGTCTCGCTGACGAAGAGGTCCGCCGCGATCTCGGCGTTCGACAGCCCGCGGGCCACCAGCTTCAGGACCTCGACCTCCCGCTCGGTCAGGGTGTGCAGGGTGTTCGGCGCCGGCTCCTCGCCCGACGGCAGATGCCCCGCGTACTTGTCGAGCAGCCGCCGCGTGATGCTCGGCGCCAGCATCGCCTCGCCGGCCGCGACCACCCGGATCGCCTGGACCAGCTCGTTCGCCGGGGCGTCCTTCAGCAGGAAGCCGCTCGCGCCCGCCCGCAGCGCCTCGACGACGTACTCGTCGAGGTCGAACGTGGTCAGCACCAGTACCTTGGCCGGACCGTCCCGCTCCGGGCCGGTGATCTGGCGGGTCGCCTCGACGCCGTCCATGCGCGGCATCCGGATGTCCATCAGCACCACGTCGGGCTGCAGCGCCCGCACCTGGTCCAGGGCCTGCAGGCCGTCCCCGGCCTCACCGACCACGGCGATGTCCTGCTCGGCCTCCAGGATCATCCGGAAGCCCGTGCGCAGCAGCGGTTGGTCGTCGACGAGTAGGACGCGGATAGCCACGGAATCTCCTCAGGAATACGGGACCGCCCCATTCTGCCCTGACCGCCGGAGGCCGGCCCCGGGCGACCCCGCCCGGGGCACCGGGCGCCTCAGCCCGCGGGGACCACGGGCAGCGGGTACACCGGCGGAGTCCCGCCGAACTCCGGGCACAGGGCCCGGTGGTCGCACCAGCCGCAGAGCTTGGTCGGACGCGGCCGCCAGTCGCCCGTCTCGGTGGCCCGCATGATCGCGTCCCACAGGGCCAGCAGCTTGCGCTCCACCCGCTCCAGGTCCGCCGGGACCGGGTCGTAGGTGAGAACCTCCCCGCTGCCCAGGTACACCAGCTGCAGTCGCCGCGGCACCACGCCCTTCAGCCGCCAGACCACCAGGGCGTAGAACTTCATCTGGAACAGCGCGCCCTCGCTGTACTCGGGGAGGGGCGCCTTGCCCGTCTTGTAGTCGACGATCCGCACCTCGCCCGTGGGCGCCACGTCCACCCGGTCGATCACCCCGCGCAGCCGCAGCCCCGACTCCAGCTCCGTCTCCACGAACAGCTCGCGCTCGGCCGGCTCCAGCCGTGTCGGGTCCTCCAACGAGAACCAGCGCTCGACCAGCGCCTCCGCCTCGGACATCCAGCGCGCCAGCCGCTCGCCGTCCTCGTCCCGGGCGAACAGCTCGCCCAGCTCGGGCCGCGACTCCAGCAGCCTGTCCCACTGACCGGGGACGAGCGCCTTGGCACGCGGCGCCGTGCGCTCCACGGCCGGCGCGTCGAAGAGCCGCTCCAGGACCGCGTGCACCAGCGTGCCCCTGGTGGCCGCCTCGCTCGGCTTCTCCGGCAGCCGGTCGATCACCCGGAAGCGGTAGAGCAGCGGGCACTGCATGAAGTCGCTCGCCCGCGAGGGCGACAGCGACATCGGCGGCCGTCCCTCCGGCGGGGAGGCGGGAGGAGCCTCCGGCGGGACCGGATGCCCGTCGGCAGCGCCGGACTCGTCCGCCGGAAGGGGCTGCGGCGGCACCGCGGCGGCGGACGGAGGACCCTCCACCGCCGGCGCGGGGGCCTCCGCGGCGGGCGTCGGCCCCGCCACGGGGTGCGGCGGGCCTTCCGGAACGGGCGGCTGACTCGTACTCATGACTCAGACCCTACGGCCCGCCACCGACAGCGAGCGGCATACCATCGACGTCAGACCCTCTCGCACTGCATGATCGAGCGAGCCACGCCTCGCGACGAAGGGAACCCGTGAAGAAGGACGAGGAGAGCGGCGAGCGTACGCGCGCGCGGTCCGGCACGGGAGAAGCGGACCCCGGCGGCGGACACGAACGCTCCGCGGAGCCCGGCGGCGGCATCCTCATGGGCCGCCCCTTCGGCGTGCCCGTGTACGTCGCCCCCAGCTGGTTCCTGGTCGCGGCCCTCATCACCTGGGTCTTCGGCGGCCAGCTGGACCGGGTCCTGCCGGAGCTCGGCGGCGCCCGCTATCTCGTGTCGCTGTTCTTCGCGGTGGCCTTCTACGCGTCCGTGCTGGTCCACGAACTGGCCCACACCGTCGTGGCGCTGCGGTACAAGCTGCCCGTGCGGCGGATCCAGCTCCAGTTCTTCGGCGGCGTCTCGGAGATCGAGAAGGAGTCGGAGACCCCGGGCCGGGAGTTCGTCCTCGCGTTCGTCGGGCCGTTGCTGTCGCTCGTCCTCGCCGCGGTCTTCTACGCCGGTATGCAGGCCGTCGAGCCCGGTACGGTCCCCGGCGTGCTGCTGGCGGGGCTGATGATCTCCAACCTCATCGTGGCCGCCTTCAACCTGCTCCCCGGACTGCCGCTGGACGGCGGCCGGATGCTGCGCGCGGTCGTCTGGAAGATCACGGGCAGGCCGATGAGCGGAACCGTCGCCGCCGCGTGGGTCGGCCGTGCCCTCGCCGTCGCCGTACTGATCGGACTGCCCCTCCTCACGCACACCGGCGCCCTCGGCAACCCCACCGAGGACATCGGCGGCATGGAGACCGTCACGGACGCCCTGCTCGCCGCCATCCTCGCCGCGATCATCTGGACCGGTGCGGGCAACAGCCTGCGCATGGCCCGTCTGCGGGAGCACCTGCCCGAACTGCGTGCCCGGGCCCTCACCCGGCGGGCCGTCCCCGTCGGCTCGGAGACCCCGCTGTCCGAGGCGCTGCGGCGCGCCAACGAGGCCGGCGCCCGCGCCCTCGTCGTGGTCGACGGGCACGGCGACCCGACCGCCCTCGTCCGCGAGGCCGCGATCGTCGGCGTCCCCGAGCACCGCCGTCCCTGGGTCGCCGTCGGCGGTCTCGCCCAGGACCTCACGGACGGCATGAAGGTCCCCGCCGAACTCGCCGGCGAGGCACTGCTGGACCGGCTGCGCGCGAATCCGGCCACCGAGTACCTGGTGGTGGAGGAGACCGGGGAGATCTACGGAGTGCTCTCCACGGCGGACGTCGAGCGGGCCTTCGTGGCCGCGATGGCCCGCCCCGGCTCCTGAACCACGTGGCACGGGCGGCTTCCCGCACCCCATACACTGGTCACATGTCCGAACCGACCGGTGCCGCCCGCCGTCGCGGGCCCTTCAAGGTCGGGGACCAGGTCCAGCTCACCGACCCCAAGGGACGCCACTACACGTTCACGCTCGAGGCCGGGAAGAACTTCCACACCCACAAGGGTTCCTTCCCGCACGACGAGCTGATCGGCGCCCCCGAGGGCAGTGTCGTCCGTACCACGGGAAACGTCGCCTACCTCGCGCTGCGCCCCCTGCTCCCCGACTACGTCCTGTCCATGCCCCGCGGCGCAGCCGTGGTCTACCCCAAGGACGCGGGGCAGATCCTGGCCTTCGCCGACATCTTCTCCGGGGCCCGTGTCGTGGAGGCGGGTGTCGGCTCCGGCTCGCTGAGCGCCTTCCTGCTGCGCGCCATCGGCGACGAGGGCATGCTGCACTCCTACGAGCGCCGTGAGGACTTCGCGGAGATCGCAAGGGGCAACGTCGAGCGCTACTTCGGCGGACCCCACCCCGCCTGGACGCTGACCGTCGGTGACCTGCAGGACAACCTCTCGGACGCCGACGTCGACCGCGTCATCCTGGACATGCTCGCGCCCTGGGAGTGCCTGGAGGCCGTCTCCAAGGCGCTCGTCCCCGGCGGCATCCTGTGCTGCTACGTGGCGACCACCACGCAGCTCGCGCGGACCGTGGAGTCCATCCGTGAGATCGGCTGCTACGCCGAGCCGCAGCCGTGGGAGTCCATGATCCGCAACTGGCACGTCGAGGGCCTGGCCGTGCGGCCGGACCATCGGATGATCGGCCACACCGGCTTCCTGGTCACCGCCCGCCGACTCGCGGACGGCGTGGAGCCGCCGATGCGCCGCCGCAGGCCCGCCAAGGGCGCCTACGGCGAGGACTACGAGGGCCCGAACAAGGGCTGAGTACCCGTCAGCAGACCGCCCCGCACCCGTACCGCGTGCGGGGCGGAGGCGTTTGCACAACGCGGTGGCCGTACCGTCGAGTTCCGGTCACGTCCGGGGAACTCGGCGGCCGCCTCGTCGCGTTGGGTCGCGCCGGGCGGATTGCACCGGTTCTTCGCCACGACGGTTTCGCCCCCCGCTGTTCCCGCGCCCTGTGACGTGTGGCACGATGCGGGCACCCCCACCGGAACCGCTGCTCACAGGAGACGCCTCGGTGCAGACCTCCGCCGTCCCGGATCTCGCGCACACCCACGCCCGCCCGGTGCACTGGCTGGCCACCGCGGCGGCGATGTCCGCGGTCGTCGCCGTCGCGGGCCTGCTGCAGCCGGACCACGCCCGAGCGGGGCAGTCCGGGGCCCGGGAGACCACCACCGCGGCAGCCGCCGCTCCGGCGCCGGCCCCCGACGCCGACGGCGTCGCGCTGCCGTTGGAGTGCGGCGGGGGGCCGACCGTGGTGGTCGGGCAGGCCGCCGGCGACCTGGACGGCGACGGCGGCCCGGAGACGGTCGTCGCGGCGCGCTGCGAGGCCGGTTCCGGCACCCCGCCCAGCGGCGTCTACGTGCTGGCCCGGTCCCGCACCGGGGAGCCCCGCCTCGTCGCCACCCTGCTGGAGCCCGCCCGCCGGCAGAGCGTCGGTGAGCTCGCAGTCCGTGACGGAGTCGTCACGGCAGCGCTCCTCGGCTATTCGACGCCTGAGGTGCCGCGCTGCTGCCCGGACGAGCGGGAGACGGTCAAGTGGCGGTGGAGCGGGGGGAAGTTCGTCGAGTCCGGCGTGGGCGGGGACGCCACCGGGAGTGTGTGAGGGGTCACCCTCGGTCCGTGGGGGAACGGGCTACTCGGCGTCGGGCCCGTACACCTCTGTCTTGTCCGAAACGCGGCGTACATGGATGCAGTCGCCGGGGCACTCCTTGGCCGAATCGATGACGTCGGTCAGCAGCGGCAGCGGCACGGGCGTTGTGGCGCCCGGGTCCTGCAGCAGTTCGTCGTCGGCGCTCTTCACGTACGCCAGACCGTCGATGTCCAGCTCGAAGACCTCGGGTGCGTACTGGGCGCAGATGCCGTCGCCGGTGCACAGCTCCTGGTCGATCCAGACCTCGAGCGCCTCGTTCATGTCGCCTGCCGTTCCTGCGCGGTGTGCATCAAGCCGTGTTGTATCAATACGGGCCAGCCCTGACGGGTGTTGACCGTTCCGACCATACAACCGCCCGCTTTCCGATGTTGGTGGGTGGGTATTCCCCTGACGTGAGGGGCCAGCGCAAGGGTGAAGATCGGACACACCCCTTCCGTCTTTGTGATCTAGGGGTTTCAATCACCACCCACCCAGGTAGGGTCAGGAAGCGTCCAGCTCCCCTTGGAGGAGGTGAGGACCGTGGCAGCCCACGACGACGACAACAACCGCGGCTTCCGGCCGGGGCGGGGGTCTGAAGACCCCGCCGGCCAGGTCGCCTATCTCGAGCAGGAAATCGCCGTCCTGCGCCGCAAGCTCGCCGACTCTCCGCGTCATACGAGGATTCTCGAGGAGCGGATCGTCGAGCTGCAGACGAACCTGGCCGGCGTGTCCGCGCAGAACGAACGACTGGCGAACACGCTCCGTGAGGCCCGGGACCAGATCGTGGCCCTCAAGGAAGAGGTCGACCGGCTCGCGCAGCCGCCTGCCGGCTTCGGTGTCTTCCTGCAGGCCAACGAGGACGGCACCGCCGACATCTTCACCGGGGGCCGCAAGCTCCGGGTGAACGTCAGCCCCGGCGTCGAGGCCGAAGAGCTCCGGCGCGGCCAGGAGGTCATGCTCAACGAGGCGCTCAACGTGGTCGAGGCCATGGAGTTCGAGCGCACCGGGGACATCGTCACCCTCAAGGAGATCCTCGAGGACGGCGAGCGGGCCCTGGTGATCGGGCACACCGACGAGGAACGGGTGGTGCGGCTCGCCGAGCCGTTGCTGGACGTCACCATCCGCCCCGGCGACGCCCTGCTGCTCGAGCCCAGGTCCGGGTACGTGTACGAGGTCGTGCCCAAGAGCGAGGTCGAGGAGCTGGTCCTCGAAGAGGTCCCGGACGTCGACTACGACAAGATCGGCGGCCTGGGCGGTCAGATCGAGATGATCCGGGACGCCGTCGAGCTCCCCTACCTCCACCCCGACCTCTTCAAGGAGCACGAACTGCGGCCGCCGAAGGGCATCCTGCTCTACGGCCCGCCCGGATGCGGCAAGACGCTGATCGCGAAGGCCGTCGCCAACTCCCTTGCCAAGAAGGTCGCCGAGGTGACCGGCCAGCCCGCGGGGAAGAGCTACTTCCTCAACATCAAGGGCCCCGAGCTCCTCAACAAGTACGTCGGCGAGACCGAGCGGCACATCCGCCTGGTCTTCCAGCGCGCGCGTGAGAAGGCCGGTGAGGGCACGCCCGTCATCGTCTTCTTCGACGAGATGGAGTCCCTCTTCCGCACCCGTGGCTCCGGTGTCAGCTCGGACGTCGAGAACACGATCGTTCCCCAGCTGCTCGCCGAGATCGACGGTGTGGAGGGCCTGGAGAACGTGATCGTGATCGGCGCCTCCAACCGCGAGGACATGATCGACCCCGCGATCCTGCGGCCCGGCCGGCTCGACGTCAAGATCAAGATCGAGCGCCCGGACGCGGAGGCGGCGAAGGACATCTTCGCGAAGTACCTCACGCCGTCGCTGCCGCTGCACGCGGACGACCTCTCCGAGCACACCGGCTCCAAGGAAGCGGCCGTACAGGGCATGATCCAGTCGGTCGTGGAGCAGATGTACGCGGAATCCGAGGAGAACCGCTTCCTCGAGGTCACGTACGCGAACGGCGACAAGGAAGTCCTCTACTTCAAGGACTTCAATTCCGGCGCCATGATCCAGAACATCGTGGACCGGGCGAAGAAGATGGCCATCAAGGCCTTCCTCGACCACGACCAGAAGGGTCTCCGCGTCGCGCACCTGCTCCAGGCCTGCGTCGACGAATTCAAGGAGAACGAGGACCTGCCGAACACCACGAACCCGGACGACTGGGCCCGGATCTCCGGAAAGAAGGGCGAGCGGATCGTGTTCATCCGCACCCTCGTCACCGGAAAGCAGGGCGCGGACACCGGACGCTCCATCGACACGGTGGCGAACACCGGTCAGTACCTGTAGATCGCAGCCCGGCTGCGGATGTCCTGGGGCTCCCCTTGGAAATCGGGGGAGGGCATCCGCAGCCGGCTGCTTTCCGAGGGTTCCGGACGGGTAATCGCACCACACAGGGCAATGACCGAATTGATCTCCCCACCAGCGCAGAGGCGTTCTAGGCTCGTCCGTACCGCCGCGTCGCGCCGTGCGGGGACGGGCACCGCACAGGCAACGGAGAACGAGCGGTACTTGAGCGCCGCTCCCGGACGGGAGCGCCGCCGGGCAAGGAGGGCCGCATGACCGTACGGCGAGTAATGGGCATCGAGACGGAGTACGGGATCTCCGTCCCCGGCCACCCGAACGCCAATGCCATGCTCACCTCGTCCCAGATCGTCAACGCCTACGCGGCGGCGATGCACCGGGCGCGCCGCGCCCGCTGGGACTTCGAGGAGGAGAATCCCCTGCGGGACGCCCGGGGCTTCGACCTGGCCCGCGAGGCCGCTGACTCCAGCCAGCTCACCGACGAGGACATCGGCCTGGCCAACGTGATCCTCACCAACGGCGCCCGGCTCTACGTGGACCACGCCCACCCCGAGTACAGCGCCCCCGAGGTCACCAATCCCCGCGACGCCGTGCTCTGGGACAAGGCGGGCGAGCGGATCATGGCGGAGGCGGCCGAGCGCGCCGCCCAGCTGCCCGGCGCCCAGCCCATCCATCTGTACAAGAACAACACCGACAACAAGGGCGCGTCCTACGGCACGCACGAGAACTACCTGATGAAGCGGGAGACCGCCTTCTCGGACATCGTGCGGCACCTGACGCCGTTCTTCGTGTCCCGGCAGGTCGTGACCGGCGCCGGCCGGGTCGGGATCGGCCAGGACGGCCACGAGCACGGCTTCCAGATCAGCCAGCGGGCCGACTACTTCGAGGTGGAGGTGGGCCTGGAGACCACCCTGAAGCGGCCCATCATCAACACCAGGGACGAGCCGCACGCCGACGCGGAGAAGTACCGCCGACTCCATGTGATCATCGGCGACGCGAACCTGTCCGAGATCTCGACCTACCTCAAGCTCGGTACGACCGCCCTGGTGCTGTCGATGATCGAGGACGGCTTCATCAACGTCGACCTGGCCGTCGACCAGCCCGTGCGCACGCTGCACCAGGTCTCCCACGACCCGTCCCTGCAGCGGCTGGTCACGCTGCGCAGCGGCCGGACACTCACCGCGGTCCAGCTGCAGATGGAGTACTTCGAGCTGGCGCGCAAGTACGTCGAGGACCGCTTCGGCATGGACGCGGACGAGCAGACCAAGGACGTCCTGGTGCGCTGGGAGGACACGCTCAACCGGCTCGAGAACGACCCGATGAGCCTGTCGGGCGAGCTGGACTGGGTCGCCAAGCGGGAGATCCTGGAGGGCTACCGCAGGCGCGACGACCTCGACTGGGACGCGGCCCGGCTGCATCTCGTGGACCTGCAGTACGCGGACGTGCGCCCCGAGAAGGGGCTCTACAACCGCCTGGTGGCCCGCGGCAAGATGAAGCGGCTCCTGGACGAGCCCGACGTCGAGCGGGCCGAGAGCAAGCCTCCCGAGGACACCAGGGCGTATTTCCGCGGGCGCTGCCTGGAGCAGTACGCGGACGACGTGGCGGCCGCCTCCTGGGACTCGGTGATCTTCGATCTGCCGGGGCGGGACTCCCTGCAGCGCGTACCGACGCTGGAACCGTTGCGTGGTACACGTAACCATGTGAAGGAGCTTCTTGACCGGTGCCGGACGGCGGAGGACCTGGTCCGCGTCCTCTCCGGGGGCTGAAACGGCCCGCGTCCGGGAATCATGGAGGTGTGCCCCGGGCGTTGAGGAAAGTGCGGGGCCGATGTCGGACCCTCCTTGTAGGGTCTGATCTTGAGTCCGAACCATGCGGGCGAACCGAGCGGGGTGAGGGATATGGCGACCAAGGACACCGGCGGCGGGCAGCAGCGGGCGACGCGCTCCACCGAGGAGGTCGAGGAGCAGGCGCAGGAGGCGCAGGCCTCCGAGGACCTCAAGGAGCGCCAGGAGAAGCTGTCGGACGACGTCGACTCCGTGCTGGACGAGATCGACGACGTCTTGGAAGAAAACGCAGAGGACTTCGTTCGGAGTTTTGTGCAAAAGGGCGGTCAGTAGGTAAATGTCCAAAATGGACATTGAGAAAAAATGCTCAACCTGCCAGAAGGTACTTCCGGCCAGCGCATTCGCGTCGAACAAGTCGCGGCCCGACGGGCTGCAGGCCACGCGCCGCGAATGCGCTGCCGAGTACTACCGACACCGCCGGACGGCTCAGGGCGGGACGGTCCGAATCAAGGTCGATGTCCCTGCTGGGTACAAGGAGTGCCGGACCTGCGGCGAGGTGAAGCCCGACAGCGAATGGCATCGCAACGCGACCGCGTCCGATGGCCTCTCGACGCGCTGCAGAGCGTGCAGGGCCGTCCAGAGGCCGTCAGGGACATCTGAAGCGCCGGCACGGCATCACCGAGGCCGAGCGCAACGACATGCTCTCGTTGCAGACGGGTATCTGCGTGCTCTGCCTGTCCGCTCCTGCAGCGCATGTGGATCACTGTCATGAGACGGGTAGGGTCCGTGGCGTACTGTGCTTCAACTGCAATTCGGCCATCGGCAAGTTGGGAGACGATCCCGACACCGTCCGGCGGGCTGCCGCCTACTTGGAAGGAACCTCGTGGAAGCCAACCCTCGTAGCACCGGGCGTCTACCGGCTGCCTTCCTGACGCCCGGCTCCTCGTCCTTCATGGACTTCCTCGGCGAGCACTCTCCCGAGCTGCTCCCGGGCAAGCGCGTCCTGCCTCCGGTGCAGGGCGCGATCGAGGCACCCCACGGCACGACGATCGTCGCCGCCTCGTTCCCCGGCGGCGTGGTGCTCGCCGGTGACCGCCGGGCCACCATGGGCAACATGATCGCCCAGCGTGACATCGAGAAGGTCTTCCCGGCCGACGAGTACTCCGCCGTCGGCATCGCCGGCACCGCCGGCCTGGCGGTGGAGATGGTCAAGCTGTTCCAGCTCGAGCTGGAGCACTTCGAGAAGGTGGAGGGCGCCCAGCTCTCCCTCGAGGGCAAGGCGAACCGTCTGTCCACGATGATCCGCAGCAATCTCGGCATGGCCATGCAGGGCCTCGCGGTGGTCCCGCTCTTCGCCGGCTGGGACGTCGACCGGGAGAAGGGCCGGATCTTCTCGTACGACGTGACCGGCGGCCGTTCGGAGGAGCAGGGCTACGCCGCGACGGGTTCCGGGTCGATCTTCGCCCGCGGGTCGATGAAGAAGCTCTTCCGCGAGGACCTGACCGAGGAGCAGGCGCTCACACTGGTCATCCAGGCGCTCTACGACGCGGCCGACGAGGACTCCGCCACGGGCGGGCCCGACGTGGGCCGCCGTATCTACCCGATCGTCACCGTCATCACCGACGAGGGCTTCCGCAAGCTGACCGAGGCCGAGACCTCCGAGATCGCGCACGCGGTCCTGGAGCGCCGGAGGGAGCAGCCCGACGGCCCGAGGGCCTCGCTGCTCTGATGTTCCCCAGGACACCGCTGGGCGGTGACTCCTCGCCACTGACAGAAAGGGACGGATAGCCGGTGTCGACGCCGTTCTATGTCTCACCCCAGCAGGCGATGGCCGACCGGGCGGAATACGCCCGCAAGGGCATCGCGCGCGGCCGCAGCCTGGTCGTGATGCAGTACGCCGACGGCATCGTGTTCGTCGGCGAGAACCCGTCCCGCGCGCTGCACAAGTTCAGCGAGATCTACGACCGGATCGGCTTCGCCGCGGCCGGCAAGTACAACGAGTACGAGAACCTGCGCATCGGCGGCGTCCGCTACGCCGACCTGCGCGGCTACACCTACGACCGCGACGACGTGACGGCCCGCGGGCTCGCGAACGTCTACGCGCAGACGCTGGGCACGATCTTCTCCAGCGCCGGCGAGAAGCCGTACGAGGTCGAACTGGTCGTCGCCGAGGTGGGCACCTCGCCGGAGGGCGACCAGATCTACCGGCTGCCGCACGACGGCTCGATCGTGGACGAGCACGGCTCGGTCGCGGTCGGCGGCAACGCCGAGCAGATCAGCTCCTTCCTCGACCAGCGGCACCGTGACGGGATGTCCCTCGCGGAGGCGCTGAAGCTCGCCGTGCAGGCCCTGTCCCGCGACACCAACGGCGGCGAGCGGGAGATCCCCGCCGAGCGCCTGGAGGTCGCGGTACTGGACCGCACCCGTCCCCAGCAGCGCAAGTTCAAGCGGATCGTGGGCCGCCAGCTGTCCCGCCTGCTCGGGGCCGACGACGCCGCCTCCGCCCCGACGGAGGCCCCGTCGGACGAGGAGACCCCGGAGGACGAGGCGTAGCCCGCGCTCCGTCCCTCCTCTGCGCCCTGCCCGCGGTCCGTGGGCAGGGCGCGGGCGTGTGCGGGGTGGGACACGGCACCGCCGGGGCCCGCGGACGCGTCCCCACGGCCGACGGGCGCGAGTCCGCTCCGAGACCTCCGAAGGTGTGCGTGCGGCGCCTGGCGCGCCCTCAGGCCGTCGGCGCGGGGCCAGTGGAGCCCCGGGGGACGAGGGTGACCGGGAGGGCGCCGGAGGCCGGGGGGCGGGACGCGAGGACGTCGAGGAGTGCGGTCATGCCGGCCTGGCCGATCCGTTCGGCCGGGAGGCGGACCGTGGTGAGCTCCGGCTCCACCGCCGTCGCCAGGGCCAGATCGTCGAAACCGGTCACCGAGACGTCCTCCGGCACCCGCAGCCCCAGGCGGCGGACCGCCTTGCAGGCGCCGGCCGCGAGGATGTCGTCGTCGCAGACCAGGGCGGTGGGCCGCGGCCCCGGACCGGTCAGGGTCCGCCCTGCCTCCCTCAGCGCACCGGACACGTCGAGCGGCGACGGAACCGTCCGCAGCTCCGCCTCCGGCACCTTACGCAGGGCCGCTTCCAAGGCCCGGGCCCTCACCTCGAAGGTCCATGACGACACCGCGGAGGCGAGATGGACGAAGCGACGGTGCCCGAGGCCGAGCAGATGGTCCGTCACCTGCCGCATACCGTCCGCGACGTCCAGGTTCACCTGGGCCGCTGACCCCGGGTCCGAAGGGTCGCTGTCCAGCATCACCAGCGGCAGATCGGACCCGCGGATCGCGTCCAGCGCCCCGACCGCCATCGAGGAGGCGATCACCCCGTCCAGGGCGGCACGGGCGGACGCGAAGGGGTCCCGGGCGGGTCCCACGCCCTCGGGGGAGGGGTACAGCACCACACCGAAGCCGTGCTCGGCGGCCACCGCGGCGGCGCCCCCGTACACGCGGGCGAAGAACTCGTTGGTCAGGGCGGGCACCACCAGCAGGGCCGTCCGCGTCCGGCCCAGCCGCAGATTGCGCGCGGCGAGATTCGGCCGGTAGCCGAGGTCGGACGCCGCGTCGCGCACCAGTCCGGCGGTGCGCTCGGACACCCGGCCGCGCCACTTCCCACCCAGCACCAGCGACACCGTGGCCTGGGACACCCCGGCGGCGCGCGCCACGTCCCTGCTGGTCGGCCGCGCTCCGCCGGCGGCGGGCTCCCGTGTCTGCACACTCGCCTCCGTGCTCGGTCCCCTGTGCCGCGGGAGTGGACTCGCGGCATCTGACATGGTACGTATGACGCAGCAAGTTATACGTAAAACTTCCCTGGCTCGACGAGAGCGGCCAGGGCGGGAGCAAAGAGGCGGAAGCGATGGGCGCCGGAGCATCCGGGTACATGGACATCCTCAGGGCCCCCCACGCGGCACGCCTGCTCGCGGGCACGCTCGTGGGGCGGCTGCCGAACGGAGTCGCGCACATCGCCATCGTGCTCTTCACCCGGGCCGAGGGCGGCAGCTACACCCTCGCCGGCGCCCTCGCCGCCGTCTACGGGCTGACCACCGCCGCGGGCCAGCCGCTCCTCGGCCGCATGGTCGACCTGCACGGGCAGCCCCGTGTCCAGCTCCCCGCCGCGGTCCTGTCGGGTCTCGGCATGGCCGCCCTCGCCGTGGCGGGCATCGACTCGCTCCCCGTGGCCTACGCCGCCGTCGCCGTCGCCGGGTTCTTCACCCCGCCGCTGGAAGGTGGGCTGCGCGCCCTCTGGCCGGACGTCCTCGGCCACCGGCAGGACCGGGTGCACCGTGCCTACGCCATGGACGCGATAGCCCAGGAAGTCATGTTCACGGTCGGTCCGTTGCTGGTCACACTGCTGGTCTGGCTGATGTCGCCGGCCGCCTCGCTGCTGGTCGTCAACGCGCTGGGCGTGCTCGGCGCCCTCTCGGTGGTGGCCTCCGGGCCCTCCCGCGCCTGGCGCTCGGCGCCCCGCGAGGCCCACTGGCTCGGCGCCCTGCGCTCACCGGGGCTGCTCGCCCTGCTCGGCTCCTTCTTCTTCGTCGGCCTGGCCCTCGGCTCGATCACGGTCGCCGCCTTCGCCTACGCCGACGACCGCGGTGGTGACGCGGTGTACGGCTGGTTCATGGCGGCCCTCGGCCTCGGCGCCCTGATCGGCGGAGCCGCCTACGGCGCGCGCGACTGGGCCGGCGCGCCCGAGCGGCGGCTGCGGGTCATCACCGGACTGCTGGCGCTGGGCTATCTGCCGCTGATGCTCACCCCGGCAGTTCCCGCGATGACCGCGCTCGGCGCCGTCTCGGGGCTGTTCCTCGCGCCCGCGATCGCCTGCGCCTTCATCGTCGTCGACCGGCACGCGCCGCGCGGGACCGTCACCGAGGCGTTCTCCTGGCTGGTGACCACCTTCGGAGTCGGCGCGGCCGTCGGGACGGCCGCCGCCGGTCCGGCCGTGGAATTCGGCGGGACCACCGCGGGCTTCGCCGTCGCCGGCTGCGGGGGGATCACGGCACTGATCGTTCTGCTGGCCACCGGACGGGTCCTCGCAGCTCCCGGCCGCGGCGCGCTCAGGGCGTCCGCGGATGAAAATGATCGAAGCGGTGCCGTCGAACCCGGTTTCAGCTCAGGCCATCGGGCGTAATGTTCCCTCATGGACCGCCGCATTTTCGGGCTGGAGAACGAGTACGGCGTCACGTGCACGTTCAGGGGACAGCGCCGACTGTCACCTGACGAAGTGGCGCGCTACCTCTTCCGCCGAGTCGTGTCATGGGGCCGCAGCAGCAATGTCTTCCTGCGCAACGGGGCCCGCCTCTACCTCGACGTGGGTTCGCATCCGGAATACGCAACTCCCGAATGCGACAACGTGACCGAACTGGTCACCCACGACAAGGCCGGGGAACGCATCCTCGAAGGCCTGCTCGTCGACGCCGAACGCCGCCTGCACGAGGAGGGGATCGCGGGCGACGTCTATCTCTTCAAGAACAACACCGATTCGGCCGGAAACTCCTACGGATGCCACGAGAACTACCTCGTGGCGCGGCACGGGGAGTTCTCCCGGCTCGCGGACATCCTGATTCCGTTCCTCGTCACCCGCCAGCTGCTCTGCGGGGCGGGAAAGGTCCTCCAGACCCCGCGCGGCGCGGTGTACTGCGTCAGCCAGCGCGCCGAGCACATCTGGGAGGGCGTCAGCTCCGCGACCACCCGCTCCCGGCCCATCATCAACACCCGGGACGAGCCGCACGCGGACGCCGAGAGGTACCGCCGCCTGCACGTCATCGTCGGCGACTCCAACATGTCGGAGACGACGATGCTGCTCAAGGTCGGAGCCACCGACCTGGTGCTGCGCATGATCGAGGCGGGCACGGTCATGCGCGACCTGACGCTGGAGAACCCGATCCGGGCCATCCGCGAGGTCAGCCACGACATCACCGGCCGCCGCAAGGTACGCCTGGCCAGCGGGCGCGAGGCGTCCGCCCTGGAGGTGCAGCGCGAGTACTACGAGAAGGCCGTGGACTTCGTCGACCGCCGGGGCATCCGCACCGGCACGGTGGCGCAGGTCCTGGAGCTCTGGGGCCGCACCCTCGACGCCATCGAGCAGGAGGACCTCGACAGGATCGGCACCGAGATCGACTGGGTGATGAAGTACAAGCTCATCGAGCGGTACCGGGCCAAGCACAACATGACCATGTCCCACCCGAGGGTCGCTCAGATAGACCTCGCGTACCACGACATCCACCGCAGGCGCGGGCTCTACTACCTGCTGGAGAAGAAGGGCCAGGCCACCCGGATCTGCAACGACCTCAAGATCTTCGAGGGCAAGTCCGTGCCCCCGCAGACCACGAGGGCGCGGCTGCGCGGCGACTTCATCCGCCGGGCCCAGGAGCAGCGGCGGGACTTCACCGTCGACTGGGTGCACCTCAAGCTCAACGACCAGGCACAGCGCACCGTGTTGTGCAAGGACCCGTTCCGTTCCGTCGACGACCGGGTGGAGAAGCTGATCGCCGGTATGTAGCGTCCGGTCCCGCCCCACCGCAGGGGCCGCGGGACGGGCCGGGAACGTCACCCGGGCCCCGTACGTTTCTCGTACGGGGCCCGCGGCACGGCCTAGAGTGTCGACCGACCGATGTGCCGTCTGAGATCTGAGGAACACGTGCGCCGACTTGCCGGCCTGCTCGTCGTGCCCCTGCTGCTGCTCTCCACAGCGGCTTGTGGCGACGACAAGGGCTCCACTTCCGCCCAGTCGTCGAACGGACTGCCCGCCATCACCGCGGGTGCGAAGTTCGGCGAGAAGCCCACACTGGCCAAGGGCGAGGGCGAGCCGCCCAAGGACCTCAAGGTCGAGGTCCTCAGCGAGGGCAAGGGCCAGGTCCTCAAGAAGGGCGACCAGGCCCAGGTCGACTACCTCGGCCAGGTGTGGGACGGCGACAAGCCGTTCGACAACAGCTTCGACCGGGGCGAGCCCTTCGCCGTGACGATCGGTGGCGGCGGCGTCATCGAGGGCTGGCAGAAGGCCCTCGACGGCAAGAAGGTCGGCAGCCGTCTCGAGGTGTCCATCCCGCCGTCCCTCGCCTACGGCAGCAGCGGCCAGGGCGACATCCCGCCGAACGCCACGCTCGTGTTCGTCATGGACATCGTCAAGGGCACCACGCTCCCCGTGTCCGCCAAGGGCACCGAGGTCGCCCAGGACAACATCGACCTGCCCAAGGTCGGGACGAACACCGACGGCAAGGCGCCCTCGATCACCGTGCCGAAGAAGCCCGCCCCGACGAAGCTCGTCTCCAACTACGTCATCGAGGGCAGCGGTCCCGCGGTCAAGGCCGACGACACGGTGGCCGTCCAGTACAAGGGCGTCCTGTGGAAGGACGGCAAGGAGTTCGACAGCAGCTACTCCAAGGGCGCTCCCGTCACCTTCCCGCTCTCCGGCGTGATCCCGGGCTGGTCGAAGGGCCTGGAGGGCAAGAAGGTCGGCAGCCGGGTGCTGCTCGTCGTGCCGCCGGACATGGCCTACGGCGACCAGGCCCAGGGCCCCATCCCGGCGAAGTCCACGCTGGTCTTCTCCGTCGACGTCCTGGCGGTTCTGTAAGACTGTCGGCGTCGACTCGCACAGAGAACGCAAGGAGCAACACGTGAGCATCGAGAAGCCCGAGATCGACTTCCCGGGCGGCGAGCCGCCGGCCGACCTTGAGGTCAAGGACATCTGGGAGGGCGACGGGCCCGAGGCCAAGGCGGGCGACACCGTCTCCGTCCACTACGTGGGCGTGGCCTTCTCCACGGGCGAGGAGTTCGACGCCTCCTGGAACCGCGGCACCCCGCTGCAGTTCCAGCTCGGCGCCGGCCAGGTCATCCAGGGCTGGGACAAGGGAGTGCAGGGAATGAAGGTCGGCGGCCGCCGCCAGCTGACCATCCCGGCACACCTCGCCTACGGCGACCGCGGCGCCGGTGGCGGCCGTATCGCCCCGGGCGAGACGCTGATCTTCGTCTGCGACCTGGTCGCGGTCTGATCGCGAGCGGTCCGGTGGGGCCCATGCCCGTACGGGCATGGGCCCCCGCGCTTTTGCGACGACGCTCCGTAGCGGTAGGTTCGACGATCAGAAGAACGGTGAGGAAGGGCGGAAGGGCGTCGATGGCCATTGCCAAGGCCGAGCGGCTGATGAACCTGGCGCTGTGTCTGCTCGGGACACGGCGGCCGCTCAGCAAGCGGGAGCTGCGCGGCTCCATCGAGGCCTACATGGAAGCCGCCTCCGACGACGCCTTCAACCGGATGTTCGAGCGCGACAAGGACGACCTTCGCGAACTCGGGCTGGTCATCGCCACGGTGGACAACCTCGACGGCGAGACCGGCTATCTGGCCCGCCGCGACTCCAACCGGCTGCCCCCCATCACCCTCGACGCCGAGGAGGCGGCGGCGCTCGGCCTGGCCGCCAAGGTGTGGCAGCAGGCACGGCTCGCCGGAGCGGCCAGCGGAGCCCTGCAGAAGCTGCGCGCCGCCGGAATGCCGGAGGCGGAGGACCTGTACGAGGCCCAGCACAGCGCCCTGGAGCCGCGCATCCCCGTCCACGAGGCGGCTTTCGAGCCCTTGATGCTCGCCTGCCGGGACCGGCGCCCCGTCGTCTTCGACTACCGCAAGTCCAACGCCGTGCGCCCCGAGACCCGCCACGTCGAGCCCTGGACCCTGGAGTGCTGGCGCGGGCACTGGTACCTCGCCGGCTGGGACCGCGACCGCGGTGCCGAGCGTGTCTTCCGCCTCTCCCGCATCACCGGGAAGGTCCGCTCCCGCGCCGGCTCCTTCACCGCGCCCGTGCCCGACGTGGTCACCGTGCGCGAGACGGTCGAGAGCTGGGCCGGCGAGACCGCCACCAGGTCCGCGCGGATCAGGCTGCGGGCGGGCGCGGGCTACCCGCTGCGCGCCCGCGCCGCGTCCGTGCGGGAACTCGCCGACGGCTGGGACGAGTTGGAGATTCCGTACGGGCACGGTCTGGACGCCTGGCTGGTGGAGTTCGGGCCGGACGTCGTCGTGCTGGAGCCCGCGGATCTGCGGGCCGATGTGGTGGACCGGCTGCGCGCCGTGGCCAAGGGCTGAGGGGGACTCGTACAGGCATGGCCGCGAACGCCATCGACCAGACCCGGCGGATGCTCTCGCTGGTGACCTATCTGCGTGAACGTCCCGGGGCGCGTGTCGGGGACGTCGCCCGGGCCTTCGGGATCACCGAGGACGAGCTGATCTCCGACCTCGACGTCCTGCCCATGTGCGGGACCAGCTTCCGCGGCGGCGATCTCCTCGACATCGACACCGACGGTGAACGCATCTGGTGGCACAACCCCGACGACGTCGCCGAGCCGCTCCGGCTCGCCGCCGACGAGGCGACCGCGCTCCTGGTCGCCGCGCGGGCCGTCGCGACGCTGCCAGGACTGCGGGAGGGCGACCGCGAAGCACTGGTGCGGGCCACCGCGAAGCTGGAGGCCGCGGCCGGCGAGTCCGCGGGTGCCAGCTCCCGGTTCTCCGTGACCTTCGAATCCGAGGGGGGCGTCTTCGCCGACGTCGACCGCGCCATCTCGGAGCGCCGCAGACTGTGGCTCCGCTACTACTCCCCGGCGCGGGACGAGCTCACCGAGCGCGAGGTCGACCCGATCCGGCTCTTCGCCGTCGGCCACACGTATATGGAGGGCTGGTGCTACCTCTCGGAGGCGCGCCGGACCTTCCGGCTCGACCGGGTGGCCGAGATCCGGCTGCTGGACGAGCCGTCGGCACCGCCGGAGACGGAGCTGCGCGATCTGTCGGAGGGGCTGGTGCAGCCCTCGGCGGAGGACCCCGAGGTCGTCGTCGAAGTCGGCCCGGGAGGCCGCTGGGTGGCCGAGTACTACCCGCACGACAGTGCGGAGGAGCGGCCCGACGGCGGGCTGCGGATCAGTCTGCGCACCCCGGACCCGGCGTCCCTGCGGCGGCTCGCGCTGCGGCTGGGGCACGACGGCCGGATCGTGTCTCCGCCCGGTCTCGCGGAGAGCGCCCGGCGGGCGGCGCGTGAGGCACTCGCCGCGTACGACAGCCAGGACTGACGGCCGACCGATGGGAATCAAGAGGGAAATGTCCATTCTGTCAGGAATTCAGGCGCCGAAGGTCCCCCTCCTCTTCAAGGCCGCCTGCCCCGACTGCCGAGGCCGCTTCGAACTCGCGGCGGGCGCGCTGCGCCTCGCGATCGGCGCGAGCAGGCGGACCACCTTCTACTCCTTCACCTGCCCCGAGTGCGGGGCCGCCGTCCGCAAGCCCGCCGGGGAGCGGATAGTCGAACTCCTCACCGGAGGCGGCGTGCGGACGCTGCGCCTCCACTCCACCGTCTGACCCCTGCGACCCCTAGGCTCTGCCCATGTTCTGGCCCATGCTCGCCATCGCCCTGGGATTCCTGGGGATCGCCGTCCTCGGCGTCCTCGGCGTCCTCGTCTTCCTGGAGGCCCGGCGCCTGGGCCGGCAGGTGGCCGCCACCGCCGAACGCGTCAACCGCGCCGCGGAGGACCTGGAGAGAGCGGCGGCGCGGCTGGCACGCACGGGCGAGGCGCTGCGCTAGAGGCAGGCGGTCTCCTCCGGTGGACGGCCCGGAGGTACCCTGCCAGTGGCGGACCCGCTGTCGGTTCGGGTCGCAATCGCCGGTACGCACGGGCATTGCCCTGCGTTTACTCCGGCGGGTTACGATCGCTGTCAAGTCGGTGATCGGACTCCTGTCCGACCGCCCCCGGGCAGCCCGCCCTTCAGCCGTCTCAGTGAGAAGGAAGTCGCACATGATCGGCAATCTGAAGCCCCTCGAGATCATCCTGATCATCGTGGTCATCCTGTTGCTGTTCGGCGCCAAGAAGCTGCCCGACATGGCCCGTTCGCTGGGCAAGTCCGCCCGGATCCTGAAGAGCGAGGCAAAGGCGATGAAGAAGGACGACGAGCCGGCGGGCGGCCAGACGACGCCGGGCGCCGACCCCGCCGCGCAGAAGGACGCCCCTCGCACCATCCAGGCGGCCCCCGGCGATGTGACGAGCAGCCGTCCGGTCTCGGAGCCGAATCGCACGACCCAGAGCTGACCCGGTTCCCCCGACGGTTCCCGCACGAGACGAGGAAGTGGGTTGCTCAAGTCTGCCCGCAAGCAGGAGAGAGACGCCGAGGGGCGGATGCCTCTCGGAGAACACCTGCGTGAGTTGCGCAACCGGCTGATGAAGTCGGTGCTGGCGATCGTGGTGGTGACGATCGTCGCGGCCTTCTTCCAGAAGGAGATCTTCGAGTTCCTGATGCGGCCGATCCTCGAGTCGGTCGGCTGCGTGAACGGTCAGGTCGTCATGCGTAACGGCCAGCTCTGTGCCGAGATGACGACACAGGGCCTTCTCTCGCCGTTCACCATCGCGCTGAAGGTCGCCCTCATGGCGGGCGTGCTGGCGGCGACCCCGGTCTGGCTCTACCAGCTCTGGGCCTTCGTCGCTCCCGGGCTGCACAACCACGAGAAGCGCTATGCGCTGAGCTTCGTGGCCGCCGGCGTACCCCTCTTCGTGGGCGGCGCCTACCTCGCGTACTCGATCCTGCCGCAGACCGCCGAGATCATGCTCGGCTTCGCCCCTTCCGGCGCGAAACCGCTGCTGCCGCTGGACGACTATCTGGACCTGATCACCCGCATGGTGATCGTCTTCGGCATCGCCTTCGAGCTCCCGCTGCTCCTGATCCTGCTCAACATGACCGGTGTGCTGACCGGCAGGCGGATGCTCCGCTGGTGGCGCGGAATGATCATCGGCCTCACCGCGTTCGCCGCGATCGCCACGCCCGGTGGTGAGCCGATCTCGATGCTGCTCCTGGCCGGCCCCCTGGCCGTGCTCTACTTCCTCGCCGTGGGCTTCTCCTTCCTCAACGACGCCCGCCGCGGACGCAGGAACCCCGACGCCGGCCTGAGCGACGACGAGGCCTCCGAGCTCGACCTCACGCCCGAGGCCCTCGGCGAGGTCGAGGCCGTCCCCGCCGCCCGCGCGCTCCCCGAGCAGCAGAGCGGCGACCGGGACCGCATCAACGGGTACGACGACGTCACCTGATCCCGGACGGAGACCCCCGGTCGCGGGGTGTCCCGCGGGCGTGAGCGCGGTGCCCGCCAACGCCCGCCCCGGGCCTCCGCCCGCGCTCGAATAAGATCGCGCCCACTGTCGGACCCGACGGGTAGGCTCGACCACAAGATGACAGAGGACCTCTCACCAGCTGAGCGATACGCAGCTGCTCGGACCCGCGCCGCCGAGCAGGCCACCGCGCTCGCTCCCTTCCGCGAGATGTACGACTTCGAGCTGGACCCCTTCCAGATCGAGGCATGCGAGGCGCTCGAGGCGGGCAAGGGCGTGCTCGTGGCGGCCCCCACGGGCTCCGGCAAGACGATCGTCGGCGAGTTCGCCGTGCACCTCGCCCTCACCCAGGGGCGCAAGTGCTTCTACACGACCCCCATCAAGGCGCTGTCCAACCAGAAGTACTCGGACCTGGTGAAGCGGTACGGCCCCGGGAGGGTCGGCCTGCTCACCGGCGACAACAGCGTCAACTCCGAGGCGCCCGTGGTCGTCATGACCACCGAGGTCCTGCGCAACATGCTGTACGCCGGCTCCCAGTCGCTGAACGGCCTCGGCCATGTGGTCATGGACGAGGTGCACTACCTCTCCGACCGCTTCCGCGGAGCCGTCTGGGAGGAAGTGATCATCCACCTCCCCGAGTCGGTGACGCTGGTGTCGCTCTCGGCGACGGTGTCCAACGCGGAGGAGTTCGGTGACTGGCTGGACACCGTCCGCGGCGACACCGAGGTGATCGTCTCCGAGTCCCGCCCCGTGCCCCTGTGGCAGCACGTGCTGGCCGGACGCCGGATGTACGACCTCTTCGAGGAGGAGACCGACCACGGCGGCCGCGGCGCGGCCCGCCGAGAGGTCAACCCCGACCTGGTCCGCCTGGCCAGGATGGAGAACTCGCGCACCTACAACCCCCGGGACCGACGTCGCGGCAAGATGGTCCGCGAGGCCGACCGGGAGCGCGAGCGCCGGCAGCGCAGCCGGATCTGGACCCCGGGACGGCCCGAGGTCATCGAGCGACTGGACGCGGAGGGGCTGCTGCCCGCCATCACGTTCATCTTCAGCCGTGCCGGCTGTGAGGCCGCCGTCCAGCAGTGCCTGTACGCGGGGCTGCGGCTCAACGACGAGGAGGCCCGCCTGGAGGTACGGGCGATGGTCGAGGAGCGCACGGCGTCCATCCCGCGCGAGGACCTCCACGTCCTCGGCTACTACGAGTGGCTGGAGGGCCTGGAGCGGGGCATAGCCGCGCACCACGCCGGGATGCTCCCGACGTTCAAGGAAGTCGTCGAGGAACTCTTCGTCCGTGGCCTCGTCAAGGCCGTCTTCGCCACCGAGACCCTGGCCCTCGGCATCAACATGCCGGCCAGGTCCGTCGTCCTGGAGAAGCTCGTCAAGTGGAACGGCGAGCAGCACGCCGACATCACCCCCGGCGAGTACACGCAGCTGACCGGACGCGCGGGGCGTCGCGGTATCGACGTGGAGGGCCATGCCGTCGTGCTCTGGCAGCGCGGCATGGACCCGGGGGCGCTCGCCGGCCTCGCAGGCACCCGCACCTATCCGCTCCGCTCCAGCTTCAAGCCGTCGTACAACATGGCGGTCAACCTGGTGCAGCAGTTCGGCCGGCACCGCTCGCGCGAACTTCTGGAGACCTCCTTCGCGCAGTTCCAGGCGGACAAGTCGGTCGTCGGGATCTCGCGCCAGGTGCAGCGCAACGAGGAAGGACTCGAGGGCTACCGGGAGGGCATGACCTGCCACTTGGGCGACTTCGAGGAGTACGCGCGGCTGCGCCGCGAGCTGAAGGACCGTGAGACCGAACTGGCCAAACAGGGCGCGGCCCAGCGCCGGGCGGCGGCCGCGGACTCGCTGGAGAAGCTCAAGCCGGGCGACGTCATCCACGTCCCCACCGGCAAGTTCGCCGGGCTCGCGCTCGTCCTCGACCCCGGCCTGCCGGCGGGCCGGTCCAACGGCCACCGCGGGTACGAGTACCACGACGGGCCACGCCCCCTGGTGCTGACGGCCGAGCGGCAGGTCAAGCGACTCGCCTCGATGGACTTCCCGGTCCCCGTCGAGCCGTTGGAGCGGATGCGGATCCCCAAGTCCTTCAACCCCCGCTCGCCGCAGTCGCGCCGCGACCTCGCCTCCGCCCTGCGGACCAAGGCCGGTCACATCGTGCCCGACCGGCACCGCAAACCGCGCGCCGCCGCCGCGGACGACCGAGAGATCGCCAGGCTGCGCAAGGAGATCCGCGCCCATCCCTGCCACGGCTGCGACGAGCGCGAGGACCACGCCCGCTGGGCCGAGCGCTACCACCGGCTCCAGCGCGACACCCGGCAGCTGGAACGGCGCATCGAGGGCCGGACGAACACCATCGCCCGTACCTTCGACCGCATCGTCGCGCTGCTGACCGAGATGGACTACCTCCGCGGCAACGAGGTCACCGAGCACGGCCGGCGGCTCGCCCGGCTCTACGGCGAGCTGGACCTGCTGGCCAGCGAATGCCTGCGCGAAGGAGTCTGGGAGGGGCTGAACCCGGCCGAACTGGCCTCCTGCGTCTCGGCGCTGGTGTACGAGGCGCGGCAGGCCGACGACGCGGTGGCGCCGAAGCTCCCGTCCGGCAGAGCGAAGGCCGCGCTCGGTGAGATGGTGCGCATCTGGGGCCGGCTGGACGCGCTGGAGGAGGAGTTCCGCATCAACCAGGCCGAGGGCGTGGGCCAGCGCGAGCCGGATCTCGGCTTCGCCTGGGCCGCGCACCAGTGGGCCTCGGGCAAGGGGCTGGACGAGGTGCTGCGCGAGGCGGAGATGCCGGCGGGGGACTTCGTGCGCTGGAGCAAGCAGGTCATCGACGTGCTCGGCCAGATCGCGGCCGCGGCGCCCGGGGAGCACTCCACCGTGGCGCGCAACGCCCGCAAGGCCGTGGACGCGGTGCTGCGCGGCGTGGTGGCGTACAGCTCGGTCGGCTGACCTTCGGTGCCGGTGTGCCGCCCCGGCGCGGGCGGCACACCGGGCTGTGCGGGCGCACACCCTCGAGTGCCGGAGCGCCCGCACCGCGTGCGGCGCCCACCGGCTCGGAGGCCCACGTGCCCGGTCCACCGGCGCCGCCCCGGCGCGCGGAACGTGAGCGCCGTGGGGCTCGGGGCCGACGAGGGATTCGCCCGGCGCCCGCCCGACGCCGGGGAAGCGGGCGCCGGAACACCGCGGTGCGGGCGCTCGGCCGGCACCGGGCCGGGACGTGCACCGCACCCGAACGCGACGGACGGCCACCGCCCGAGCGTGAGCGCCAGGCGCCGCAGGTCAGGCGCGCCGAGGACGCGGGAACCGTGTCCCGGGAGAGGGACGTGGGTAGGACGCGTCCAGCGGGCGGGAATCGCCCCCGCTCCGTGCACCGCCCCGAGGGCAACGCGTCCCTCCCCGCCGTACCCGCCCTACCCGGCCGGGAAGCTGAGCAGGCCCAGTGGTTCGGAGGTCGGGGCCCGGGAGCCGCCGGAGGGTTCGACGGTGATGCCCATGCCCGTCGCCCGGCCGACCGCGCCGTCCATGAGCAGTGCCTCCGCGCCTCCCGCCGAGGCGAGCAGCCCGGCCGGACGCATGGTGTCGCCGTCCGCGAACCAGAGTTGGTACACCTTGCCGCTCTCCGGCCGGGGCAGGCCGGACGCGAGGAAGACGGCACGGTCGCGTTCGCGGGAGACGGCCACCGTGCCGGTGGCGCCCTCGCCGAGCTTCGTGCTCAGCGTGCGCACGTCGGGCGCGGTGAGGACGTCCGCGAGTGCCTGGGTCCGCCGCTGTGCCAGTTCGGCGGCCTCACGGGCCTCGGTCCGCGCCTCGTCGACGGCGCGCTGCTGCGCGAACGTGACGCCGCCGAGCGCCGCGAGCCCCGCGACACAGGCGGCGAGGACGAACCCCGGGAGCCTGCGCCGACCCGCTGGACGGGCCCGGTGGACCGGTGCCGGGATCCGGCCGGCCTCCGCGGCGGCGACCTTCGGGGGTTCCTGGCGTACGGTCGAGATCCGGGCCAGCACCTGGGACTTCATCGCGGACGGCGGGTTCTCGGTCGCGGCGAGCCCGAGCCGTACCGCCGTGGCGCCGAGTTCCCGCACCTCCTGCTCGCAGGCCGCGCACACGGCCAAGTGCCGTTCGAACCGGGCGCGTTCCCGGTCGCCGAGCGCATTGAGGGCGTATGCGCCGGTCAGCGTGTGCAGTTCGGCGTCCCGCCCCGCTCCCTTCGCCGCGGCGCTCATCCGTTCACCCCCAGGCAGTCGCGCAGACGGATCAGTCCGTCGCGCATCCGTGTCTTGACCGTGCCCAGCGGCACCGCGAGCAGTTCGGCGACCTCCCGGTAGGCGAGGCCGCGGTAGTAGGCCAGGGTCACCGACTGGCGCTGGAGTTCGGTCAGCGTGCGCAGACAGCGCCGTACCTGCTCCCGTTCCAGCCGGGCCTCGACCTGTTCGACGACGTCGTCGAACGCCGGTGTGCCGCCGAGCCGTGCGGCTCTGTGCTCGCGTTCGGCGGATGCCTGGGCGGAGCGTACGCGGTCGACGGCGCGGCGGTGGGCGAGGGTGAGGGTCCAGGTGAGGGCCGAGCCGCGGGAAGGCCGGTAGCGCGCGGCTGTGCGCCACAGCTCCACCAGCACCTCCTGCGTCACTTCCTCCGACTGTGCCGGATCGCGCAACACCCCGCGGACGACGCCGAGTACGGGTCCGCAGACCGCGTCGTACACACGCGAGAAGGCCTGCTGATCGCCGCGCGCGACCCGGACGAGCAGTTCGTCGAGTCCCGGCCCCGCCGATGGTGCCCCTGTGATGCGTATCGCTTCCTTCACCGCTCTCCCCTCGCCGCGGCCTGCTCCGGCCGGCCCCTCTTCCCCGGACCTGCGTCGCCGCGGGTGTCACTCCCCCTATACGGAGCGGAGGCGGGTCTTGACTGCCGTCGCGCCCAACTTTTTACGCGTCCGTGTTCCGGCCGAGTCCTTCGCCGTCCGGGGAGTCCCGGGTAGCGGGGGACGGCGAAGGGCCGGCGGGGGAGAGCGGGGCCGTGAGCAGCGGAGACGGCTCCGCGGTGGGGCTTGGGGGACGGCCGGTGGTGCGGGTGCGCCTGAGGTGCCGGTGACGTTCACCCCGCGGGTCGGCGGGTCGGCGGGTCGGCGAGTCGGCGGGGCGTTCCGGCGGGCCGGACGCCGAGTGTGTCCGCGACCACGGCACGCGGGCGCCGTGGGTCCCGCGGGGTGGGTCGACGTCCGTGCCGCGGTGGGCCGGGCGCGACTGCCGTATGCGGTGGCCGCCTCCCTCGCGCGACGGTCCGCCCTGTGTCGGTGCGGGCGGAGGGCCCGGACCCGTGCGGGGCGATGCCTTTCTGTCGTGACGGTCGGCACGTTGACGGCGGTGCGCCCGCACCGGTGCGGCGGCCGTGCGTCCCGCGCCGGTGGGCGCTCGTCCCGCCCGCGTGGTCAGTCCTCCTGCTCGCGCTCCACTTCCGCGTTCCAGTCGCGCTTGATCGCCCGCCAGGCCTCGTCGGACTTGCCCAGGCGCCAGTAGCCGGAGAGGGAAAGCCGCTCGCGCGGGACGCCCCGCTCCATCCGGAGGTGGCGGCGCAGTTCGCGTACCGCGCCCGCCTCGCCGTGGACGAACGCGTGCACGTCCCCTTCGGGGAACTCCAGTCCGCGCACCGCGGCGATCAGTGCCTCGCCGACGGGACGGGAGCCCCGGTGCAGCCAGGTGACGGTCACGCCGTCCGGGGTGGCGATCTTCTGCTCCTCCTCGGGACCGGCGATCTCGACGAAGGCGTGGACCCGTGCGCCCACCGGCATCTGCTCCAGCGAGGCGGCGATGGCCGGGAGCGCGCTCTCGTCGCCCGCGAGCAGATGCCAGTCCGCCGCCGGGTCGGGTGCGTAGCCGCCGCCGGGGCCCAGCAGCCGCACGGTCTCACCGGGCCGCACCGCGGCCGCCCACGGTCCCGCGAGTCCCTGGTCGCCGTGGACCACGAAGTCGATGACGAGCTCACGGTGCGCGGCGTCCCAGGAACGGACGGTGTACGTCCGGTTGCTCGGCCACTGGTCGCGGGGCAGTTCCTCGCGGATGCGGGCCATGTCGAACGGCTCGGGGTACGTCACTCCGGGCGCCGGGAAGACGACCTTCACATAGTGGTCGGTGAACCCCTGCGTGGCGAACGACGCCAGGCCCTCGCCGCCGAGGACGAGACGCACCATGTGCGGGGTGATCCGTTCCGTACGCAGGACCAGCGCCTCATGGACCTGCGGTGCCTTGCGGGCGGCTGTCTCTGCCACGGCGGTCTCCCCTGACTGTAGATGCTTAGGCTTGCCTAAGCTAACACCTAGTCGCGGGGGCTCGCGCTCGCCAGCTCCGTGCGCAGCCGGGCGACCGCCCTGCCGAGCCCCCAGCGCGCGGCCAGTTCCTCCAGCCCGGCCGGGTCGCGAGGCTCCCCGGGCAGAGCCGGATCGAAGGCGGGCAGGGGTACGTCGCCCGCCACCCGGACGACCTTGGGGGCGACCGCCACATAGGGACGCGACTCGTCCAGGCGCTTGCGCTGCGACGGCGTCAGCCCGGACGCGGGGTCGTCGACAGCGGCCATGATCCCGGCCAGGTCGCCGTACGCGGCCAGCAGCTTCGCCGCCGTCTTCTCGCCGATGCCCGGCACCCCGGGCAGCCCGTCGCTGGGGTCGCCGCGCAGCAGCGCCAGGTCCGCGTAGCCCGGGCCGTCCACGCCGTACTTCTCGCGGAGCACCGCCTCGTCGGTGGCCTGCATCATGCCCACGCCCTTCAGTGGGTAGAGCACGCGGATGCCGCGGGCGTCGTCCACGAGCTGGTACAGGTCGCGGTCGCCGGTCACGATGTCGACCGGGCCCGTCGCCCGCGCCGTGAGCGTGCCGATCACGTCGTCCGCCTCGTACCCCGCGACGCCGACCCGCGCGATGCCGAAAGCGTCCAGGACGTCCTCGATGACGGGGACCTGCGGCGACAGGGTGTCCGGGACCTCCTCCGCGTCCGGCCCCGCCTCGCTCTCCACCGCGACCCGGTGGGCCTTGTACGAGGGGATCAGCTCGACCCGCCAGTGCGGGCGCCAGTCCGCGTCCATGCAGGCCACCAGCTCGTCGGGACGGTGGTCCTGGACCAGCCGGGTGATGAACTCGAGCAGTCCGCGCACGGCGTTCACGGGCGTGCCGTCGGGGGCGCGCACGGAGTCCGGCACCCCGTAGTAGGCGCGGAAGTACAGGGAGGCGGTGTCGAGGAGCATCAGGCGTCGCGTCACAGTCCGAATGATGCCGTACGCCGCCGACAACACCCCGGCCCCGTGCCGACCGGACCCGGTCCGCCCGCCCGATCCGTCGCGGGCCCGCCGCGCACCGGGTGCTGCCCGCTCGGCCCGGCACGGCCGCAGCACCTACGACCTGAGGAAGCTGAAGGACCCGAAGGGTGCGTGGGGCGAGGGCGACTGCATCCACACCCTCGCCCGCAAGGGCCTCTCCGAGGAGAACCCGCGGGCCGGCAAGTGGCTCCAGGGTTCCAAGGCGACCGAGGCCCAGCTCACCGGCCTGGAGGCGAAGATCCAGGAGACCGGCAAGGGCGAGGGGCAGGACGCCGTCCGCGCCTGGCCGGCGGAGAATCCCGGTCTCGCCGACGAGCGGACGTGGGTGGCCGGGCCGGGGTGAACGGCTCGCAGCCGCAACAGACCGACCGAATCCCCCACCGGTGAGGACCCCGTCACATAACGTGGCGGGGTCCTCGTCGCCGCGGCAGGGGCGACGGAGGGTTGCCCGGGCCGGAACGTGCGTAAGGTACAGAGAGAGGAGGGAGGGACCTCAGCCATGGGAGACAAGGAAGCGCTCCGCGTGGGCTCCGCCGTCCGCCGAAGGCGCCGGGCCCTGGATCTGACGCTCGCCGCCGTCGCCGGGCGCAGCGGCCTGTCCGTGCCCTTCCTCAGCCAGATCGAGAACGAACGGGCCCGGCCCAGCATGCGGTCGCTGCACCGCGTCGCCGACGCACTGGAGACGACCGCCGCCGAACTGCTCGCCGCCGCCGACTCCTGCCGGGTCGTCGACGTCGTCCGCGCCGACGACACCGGCCTCGTCACCCGGCCGGGCGTGCGCCATCTGGTACGGGGTCACCACCAGCTCCACGCCGTCGAGTTCACCGGCGAGCAGGACGCCGGAGGCGAGCACCAGCACCGCAACGACGAGCTGATGTACGTGGCCGACGGCGGCGCCGAGGTCGAGGCCGAGGGCCGTGCCCATCGCCTGGAGAAGGGCGACACGCTCTTCCTCTCCGGCGGGGTGCTCCACCGCTGGCGGGCCACCCGCCCCGGCACCCGCCTCCTCGTCGTCGCCGTCGCCGACCACATCGAGGCCGTCGCACCGTGACCCGGGTCGTCTCGCTGGTGCCTTCGCTCACGGAGGCCATCGCGGTCAGCGCGCCCGGGCTGCTGGCCGGTGCCACGGACTGGTGCACCCGTCCCGCCGGACTCCGCGCCGCCAGGATCGGGGGCACGAAGAACCCCGACGTGGAGGCGGTGGTCGCGCTGCGGCCCGATCTCGTGGTCGCCAACGAGGAGGAGAACCGGGAACCCGACCTCGCCGTGCTGCGCGCCGCGGGGCTCGACGTGCTCGTCACCGAAGTGAGGACCCTGCCGCAGGCGTTCACCGAGCTGCAGCGGGTCCTGGACGCCTGCGGGGTGCCCCGTCCCCGGTGGCTCGACGACGCCGAGGCCGCCTGGGACGCCGTCGAGCCGCCGGCCGGGCCGCGCCGTGCGGTGGTGCCCGTCTGGCGGCGGCCCTGGATGGTCCTCGGCCGCGACACCTTCGCCGGCGACGTGCTCGCCCGGCTGGGCGTCGACAACGTCTACGCCGCGCACCCGGACCGCTATCCCCGGGTCCCGCTCGACGAGCTGAACGCCGCGGGAGCGGACCTGGTCGTACTCCCCGACGAGCCCTACCGCTTCACCGCGGACGACGGTCCGGAGGCCTTTCCGGGGATCCCCGCCGCGCTCGTCGACGGCCGCATGCTCACCTGGTACGGGCCGTCGCTGGCTGCGGCGCCCACGGCGCTGCGAGCAGCGCTCCGCGGGTGAGACCCCGCAGCGTGAGGATCCCGGTCACGGCCCAGGCCACGACCAGGAAGGCGTACAGCGCGGCCGCGGCCCACGCCGGAGCGGTCGCGCCCGAGCGCGCCGACAGCGCCGCCGCCCCCGTGACGCACGTGCCGACCGGGAACGTGAAGGCCCACCAGGTCATCGCGAACGGCATGCCCCGGCGGGCCGCCCGCGCCACCAGCGCCGCGGCCGGGAGGAGCCACAGCAGCGCGAGGCCGAGCGCGACGGTCCCGTAGCCGGTCGCGAAGGAGCCGAGGGCCGCCGCGTCGGCCGGTCCGACCGCCGAAGGGGCCGCGTCCGCCAGTTTGTGCACGGCGGTCGTGGACTGGCCGAGCGGGCCGAGCACGAGGAACAGGGCCGGCGTGAGGGCGAGCGGCGGCGGACCCTCACGGAGGAGCCGCAGGGTCACCAGCGGGAGGATCACGAGCACGGCGAGCAGGCTCACGGCGAACAGCCCGTAGCAGCCGAGCAGCGCGGCCCCGCGCCACGGTCCGGCGGGCACCCTGTCCACGAGGAGCGCGCCCAGCGTCGCCGCCACCATCGGGGCCACCACGGGCAGCAGCCACACCGGCGACGCGTCCCCCGCCCTCACCCCGCGCCGGGTGACGAGCAGATACGGAACCGCCACCGCGGCCGTCAGCCCGGTCAGCGTGCCGGCGGCGAACAGGGCCGTCGCCGTCAGAACCGCCGCGTGTTGGCCGATGACCCCGCCGCCGACCGTGAGCGAGCCGATGCCGACCGCGAGGAGCGCCATCGCCGTACAGCCCTGGAACGGGGCGACCGCGGGATCGAGGAGGTCGGCGCGCGCCTGGTCGCGGTGGCGCGCCCAGTGCGCGGCGCGCGCGAGCAGCACGGTGGCGAGCGCCAGCGCGGAGAGCACCCAGACCGCCCCGAGTACGTCCGGTGTTCCCGCGGGCCCCGCCGGCAGGGACGCCCCGGCGATGGCCACCGCGGCCGTGCCCATGACGGCGGAGTACCAGTTCGGCCCGAGCCGGCGCAGCGCCGGAGCGGGCCGCGGCGGGCGGACCGGGCCGGGCGGTACGGCGGGGGAGGAGGCGCGGGGATGGGCGACGGTGACCATGGCCCCACTCTGTGGTCCCGACGGGCCGCCCACCAGGCACACCGTCACTATGGCCCCATAAGCTGGCCTTATGAGCGAAGGAGAACGCGGGCCGGTGGCCCACCGGGTGCCCGACCTCGCGGCGTTGGAGCTGCTGCTCGCGGTCGCCCGGCACGGGAGCCTGGGGCGCGCCGCCCGTGAACTCGGCGTCACCCAGCCGGCGGCGAGCAGCCGGATCCGGTCCATGGAGAGGCAGTTGGGCGTCGCGCTGGTGGACCGCTCGCCGCGCGGCTCCCGGCTCACGGACGCGGGCGCGCTGGTCACGGACTGGGCCCGGCGGATCGTGGAGGCGGCCGAGGCGTTCGACGCCGGAGCGCAGGCGCTGCGTGACCGGCGCGACTCCCGGTTGAGGGTGGCCGCCAGCATGACCATCGCCGAGTACCTGCTGCCCGGCTGGCTGATCGCACTCCGCCAGGAACGCCCGGGCACCGCGGTGTCACTGCTCGCGGGCAACTCGGCGGCGGTGGCGGAGCGTCTGCTGCGCGGCGAGGCGGACCTCGGCTTCGTCGAGGGGCTGGCGGTGCCGGAGGGACTCGACGGCGCGGTCGTCGGCCACGACCGGCTCGTGGTCGTCGCGGCGCCGGGCCACGAGTGGGCGCGCCGGCGTTCGCCGCTGTCGCCGGAGAGGCTGGCCGCGACCCCGCTGGTGCTGCGCGAGCGCGGCTCGGGCACCCGGCAGGTGCTCGACTCGGCGCTCGCGGACCACGGCGGTCTCGCCGAGCCCCTGCTCGAACTCGCCTCCACGACGGCGGTGAAGGCGGCTGCCGTCAGCGGCGCCGGTCCCGCGGTCCTCAGCGAACTCGCCGTGACGGAGGAACTGGCGTCCCGCCGCCTCGTCCGCATCCCCGTCGAGGCGGTCCGCCTCCGCCGCGACCTCCGCGCCGTCTGGCCCCACGGCCACCGCCCCACGGGCCCGGCCCGCGACCTGCTGTCGCTGACGCGGTCCGGGGGTTGAGGACCGAGCGGGCCGGGAGCGTTCGCCGTCGGGTGCGGTGCGCTGGGGAGGCTCCCGTCGGGAGCGGTCAGGAGGCGGCGCGGACGAGGCCCGCCATGACGCGGGTGTCGTCGGCCATCTCCGGGTGCCACTGCACCCCGAGGACCCAGGCCGGGTCCGGGAGCTCTACGGCCTCCACGGTTCCGTCGTGCGCGTGCGCCGAGACGACGAGGCCGTCGCCGAGGCGGTCCACGGACTGGTGGTGGTACGTCGGAACCGGCGACTCCTCCGCCACCAGCGAGGCGTACCGCGTACCGGCGACCGGTGTCACGGCGTGCCGGCCGAAGACGCCGACGGCCTCCACGTGCCCGTCGAGGTGCTGGACGAGCGTGCCGCCGAGGGCGACGTTCAGCAGTTGCATCCCCCGGCAGATCCCGAGCAGCGGGGTGCCGGTGTCGATCGCCGCCCGGATCAGGGCCAGTTCCCAGGCGTCCCGCTCCCGGGCCGGAGGTCCGGTGCGGGGATGGGGTTCGGCCCCGTACCGGACGGGCTCGACATCGGGCCCGCCCGCGACGACCAGCCCGTCGAGCCGGGCCACGGTCGCGGCGGCCCGGCCGGGCTCGTCCGGCGGCAGCATCGCGGCGATGCCCCCGGCCGACTGGACGAGGCGCGGATAGCCGACGGGCAGCAGTGCGGCGGGCAGGCGCCACACGCCCCAGGAGGCGTCCTCCAGGTAGGTGCTGACGCCGATGAGCGGCTGGGTCACGGTCGCGGGTCCTCCGGTCGTGATGCGGTGGTTCGGTTGTCCGGTGGTGTGTGGACGTCCTGGTCCAGAAGTCCCTGACACGGGACCGCGGCCCCCATGGCCACGGTGTCGGACGCCCGGCCCCGGGGTGTGCGGCCACCGAGGTCGGGCCCGCCCGGGGCGCGGACACGAGGCCGGCCCCCTGACGCGGGAGCACGGCCGCCGTTACCGGGGTGCACGGCCCCCGGGATCCATGGTGCGGCGTCCGCGGTGCGGCGCCCGGATCGGCGGGCGGCCGCACCGCGGAACGCCGGCGCGTCAGTCGCGGACCAGTTCCGCCTCGGCCGCGGCGAGCGCCGCGAACTCCTCCTCCGGGGCACGGGCCACCAGACGCTTCCGACTGTAGAAGGCGAAGTAGGCGAGGGCGACGCCGTACACGGCGAGTGCGATGAACGCCGCGTCCTTGTCCACCAGGAAGGTCGCCACCAGCGCGGACAGCGCGAGGACGAAGGCGACGGACGAGGTCACCACACCGCCGGGGGTGCGGTACGGACGCGGCAGCTCCGGCTCGCGCCGCCGCAGCACGATGTGGGACAGCGCCATCAGGGCGTAGCTGATCGTCGCGCCGAAGACGGCGATGTTCAGCATCCGCGCCCCGTCCCCGGTGCCGGCGGCCAGCGCGAAGCCGATCGCGCCGGGGATCAGCAGGCCCAGGTACGGCGACTTGCGGCGGCTGGTCAGCGACAGGAAGCGGGGCAGGTAGCCCGCCCGGGACAGGGCGAACAGCTGGCGCGACCCGGCGTAGATCAGGGAGAAGAACGAGGCGACCAGGCCGGCGAGTCCGGCGTAGTTGACGAAGCGGCTCAGCGCGGTCGGGTCGCCGTCGCCCTGCAGTGCCACCACCAGCGGGTTGCCCGCCTCCTGGATCGCGGCCGAGCCGCGGGCACCGGTGGCGGCGAAGAAGGTGATCAGCGCCAGCAGCACCAGGATCGACATCGAGAGCGCGAGTGCCTTCGGCATGGACCGGACCGGGTCCTTGGCCTCCTCCGCGGCGAGCGGTACGCCTTCCACGCCGAGGAAGAACCACATGCCGAAGGGGAACGCGGCCCAGATGCCGAGCAGTCCGAACGGCAGCCAGGAGCTGGAGCCCACCGCGTCGTCGTCGACCGGGATGTCGTCGAGTCCGCTCACCTGGAAGTCGGTGAACGCCCCCGCGGCGAAGATCAGCAGCGCGGCGACGGCGATGACGGTGACGATCAGACTGAAGCGCAGCGCCTCGCCCACGCCCCACAGGTGTATGCCGATGAAGACGGCGAAGCAGGCGAGGTAGACGGGCCAGCCGGACTCCAGCCCGAAGAGCCCGAGTGACTCGACGTAGTCGCCGATGAAGATCGAGATGGCGGCAGGCGCCAGGATGTACTCGATGAGGATGGCCGTACCGGTGAGGAACCCGCCCCAGGTGCCGAGTGCCCGGCGCGCGAACCCGTAGCCGCCGCCCGCGGTCGGCAGGATGGCCGACAGCTCGGCGAGCGCGAAGACGAGGCAGGCGTACATCAGGCCCATCAGCACGGTGGCGGCGGCGAGTCCGCCGAAGCCACCCTTGGACAGGCCGATGTTCCAGCCGGAGAAGTCGCCGGAGACGACGTAGGCGACGCCGAGGCCGGTGAGCAGCAGCCAGCCCGCGCTGCCGCGGCGCAGGGTCCGGCGTTCGAGGTAGTTGTCCGGTGGGGTGTTGCCGCTCCCGGTGGTGTCGGTGTCTTCGAGCGTCATGGCAGAGCTCCCGCGTCGGGCCCAATGGAATGGAGCCATACCTTTGCGGTGGCGGTGGGGGAAACGCAAGACCCCTGCGTTACTTTCGGATTACGCCGTCCCGTTCCCGGCGGCGCGCGGCGGCGTACCCGGAGCGTGTCCGCGCCTCTTCCCGCCCGCCGCCGACGGCATGCCGGCCGGGCCTCGCCCGCCTGCCGCCGCCCCGCGCCGACCGTGCCGGGCGGGGGGTGCCCCCGGCCCTGGCGCGGCCCGTCCGGAGGGTGCCGGGGAGGCCGTCCCCGGGGTCCGTACCGGGCCCTGCCGCGTCCCTTGCCGGTGAGCCGCGCGGTGCTGCTCGCGCACGGGACTGCCTCCGGCGGAGCCCCTACGGGGAGGCCGTGCGGCGTGCCTCACGCGAGGAAGCCGCGCAGCAGCGCCGCCGTGCCCTCGCAGTGCTCCCGCATCACCTCGCGCGCCGCGTCCGCGTCGCCCTCCAGTACCGCCTCGACCAGCGCGACGTGCTGCTGCTGGGAGTGCTCCAGATTGCGCACGAGCAGCGGGATGCAGTCGAGCAGATCGTTCACGGCCGCCCGGACGGCCGCGTACTGCTTGGTCAGCGTGGGTGAGCCGGACAGCTCGGCGAGCGTGAGGTGGAGGAGCGTGTCGCACCGCCGGTAGTCGTCCAGGGGTGCGTCGTGCGTCGCCGTCAGCGCCGTGCGCAGCCGCCCGGCGCCCTCCTCGGAGAGTCCGTGCGCCGCGCACAGCCCCGCCGCGCCGACCTCCAGGACCTCGCGGAAGCGCAGCGTGTCCTCGACGTCCACGGCCGCGATCCGGCGGCGCAGCTCGCCCTCGCCCTCGGTGCGCGGGCGGTGCCGGACGAACGTTCCTCCATAGCGACCGCGCCGGCTCTCCACCAGGCCCTCCTCCTGGAGGACCTTGAGCACCTCGCGCAGCGTGACCCGGCTGATGCCCATGCGCTCGGCAAGTTCGCGCTCGGCGGGCAGCCGTTCGCCGCCGGGCACCAGTCCCAGCCGTACGACCTGCAGGATCTGTTCGAGGGCCTCCTCGAAGCCGTTGCCCCCGCGCACCGGCCGCAGCACGGACGTGAGCCGGTCCCCGGACTCGCTCTTCTCGACCACGTCGCGGTTTCCCCTTCCCAAGCAATGGTCTTCGGCAATACCTTATGGCTCCCGGCTGACCTTAGGAGGCGCTATCCCGTGGCAGACCGCACACCCCCGCTGAGCGTCGAGGAGCTGAGAGCCCTCGTCGCGAGCGGTGAGATCGACACCGTAGTCCTGGCCTTTCCCGACATGCAGGGCAGGCTCCAGGGCAAGCGGTTCGCCGCCCGGTTCTTCCTCGACGAGGTCCTGGAACACGGTACGGAGGGCTGCAACTACCTGCTCGCCGTCGACACCGAGATGAACACCGTGGACGGCTACGCCATGTCCTCGTGGGAGCGGGGCTACGGCGACTTCGCCATGCACCCCGATCCGGCCACACTGCGCCGTGTCCCGTGGAACGAGGGCACGGCCATGCTCATCGCCGACCTGGCGTGGAACGACGGAACCCCGGTCGTCGCCGCACCCCGCCAGATCCTGCGCCGCCAGCTGGAGCGCCTGGCCGAACACGGCTGGACCGCCCAGGTCGGCACCGAGCTGGAGTTCATCGTCTTCAAGGACACCTACGAGCAGGCCTGGGACCGCGGCTACCAGGGCCTCACCCCGGCCAACCAGTACAACATCGACTACTCGGTCCTCGGCACCGGCCGCATCGAGCCGCTGCTGCGCCGGATCCGCAACGAGATGGCCGCCGCCGGCCTGACCGTCGAGTCCGCCAAGGGCGAGTGCAACCCGGGCCAGCACGAGATCGTGTTCCGCTACGACGAAGCCCTCGTCACCTGCGACCAGCACGCGATCTACAAGACCGGGACCAAGGAGATCGCCGCCCAGGAAGGCGTCTCGATCACCTTCATGGCGAAGTACAACGAGCGCGAGGGCAACTCCTGCCACATCCACCTCTCCCTCGCGGACGCCGACGGCCGCAACGCCATGGCGGGCGACGGACCGTACGGAATGTCGCCGGTCATGCGGCACTTCCTCGCCGGGCAGCTGGCCGCCCTGCGCGACTTCTCCCTGCTGTACGCGCCGAACGTCAACTCGTACAAGCGGTTCCAGCCGGGCTCCTTCGCCCCGACCGCCGTCGCCTGGGGCAACGACAACCGGACCTGTGCGCTGCGCGTCGTCGGCCACGGACGCTCGATGCGCTTCGAGAACCGGCTGCCCGGCGGCGACGTCAACCCCCACCTCGCCGTCGCCGCCCTGGTCGCGGCCGGCCTGTACGGGATCGAACAGAAGCTGGAACTCCCCGAGGTCTGCACCGGCAACGCCTACGGCGCCGACTACGAGCACGTGCCGACCAGCCTCCGCGAGGCCGCCGAGCTCTGGGAGAACAGTCCCATCGCCAAGGCCGCCTTCGGGGACGAGGTCGTCGCCCACTACAGCAACATGGCCCGGGTCGAGCTCGAAGCCTTCGACGCCGCGGTGACCGACTGGGAGCTCCGCCGCTCCTTCGAACGCATGTGAGGCACCACTTGTCGCAACCGTACGCACTCGACGTGCTCAACCCGGCCACCGAGGAGGTCGTCGCCACCGTCCCCGGTGCGAACGCCGCCGACGTCGACGCCGCGGTGGGCCGGGCGGCGCGCGCCCAGCGCGCCTGGGCTGCCGCGGCCCCCGCCGACCGGGCCAGGCTGCTGCGCCGTTTCGCCGCCGTCGTCGACCACCATATCGAGGAACTCGCCCTGCTCGAGGTGCGCGAGGCCGGGCACACGCTCGGCAACGCCCGCTGGGAGGCCGGCAACGTCCGCGATCTGCTCGACTACTCCGCCGGCGGGGTGGAGCGGCTCACCGGCCGCCAGATCCCCGTGCCCGGGGGCATCGACCTGACCCTCCTCGAACCGCTCGGGGTCGTGGGCGTCATCGCACCCTGGAACTTCCCCATGCCGATCGCCGCCTGGGGCACCGCCCCCGCGCTCGCCGCCGGCAACGCCGTCGTCCTCAAACCCGCCGAGACGACCCCGCTGACCGCGCTGCGCCTTGCCGAACTAGCCCTGGAGGCGGGCCTTCCCGAGCACCTCTTCCAGGTGCTGCCCGGTCACGGCGCCGTCGCGGGCGACGCGCTGGTGCGCCACCCCGGCGTCGCCAAGATCGTCTTCACCGGCTCCACCCGGGTGGGCAAGCAGATCATGGCGCTCTGCGCCGAGCGTGTGAAGCGGGTGACCCTCGAACTCGGCGGCAAGAGCCCCAACATCGTCTTCGCCGACGCCGACATCGAGGCGGCGGCGGCCGCGGCACCGATGGCCTTCCTCGACAACAGCGGCCAGGACTGCTGCGCGCGCACCCGCATCCTCGTGCAGCGCCCGGTGTACGACGCCTTCCTCGACCGCCTCGCCCCGGCGCTGAAGTCGGTCGTCGTCGGCGACCCCGCGGACGAGGCCACGCAGATGGGCCCGCTCATCTCGCGCGCCCAGCTCGACCGCGTACGGGCGTACGTCACCGACGACCTCGCGACGGTCCGGGGCAGCGCCCCCGACGGCCCGGGCTTCTGGTTCCCGCCGACGCTCGTCACCGGTGTCGCCCCCGAGGCGCCCGTCGCCACCGAGGAGGTCTTCGGCCCCGTCGCCGTCGTGCTGCCCTTCGACGACGAGGACGACGCCGTACGCCTCGCCAACGCCACCGAGTACGGGCTCTCCGGGTCCATCTGGACGCGTGACGTCGGCCGGGCGCTGAGGGTCTCCGGGGCGGTCGCCGCGGGCAATCTGTCCGTCAACTCCCATTCCAGCGTCCGCTACTGGACCCCGTTCGGCGGTTACGGGCAGTCCGGCGTCGGCCGCGAACTCGGTCCCGACGCCCTCACCGCATTCACCGAGACCAAGAACGTCTTCATCAGCACGGAGGCCTGAGATCCCATGACCACTGCCCACAGCGACACCCCCGTCTGCCGCCGGCTCGTCGGCCGCACCGCCGTCATCACCGGCGCCGGCAGCGGCATCGGCCTGGCCGCCGCGCGCCGTCTCGCCTCCGAAGGAGCCCACGTCGTCTGCGGCGACATCGACGAGACCGCGGGCAAGACCGCCGCCGAGGAGGTAGGCGGGACCTTCGTGAAGGTGGACGTGACCGACGCCGAACAGGTCGAGGCGCTGTTCCGGACCGCCTTCGACACCTACGGCAGCGTCGACATCGCCTTCAACAACGCCGGCATCTCGCCACCCGACGACGACTCCATCCTGGAGACGGGACTGGACGCCTGGAAGCGGGTCCAGGAGGTCAATCTGACCTCCGTGTACCTGTGCTGCAAGGCGGCCATCCCCTATATGCAGCGCCAGGGCCGGGGCTCCATCATCAACACCGCGTCGTTCGTGGCCCGGATGGGCGCGGCGACCTCCCAGATCTCGTACACCGCGAGCAAGGGCGGGGTCCTCGCCATGTCCCGCGAGCTGGGCGTGCAGTTCGCCCGCGAGGGCATCAGGGTCAACGCCCTGTGCCCGGGACCGGTCAACACCCCGCTGCTGCAGGAGCTGTTCGCCAAGGACCCGGAGCGGGCGGCGCGCCGGCTGGTGCACATCCCCGTCGGCCGGTTCGCCGACGCGGAGGAGATCGCCGCGGCCGTGGCGTTCCTCGCCAGCGACGACTCCTCCTTCGTCAACGCCACCGACTTCCTCGTCGACGGCGGCATCTCGGGCGCGTACGTCACCCCTGTGTAGGGGCGTGCCCGACCCCTCATAGGGTGGCCGGATGAGCATGACGACCCCTCCCCCCACGCCTGGCGGCCTGGGGGGACCCCCGGGCTGGTACCCGGACCCCGGCACGCCGACCCACGAACGCTGGTGGGACGGCCGTGCCTGGACCGGGCACACCCGCACCGCCGGCGCCCCGCAGCCGCCGGCCGCCGCACCGGCCGTCACCGCGCCCGTGCCGCTCGCCGGCGCGGCCGGGCACGGCGGCATCGGCAAGGGGGCGATCGTCGCGCTCGTCACCGCCGGCGCGGTCCTCGTGGCCGCGATCGCCACCGGCGTCGTCCTCCTCGGCGAGGACGACGAACGAACGGCCCCGCAGTCCGCGCCGGCCGCCCCCTCGGCGCAGCCCTCCGCGACGGGGAACGTCCCGGAGCCGGGCCCGTCGGCCGCCGGCGACCCGGACGTCCTCGTCGACCAGCTCAACGGCATCTCCCTGCCGCTGCTCGACGGCTGGCAGAAGTCGAGCTCCGGCGTCGATCCGGTGCCGACCATGGTGACCGCCGGCTCCTACAAGTGCCCCGGTGACTCCGCCGAGTTCTGCCGCCACGGCACGGTGTCCTCCCGCACTGCCACGGTCACCAACGTGAAGTCGCCCGAGAAACTGGCCGGCCAGGACGTCGGCATCGCCGCGGACTGGGCGTACGACAACGACCGCGTCGGCAACCGTATCCACGGTGGCATCAAGGGGCACGAGTTGGTGAAGTCCGCTCCCGTCACGGTCGCCGGGCGCACCGGCCACGTGGTGCGCTGGCGGGTGACGACGGGCGCCGGCCCGGGCGGCTACGTCCAGTCCCTCGTCTTCCCCTCCGCCGTCGGCTCCGAATCGCTGATCATCGTCCGCTTCGCCTTCGACGCGGGGCCCTACGCCCCGCCACTCGCCGACATGGACCGGATCATCAAGGGCATCCGGCCGCTGACGGACGTCAGCGGGGGAGTCGGCTCCACGGTCGAGCCGTGAACGCCGGGCCCCCGGGCACCGCCGGGCCCCCGGGCACCGCCGGGCCCCCGGGCACCGCCGGGTCGCGGCCGTCCGGGTCATCGAGGCACCCGGGCCCTTCCGCCCGACGACTCAGAGGAACGTACGGCCCTCGCCCCGGTACGTCGGCACGGTGGCCGTCACCCGCTCCCCCTCGACCAGGTGCAGCGAGGCGAAGCGCTCGCACAGCTCCCCGGCCTTCGCGTGCCGGAACCACACCTTGTCGCCGATGAGGAGATCGTCCGCCGGCGGGCCCAGCAGCGGCGTCTGCACCTCGCCCGCCCCCTCCATCGGGTCGTAGCGGAGCCCTTCCGGCAGGTACGGCACCGGCAGCCGGTCCCGCCCGGCGGCGCCCGAAGCCGGGTAGCCGCCGCCGAGCACCGTCACCACGCCGACGCCCGGGCGGCGCACGACGGGCTGCGCGAACAACGCCGCGGGCCGCCCGCTGAACGACGTGTAGTCGTCGAAGAGCCTCGGCAGGTACAGGCCGGAGCCCGCGGCGATCTCCGTGACCGCGTCCTCCGCCGCCGTGTGCTGCACACTGCCGGTGCCGCCGCCGTTCACGAACTCCAGGTCCGGGGCCACCGAGCGCACCGCACGCACCACGTCCGCCCGCCGCCGCGCCAGCTCGCGCCGGGCCGCGGACTGCATCAGCCTGACCATCCGCGAGCGCAGCGGACTGCCCGCGACCGCGTCACCGACTCCCGCGACGTGACCCTCGTACGCCATCAGCCCCACCAGCCGGAACCCGGGGCGGGCGACGATCGCGCGGGCCAGCTCGGCCAGGTCCTCGGGGGCGCGCAGCGGCGAGCGCCGCGCACCGAAACGGATCCGGCCGCCCAGCAGACGCAGAGAGGTGTCCAGTTCCAGACAGATCCGGATCTCCTCGGTGCCGCCGTCCCGGGCGCGGTCGACCAGGTCCAGCTGCGCGGGGTCGTCGACCATGACCGTCACGACGCCCGCGAGCTTGGCGTCACCGGCCAGTTCGGCGAAACCGGCGCGGTCGGCGGACGGGTAGGCGAGGAGCACGTCGCCGAAACCCGCCCGGGCCAGCCAGATCGACTCCTCCAGCGTGTAGGACATGATCCCCGAGAAGCCGTCCTTCGCCAGCACCCGCTCGAGCAGCGCCCGGCACCGCACGGACTTGCTGGCCACCCGGACCGGCTTCCCGCCCGCGCGCCCGACCAGATCCGCCGCGTTGGCGTCGAACGCCTCCAGGTCCACGATGGCGAGGGGCGCGTCGAGGTGGGCGGTGGCCCGGTCGTACCGGGTCCTGAGAGCGGCACGGGGAGTCATGCGCAGAGCTTGCCAGACGGGTCTACCCGAGGGTAGGGGGACGTTCTGCGCAGATCCCCCGGGTGCCGCTGTCCCCATTCCCTTCCGGCGTGCGCCAGCCCGTAGAGTGAGGGGCGCGGCGACGAACGGGCCTGCCCCGAAAGGCGATCCGGCGGCGGTACGAGCACCAGGAAACGGGGGGGCGGATGAGCACCGAGGCGCAGCGCCCGCGTGTCCCCGCCCGCCCGTCCCGCGCCCCGCAGGTCCCGGCCCCCGCACCCGCCGAGACGACCATCCGGCTTCGTCCGGTCAAGGACTCCGTCCCGGACCCCCGCGCCGGCTCCGTCCCGCCGGCACCCCGCCCGCGCACCGCGCCCGCTGACGCCCCCTCAGCCCCCGCGCCCCGATCCCGCACGACCGCCACCACGGGCCACGCCGTCTCGATGTCCCCGGCCCGCGCTGCGAACGATCCGGCCCGCGCCGCGAACGATCCGGGCCGGGCCGGGGGCGAACCGGACGGGTCCGGAACGGGCTCGACCAGCTCGACCAGTTCGACCGGCTCAACCGGTCCCTCCGGTCCGACCGGCCCGGCTCCCGGGTCGGCGTCGCCCCGCCCGCCGCAGCCGTCGGCACCTCGGATCACGGGGAACGGCCCGAGCGCTCCGGCGCCCCGCGGGGCGGTCCCGGGCGCTTCCGCGGGCCGTCCCGCCCGGCCGTCCGTGCCCCCGTCTCCCGCCGGCCGCCAGGACGCTGCCGCGCCCCGTGCCGTGGAGGAGATACCTCCGCGCCCCCTCGCGCCGCCGCATGCCGGTGGTGCGCCCGGGACGTCCCCGGTACCCTCCGCCGGGCCCCTCGCGGCCGAGACGACCCCGGTACCCTCCGCCGGGCCCCTCGCGGCCGAGACGACCCCGGCGCCCTCCGCCCGGCCCCTCGCGCCCTCTGCGCCGCGGACGCCCCCGGCCCCGGCAGGAGTCCCGGCACCCGTGACGGCCACCGGACCCGGAGGGCCGCCGGCAGCCGCAGCTCCTTCCGCGCCGCCGTCTACCGCCCCGTACACCTCCCCGCCGTCACCCGCCCCGGCGGTCGGCGGGGCGGCGGGTGCCCCGGGCAGCCCCTGGCCGTGGAGTTCGCCCGGTGGTCCTCCGGGGCCCAGCGCGAGCCCCGTCCCCGAGACGCCCACCGAGATCACCACCCGGCTGCGGCCCGTCCGGGACCGGCACCCCGCCAGGACCGTGGGTGCCGTCGTCTGCCTCGTACTCGGGCTCGGGCTGATCGGCGGTGCGGTCACCGGAAGCTGGCTCGTGGACGACTCGGCCGCGTCGCCCGCCTCCCAGCCCCTCTACACCGACGCCCGTACGCTCTGGCACAGCGTCCCCGTCGACTCGCTCTTCCCGCGCACGATCAAGGGCGACGGCGCGGGGCCCGGCGGCGCCGACCGCGTGTGGACCCGGATCGCGGTCGCGCCCGACGGCCCGTGCACCGGCGCGTTCGACCCGTTGCTGCTCAAGGCGCTCCAGCCGGTCGGCTGCCTGCGCGTCCTCCGCGCCACCTACACCGACGCCACCGCCTCCAGCGTCACGACCGTCGGCATGGTCGTCACCGAGGCGGACCGGGACGGCATGGCGGCCCTGCGCAAGCGGTTCTCCGAGGAGGGGCTGGACGAGCGCACCGATCTGCTGCCCCGCGCATACGCGGTCCCCGGCACCGTCGCCGCGGGCTTCGGCGACCGCCAGCGGGCCAGCTGGACCGTCGTCGTGCTCACCGACGCGCCCGTCGTCGTCTTCGCCGTCTCCGGGTTCGCCGACGGCCGCCCCGTCGCCGACCCCATGCCCGCCGCCGAGGCCACGGTCCCCGGCGACGCGTCCGCCCCCGCCCAGGCCGGCCTCGGCCACGAGGCCAAGGGAATCGCGGACCGCATCGAGCGCGCCCTGCGCGAGTCCGCCACCCCACCGGAGCGCCCCGAATGACGGCAGCACGCCTCCGCACCCGCGCCACGACCCGACGGCTCCTGGGGACGGTGGCCACGGCCGTCGCGTTCTCGCTCGTCTCCGCCGCGCCCGCGCAGGCCGACGGGATCCGGGTCCGGCAGTGGGCCCTGGACGCCCTGCACACCGAGGACGCCTGGCGGACGACCAAGGGCGCGGGCATCACCGTCGCGGTGCTCGACACCGGGGTCGACGACAGCCATCCGGACCTGGAGGGCAGCGTCCTTCCCACGAAGGACCTCATCGGGTTCGGGGCGAAGCGGGGCGACCGCGCCTGGGCCCGGCACGGCACCGCGATGGCCGGGATCATCGCCGGGCACGGCCACGGTCCCGGCCGCGAGGACGGAGTGCTCGGAATCGCCCCCGAGGCCAGGATCCTGCCCGTGCGGGTGATCCTGGAAGGTGCCGACCCCGCCCGCAGCAAGGCGCGCAACACCCGTGGCACGGCCCTCGCCCGGGGAATCCGCTGGGCAGCCGACAACGGCGCCGACGTCATCAACCTCTCCCTCGGCGACGACAGCGAGTCCGCCCACCCCGACGCCGGTGAGGACGCCGCCGTGCAGTACGCCCTCGCCAAGGGCGCGGTCGTCGTCGCCTCGGCGGGCAACGGGGGCGAGAAGGGCGACCACATCTCGTACCCCGCCGCGTACCCCGGGGTCATCGCCGTCGCCGCCGTCGACCGCTTCGGCACCCACGCCTCCTTCTCCACCCGGCGCTGGTACGCCACGGTCAGCGCCCCGGGCGTCGACGTCGTCATCGCCGATCCCGACCGCAAGTACTACGAGGGCTGGGGCACCAGCGCGGCGTCCGCCTTCGTCTCCGGCGCGGTCGCGCTCGTCCGTGCCGCGCACCCCCGCCTCACTCCCGCCCAGATCAAGCGTCTCCTCGCCGACACCGCCAGGGGCGGCCCGAAGAACGGGCGCGACGACTCCAAGGGGTACGGCATCGTCGACCCGGCGGCCGCGATCGAGAAGGGCGGCGGGCAGGTACCCGGTGGCACCGACCCGAAGACCGCGTCCGTCCAGGGCCACCGCAAGCAGTACTTCGGCACGGGACCGGACGGCTCCTCGGCCGAGCCGGGCGGCGGCTGGCTGGCCCCGGTCACCGGTGGCCTCGGCGCGCTGCTGCTGGCCGCGGCGGTCGTGCTGTGGCGCGGCGGTCGCCGCGCCTGAACCCTGCCGGTACGCGCGGTGCGCCTCCCCGCCGTCCGGGGTACCACCGCCGACGAACTAGGCTCGTCGCGTGGCGCTCAAGAACCTCCCCGACTCCGGCTTCTCCGACGACGACGGCACCGCCGATCCGGCCCTGGAGGCGGCGCTCGCCGCGTGGGCCCGGGACCGGACGGCCGAGGGGCCCGTGCTGGAGGCGCTCAAGGGCGCCCGGCTCCTCGTCCCCGTCGTCGCCGTGCTCGGGGAGGTCGAGGAGGACGAGTCGGGGCTGAGGCGCGAGAAGACCAGCGACATGGCGGTCCCCACGCTGACGGCGGGGAACCGCCGCGCCCTGCCCGCCTTCACGTCGACCGCCGCGCTCTCCCTGTGGGACCCGCAGGCCAGGCCCGTCGCCGTGCCCCTGCACCAGGCCCTCCAGGCGGCCGCCCACGAGAAGGCCGACACCGTGGTCCTGGACCTCGCCGGTCCGGTGCCGTACGAGCTGACCGGCCGTGCGCTGCTCGCCCTGGCCGAGGGGCGTACCAGCACCGACCCGCTGGCCGACCCGGCCGTCGCCCGGGCGGTACGGGCCGTGGTGGCGGCCGAGCCGGCGGTGCTGCGCGCCCATCTCGGCCCCGGCAACGCCGACGGCACGCTCGCGCTCGTCCTCGACGACGGGGCCGGCGCGTCCCCTTCCGAGGCCGCACAGCGCGTCGCCCGCGCCCTGGCCGCCGACGAGACGCTCAGGGCCCGGCTGGTGCGCGGACTCGACCTCGCGCTGCTGCCCGCGTCGGCGGTGCCGCCGGGAGCGCCCCTGTACGTGAGGGCCTGAGGGCACCGCCTATCGTGTGCTCCATGAGTGACGCGACCCCCACCCCCGAGCCGCCCGCGGGCGAGCAGGCTCCCGACTTCGCCGCCATGACCCGCGACATCGCGGAGGTCCCCGCGGTCGAGGTGATCGTCACGGTCGCGGTGAACCTGATGAGCGCCGCCGCGGTGAAGCTGGGACTCACCGAGGACGGCGACGAGCACAAGGACCTGGACGAGGCCCGGAAGCTGGTCCACGCGCTGGCCGGCCTCCTCGACGCGGGCGCCACGGAGATCAGCTCCTTCCACGCGGCACCGCTGCGGGACGGGCTGAAGTCCCTCCAGCTGGCCTTCCGTGAGGCATCGATCGTCCCGGACGAGCCGGGCCGGGGCCCGGGCGAGAAATACACCGGGCCGGTCCACGGCTAGCCGGCCCCGCCGGCCCGGCGGCGCGTCCGCCGCCCCGCGCGCCCGTGGTCCGCGCGGCCTGGCCGTCCTCCGGTTCGCCCCTTCGGGCCGGAGCTGCTAACCTTGAGCAACGACCGGTCGGACACGTGTGTGCCCGACCCACAAGTGGAGGCTCCGATCTCCCACCTGGCCACCCTCGCGGGCGGCGGGTCACCGGTCAGACGGCGCCCATCGTTCCGTACGGACGATGGAGCCGTCCGAAGCAGCGCCCCGCGGCTGACGCGGCGGTGTTCCGGTATCCGAGGAGCCCCGCCTGTGTCCCGTCGGGGCGTTTTTGTTGCACCGGCGCGGTTGGTCCGTACAGAAACAGACGTTGCGTGGCTGTCCGCCAGACCGCCGCGTGGTGCTACCGAGGAGGATCCATCAGCGCCGAGCCCCGCATCAACGACCGGATTCGCGTTCCCGAGGTGCGACTTGTCGGTCCCAGCGGCGAGCAGGTCGGGATTGTTCCGCTTGCCAAGGCCCTGGAGCTTGCGCAGGAGTACGACCTCGACCTCGTCGAGGTGGCGGCGAACGCCCGTCCGCCGGTCTGCAAGCTCATGGACTACGGGAAGTTCAAGTACGAGTCGGCCATGAAGGCCCGTGAGGCGCGCAAGAACCAGGCGCACACGGTCATCAAGGAGATGAAGCTCCGGCCGAAGATCGACCCGCACGACTACGACACCAAGAAGGGTCACGTCGTCCGGTTCCTCAAGCAGGGCGACAAGGTCAAGATCACGATCATGTTCCGTGGTCGCGAGCAGTCCCGGCCGGAGCTCGGCTACCGGCTGCTGCAGCGACTGGCGGAGGACGTCCAGGACCTCGGTTTCGTGGAGTCGAACCCGAAGCAGGACGGCCGCAACATGATCATGGTTCTCGGTCCGCACAAGAAGAAGACCGAGGCGATGGCCGAGGCCCGTGAGGCGCAGGCCGCCCGCAAGGCGGAGCGCCAGGGGGACCGGTCCGCCCAGACCGCGGCCACTCCCGAAGAGCCCGCCGAGGCCTGATTCCGGGGCGCCTGTCCCGGACATCAACCGATACATCTGACGCTTTCGCCTGCCGGTTTACGACCGGCGACGAAAGCGCCACTGACGAGGAGAGAACGGCGCGATGCCGAAGAACAAGACGCACAGCGGTGCCAAGAAGCGCTTCAAGATCACCGGCTCCGGCAAGGTGCTCCGTGAGCGCGCCGGCAAGCGCCACCTGCTCGAGCGCAAGTCGTCCAAGCTGACGCGTCGCCTCACCGGCAACGCCGAGATGGCCCCGGGTGACGCCGCCAAGATCAAGAAGATGCTGGGCATCTGATTGACCTCGCGCCCTCGGTGACCGGGGGCTTCCGGGCAAGACCGGGACCAATTCGTTTCCGGGCCGTGTGAGGACAACCACGGCCCCGCTACAAGGAGTCAAAAAGTGGCACGCGTCAAGCGGGCAGTCAACGCCCACAAGAAGCGCCGGGCGATCCTCGAGCAGGCCAGCGGTTACCGCGGTCAGCGTTCCCGCCTGTACCGCAAGGCGAAGGAGCAGGTCACCCACTCCCTCGTCTACAACTACAACGACCGCAAGAAGCGCAAGGGCGACTTCCGCCAGCTGTGGATCCAGCGCATCAACGCCGCCGCCCGCGCGAACGGCATCACCTACAACCGCTTCATCCAGGGTCTGAAGGCGGCCAACGTCGAGGTGGACCGCAAGATCCTGGCCGAGCTCGCGGTCAACGACGCCAACGCGTTCGCCGCGCTCGTCGAGGTGGCCCAGAAGGCCCTCCCGAGCGACGTCAACGCCCCGAAGGCCGCGGCCTGACGGTCGCGTCCCACCGGACGACAACCCGGACCCGCAGGCCGACGGTCTGCGGGTCCGAGTGTGTTCCGGACGGGCACGCGAGGGCTCCGTACCACCGCACCGCACGGCACCGCCTCGCACCGGACCGAACGCGCCGCACCGCACGGCACCGCCCTGCACCGGACCGAACGCGCCGCCGACCGCGCACCGCGGAACGCCACAAGGAAGTGAGAGCCCCCATGGGGACCCCCGAGCTGATCTCCCCGCGGTCTGCGCGGGTCGTCGCCGCGCGACGGCTCGCCAAGCGGAACTTCCGCTCCAAGGAGCGGCTCTTCCTCGCCGAGGGACCGCAGGCCGTGCGTGAGGCGGTCGCGCACCGGGGCGGCGACGGCCTCCCGACGCTCGTCGAACTCTTCACCACCGTCGAGGCCGCCGAGCGCTACGCGGACATCGTCGACGCGGCCCGCGCCACCGGGGCCCGGATCCACCTCGCACCCGACACCGTGCTCGCGGAGGTCTCCCAGACCGTGACGCCACAGGGCCTCGTCGGAGTCTGCCGCTTCCTCGACTCGCCGTTCGAGGACATCCTGGCCGCCCGTCCGAGGCTCGTGGCCGTGCTGGCGCACGTGCGCGACCCCGGGAACGCCGGCACGGTGCTGCGCTGCGCGGACGCGGCCGGTGCCGACGCGGTCGTGCTCACCGACGCCTCGGTGGACCTCTACAACCCCAAGTCGGTCCGGGCCTCGGTCGGCTCGCTCTTCCATCTGCCCGTCGCGGTCGGCGTCCCCGTCGAGCAGGCCGTCAGCGGGCTGGGGGCGGCGGGCGTGCGCGTCCTGGCCGCCGACGGCGCCGGCGAGGACGACCTGGACGACGAGCTCGACGCCGGGACCATGTCCGGGCCGACCGCGTGGATCTTCGGCAACGAGGCGTGGGGCCTCCCCGAGGAGACCCGGGCACTCGCCGACGCCGTCGTTCGCGTGCCGATCCACGGCAAGGCCGAGAGCCTCAACCTCGCCACGGCCGCCGCGGTCTGCCTCTACGCCTCCGCACGGGCCCAGCGCGCCCCAGGCGGCTGCAGCGCCGCCACCGGCCGTCGGGACGGGTCCGCCGGTCCCTCGGGGACCGTCTGATCCGGTCCGCCGGCCCGAGGTACCGGCCGTGGCCGCGAGTACGACCGCCCGGCGACGCCGGGCACTCCGCGCGGACGGCGCCGCTCTTCGGCCACGCGCCCGCCACCCGGGGGCCGTGCGCCGGCCGACGTCGACCGCCGGTGGACGCAGGGTGTCGCTCCGTCACCGTCGACTAGTAGGGTGACGGGCTCGGGGACCCACTGCACCGGTTCGAGAGGTGGGGTACGGGGATGACTGTCGGCACCAGCGGGCCGTCCGAGGCGTTCCTGGCATCGGCACGCGCCGGGGACGGCGCGGGTCCGGGCATCGGCCCGGACGACCTCCCCGACGGCCTCGTCGTCGCCGACGAGGACGGCCGGATCATCTGCTTCAACGCCGCCGCCGCGCGCATCACCGCCGTGCCCGCCGACCGCGCCCTCGGCCGGCCGCTGGAGCACGTGCTGCCCCTGGAGGATTTGAAGGGCCGCCGCTGGTGGTCGCTCACCGATCCGTACGGCGGCCTCGCCACCCGGGTCGGCCAGCCCGAGCGCAATCTGCTGCTGCCGGGCGGCCGCGAGGTCCTGGTCTCCGCCCGCTACGTACGGGAGGCGCCCACGGGCCCCGTGCGCCGGGTCGTCGTCAGCGTCCGCGGCACCGAGGCGCGCCGCCGCACCGAGCGCAGCCACGCCGAGCTGATCGCCACCGTCGCCCATGAACTGCGCTCCCCGCTGACCTCCGTCAAGGGGTTCACCGCCACCCTGCTCGCCAAGTGGGAGCGCTTCACCGACGACCAGAAGCGGCTGATGCTGGAGACCGTCGACGCCGACGCCAACCGAGTGACCCGGCTCATCGCGGAGCTCCTCGACATCTCGCGCATCGACTCCGGCCGGCTGGAGGTACGGCGCCAGCCCGTCGACGTCGCCGCCGCCGTCGGCCGCCACGTCCAGGCGTACACCGCGGGCGGCCAGTCCCCGGACCGTTTCTTCGTCCGCGTCCACCACGACCTGCCCGAGTTGTGGGCGGACCCCGACAAGATCGACCAGGTTCTCGGCAACCTCCTCGAAAATGCGGTGCGCCACGGAGACGGAACGGTCACCATCGAGGTGGCACCCGCGTCCGGCAGCAGCGAGGAGAAGGGAACGGTCGTCACCGTGAGCGACGAAGGCCCCGGCATCCCAGAGGAGTCGATGGGCCGTGTCTTCACCCGCTTCTGGCGGGGGAGCAAGCGCGGTGGCACCGGTCTCGGCCTGTACATCGTGAAGGGCATCGTCGAGGCGCACGGCGGGACGATCACCGTGGGCCGCGGCCCGGGCGGCGGCGCGGAGTTCCGATTTACGTTGCCCGTGGGCACGCCCGCCTATCTCACCTGATAGGCACCCCGGCGGCCCACGGGCTCATTCGCGTAGCGTCACCCCGCTAAACTCGTCCTTTGGCACCTTTGCGTCCTCGGTCGTCGAGCGGGGGCCCAGCCACCCCATCGGAAGCACGGGAAGAGATGTCGGCACCCAACAAGTCGTACGACCCTGTCGAGGTCGAGGCACTGAAACCGGAAGAGATCGAGCGCATGCGGGACGAGGCGCTCGCCGCCTTCGCCGCCGCGGGCGACCTCGACGCGCTCCACGAGGCGAAGATCGCGCACACCGGCCCCACCTCGCCGCTCGCGCTCGCCAACCGTGAGATCGGCGCCCTGCCGCCGCACGCCAAGGCCGAGGCCGGCAAGCGTGTGGGCCAGGCCCGCGGTGCCGTCAACAAGTCCCTGGCCGCGCGCCAGGCCGAACTGGAGGCCGAGCGCGACGCCCGGGTACTGGTCGAGGAGGCGGTGGACGTCACGCTGCCGTACGACCGCACCCCGTCCGGCGCCCGGCACCCGCTCACCACGCTCTCCGAGCGCATCGAGGACATCTTCGTGGCCATGGGCTACGAGGTCGCCGAAGGCCCCGAGGTCGAGACCGAGTGGCTGAACTTCGACGCGCTGAACATCGCGGCCGACCACCCCGCCCGCGGTGAGCACGACACCTTCTTCGTGAAGGGCGGCGAGGGCACCGGCGGCGAGGGGGACGAGTCCGGCTCCGGCGTGGTGCTGCGCACACACACCTCGCCCGTACAGGTCCGCTCGATGCTGGACCGCGAGCCTCCGCTGTACGTGATCTGCCCCGGCCGCGTGTACCGCACCGACGACCTGGACGCCACCCACACCCCGGTGTTCCACCAGGTCGAGCTGCTCGCCGTGGACGAGGGCCTCACCATGGCCGACCTCAAGGGCACCCTGGACCACATGGTCCGCGCGCTCTTCGGCGGCGAGGGCATGAAGACCCGGCTCCGGCCGAACTTCTTCCCCTTCACCGAGCCGTCCGCCGAGATGGACATGGTCTGCTACGTCTGCCGGGGCGAGTCCGTCGGCAACCCGGACCGGCCCTGCCGCACCTGCTCCAGCGAGGGCTGGATCGAGCTCGGCGGCTGCGGAATGGTCAACCCGAAGGTGTTGACCGCCTGCGGCGTCGACCCCGAGAAGTACAGCGGATTCGCCTTCGGGTTCGGCATCGAGCGGATGCTGATGTTCCGCCACAACGTCGAAGACATGCGAGACATGGTCGAGGGTGACGTCCGGTTCACCCGGCCCTTCGGGATGGAGATCTGATGCGGGTCCCGCTTTCATGGCTGCGGGAGTACGTCGACCTGCCGGCGACGGAGACCGGCCGTGACGTACAGGCCAAACTCATCTCGGCCGGCCTCGAGGTCGAGACCGTCGAGCAGCTCGGCGCCGGGCTCACCGGCCCGCTGGTCGTCGGCCGGGTGCTCACCGTCGAGGAACTGACCGAGTTCAAGAAGCCCATCCGCTTCTGCACGGTCGACGTGGGCCGGTCCAACCAGACCGGCGAGCCGCAGGAGATCATCTGCGGCGCCCGCAACTTCGCCGTCGGCGACAAGGTCGTCGTGGCCCTCCCCGGCGCCGTCCTGCCCGGCGACTTCCGCATCGCCGAGCGCAAGACGTACGGCCGGATGTCCCGCGGCATGATCTGCTCCGCCGACGAGCTCGGCCTGGGTGACTGGGGGGCGGGGACGCACGGCATCATCGTGCTCCCGCCCGAGATCGAGGTCGGCACCGACGCCACCGAGTTGCTCGAGCTGTACGACGAGGTCCTGGACATCGCCGTCACGCCCGACCGCGGCTACGCCCTGTCGATGCGCGGTGTCGCCCGCGAGACGGCCACCGCCTACGGGCTCCCGCTGCGCGACCCCGCGCTGCTCGACGTGCCCGCGCCCAACTCGTACGGCTACCAGGTGCGGATCGCCGACCCGATCGGCTGCGACCGCTTCACCGCGCGCACCGTCGTCGGGCTCGATCCCGAGGCCCGCTCGCCGATCTGGATGCAGCGCCGGCTGCAGAAGGCCGGGATGCGGCCGATCTCGCTGGCCGTCGACATCACCAACTACGTGATGCTGGAGCTCGGCCAGCCCCTGCACGCCTACGACCGCAACCGGCTCGACGGCCCGATCGGGGTCCGCCGCGCCGAGGCCGGCGAGAAGTTCACCACCCTCGACGGGGTCAAGCGCGTCCTGGACGCCCAGGACCTGGTCATCACCGACAGCCGCGGGCCGATCGGCCTCGCGGGCGTGATGGGCGGGGCCAACACGGAGATCGCCGACTCCGAGACCGACCCGGAGACGGGCGAGGTCCGCGGCACCACCGAGGTCGTCGTCGAGGCCGCCCACTTCGACCCGGTCGCCATCGCCCGCACGGCCCGCCGCCACAAGCTGTCGTCCGAGGCGTCCCGGCGCTTCGAGCGGGGTGTCGACCCGCAGGCCGCCGCGGCGGCCGCGCAGCGCACCGTCGACCTGCTGGTCCTGCTGGCCGGCGGCACCGCCGAGGCCGGGGTCACCGAGATCGTCGCCCCGTCCGCGCCTCGCACCATCACGATGCGCGCCGACCACCCCGACCGGGTCGCCGGTGTCGCCTACGGCCGCGAGACGGTGGTCCGCCGGCTGCAGGAGGTCGGCTGCGACGTGTACGGCCAGGACGAGCTCCTGGTGACCGTCCCGTCGTGGCGCCCCGACCTGCACGAGCCGAACGACCTCGCCGAGGAGGTCATCCGGCTGGAGGGGTACGAGAACCTCCCGTCCACGCTGCCCACCCCGCCCTCCGGCCGCGGGCTCACCGCCCGCCAGCGGCTGCACCGCCGCGTCGGCCGCGCACTGGCCGGCGCCGGTTACGTCGAGGCGCTGAACTACCCGTTCGTCGGCGAGGCGGTCCTGGACCAGTTCGGTCTGGCGGCCGACGACCCCCGACGCACGGTGGTCACGCTGGTCAACCCGATCTCCGACGAGGAGCCGGCGCTGCGCACCACGCTGCTGCCCGGACTGCTCTCCGCGCTGCGCCGGAACGTCGGCCGCGGTTCGCACGACCTGGCGCTCTTCGAGACCGGGCTGGTCTTCCGGCCCACCGGTGAGGAGACGGTCCCGGGCGTGCTGCCGGTCGACCGCCGCCCGACCGACGAGGAGATCGCGGTGCTGAACGCGGCGCTGCCGCACCAGCCGCGCCGGGTCGCCACCGTCCTGGCGGGCGCGCGCGAACAGGCCGGATGGTGGGGCGAGGGCCGTCCGGCGGACTGGGCGGACGCGATCGAGTCCGCACGCGCGGTCGCCCGTGAGGCCGGTGCCGGGCTCACCGTCCGCGCCGACCAGCACACGCCGTGGCACCCGGGCCGCTGCGCCGCGCTGTACGCCTCGGTGGACGGCGAGGAGACCCTCGTCGGTCACGCGGGCGAACTGCACCCGCGCGCCATCAAGGCGCTCGGGCTCCCGGAGCGCACCTGCGCCATGGAGCTGGACCTGGACCTGCTGGAGCGGGCCGGTGAGGGCGCCCTCCAGGCACCGCGGATCTCCACCTTCCCGGTGGCCACGCAGGACGTCGCGCTGGTCGTCGCCGCGGAGGTGTCCGCCGCCGACGTGGAGAAGGCGCTGCACGAGGGCGCGGGTGAACTGCTCGAGTCCATCCGCCTGTTCGACGTCTTCGAGGGCGAGCAGATCGGCGAGGGCAGGAAGTCGCTGGCGTACGCGCTGCGGTTCCGCGCCCCCGACCGCACGCTGACCGTCGAGGAGGCGTCGGCCGCCCGTGACGCCGCCGTCGCGCTGGCCGGCGAGCGCACCGGAGCGGTGCTGCGCGGCGCCTGAGCGTCCGCTGCCGACAGCGAGAGGGGCGCGTTCGGACCCGGTCCGGACGCGCCCCTCGCGCATGCACCCACCGCCCCGCCCCTCCGAGGCCACTCGTGCGGTGAGCATCGCTGCGGGGATCCGTGCTGCCCCCGGCCCGTCCGGCCGGATCGCTCGGGCGCCGCGCCCGTGCCGTCCGTCTCGCCCCGTGGGCGCGCTTCCCGCCGTCGCGCCACCCGGACGGCGGGCCGAGCGCTGCTCCGGGCACGCCGCCGTGGCACGAAGGTCGGGCACGGGTGCCGGCGCAGTCCGTCACCGGAGCTGCGCCGTTCCCGCCCTGATCCCTCCAATCACCGACGGGGAAAGGGCCGTTCGCGGCCGGCGCCGTCCGTCCTGCCGCGGAGTGTCGGGCAGATCAGCAGGACGGACGGCGCGGATGCGGGCCGCCGCACTGTACGAGGGGGAGCCGGCGGCCCGGCCGCCTCCTTGAGAGGAAGAACAGTCAACCGGCGCGCGCGGGACAGCGGCAGAGCGCGCACGGCGCGGATATATGCACTTGTTTCACACCCCGTGCGAAGCCCGCTCCACTACTCTGGGCCACACCGAGCCAACGGAGGGGCCCATGCAGCCCAACACCCTGCTCGACGCGCTGCTCGACGAGGCGGGCATCTCGCACGCGGGCCTGGCCGCCCATGTGAACCAGGCGGGCCGGGCGAGAGGCCTCTCGCTCCGCTACGAACACACGGCCGTGGCGCGCTGGTTGAAGGGCCAGCGTCCCCGCGGCCAGGTGCCGGACCTGATCTGCGAGGTGCTCGCCGTCCGGCTGCGCCGCCCGGTCACCCTCGACGACATCGGACTCGGCGTACCGGGGGAGACCGCGGTCCAGCACGGGTCCCCGCTCTCCGGCTTCGTGGAGCGCGCCACGGCGCTGTGGCGCTCCGACGAGCAGCAGCGTCCCCATGTCATCGGCGCACCGGCGGTCACCGGCACACCCGCCGTGATGCCCGTGTGGGAGTGGGAGAACCCGCCGGAGGACGCGGATGTGTCACGCGACGGACGCACCCGCGTCAGCATGGCCGACATCAAGATGCTCCGCGCGGCCCGGGCCCACTACGAGCTGATGTACCGCAAGGCCGGGGGGATCGCCACCCGCTCCCGGATCGTCGGCTTCCTCGACAGCGAGGCGGCCCCGCTGCTGCGCGGCGCCTACAGCGACGCCCTCGGCCGCCAGTTGCACCGGGCGACCGGCGGTCTGGTGGCCGTCGCGGGCATCTGCGCCTACGACTCGGACGCCCACGGGCTGGCACAGCGCTACTTCCACCAGGCACTGCGGCTTGCGAAGGCGAGCGGTGACCGGGGACTCGGCGCGTACGTGATCGCGCTGCTCGTCAACCAGTCCCTGTTCATGGGGGAGTACCGGCAGGCGGTCGCCTTCGCCGAGGCGGCGCTGCGGACGGCCGGCCGGCAGATAACCCCGGCGCTGGCCACCGACCTCTACGCGATGCAGGCGAAGGCGTACGCCCATCTCGGCGACGGGGGCGCGGCGCTGGGCCGGATCCGGCGGGCCGAGGAGGAGGCGGAGCGGATCCTCCCGCGGCACGAGCCGGACGAGACGGGCTATGTGCAGCCGGGGCTGGTGAACGTCCAGGTCGCCGAGGCGCTGCAGTGCCTGGGGGAACTGGGGGCGGCCAGGGAGCACGCCGACGCGGCGGCCGCCGTGCCGTCCCACGACCGCGGTCGGGTGCACCGGTTGGCCGTGCTCAGCCAGATCGAGCTGCGGCAGGGCGAGGACGAGCGGGCGGCGCGGACGGCCGTCGAGATGACCGAACGGGCCAGGGGGATGGAGTCGCTGAGGCTCAGGGACCGCCTGCGGACGGTGCGGGCGAACCTGGCGGCGCACGGCTCCGCCCCGGCCGCCGAGGCGGCCGAAATCATCGAAGGGGCCCTGCGCGTACCCATGTGAGCCCTCCTGCGCCTCCTGTGAGCGTTCCCCTCGGCCCGAGCTCCTGCTGCGATATTGCCACCTACGTGTCGGAAGGTGGCATAACCGTGCAGTGGACGAAGCTGAGCGAGCAAACCGTCTATGAGAACCGCTGGTTCAGGGTCAATCTCGCGGACGTCGAGCTGCCGGACGGCCGGCATCTCGACCACTTCCTGATCCGGCTCCGGCCGGTCGCCGTCGCGACCGCCGTCAACGAGGCAAACGAGGTCCTGATGCTGTGGCGGCACCGGTTCATCACCGACAGCTGGGGCTGGGAGCTCGCTGCGGGCGTCGTGGAGGACGGCGAGGACATCGCCTTCGCCGCGGCCCGGGAGATGGAGGAGGAGACCGGCTGGCGCCCCGGTCCGCTCCGGCACCTGATGACCGTGGAACCGTCCAACGGGCTCACCGACGCCCGGCACCACCTCTACTGGTCGGACGGAGCCACCTACGTCGGCCCTCCAGAGGACGCCTTCGAGTCCTCGCGCCGTGAGTGGATACCGCTGAAGCTGGTCCCGGACATGGTCGCCCGCGGCGAGATCCCCGCCGCCAACATGGCGGCGGGTCTGCTGATGCTGCACCATCTGCGCCTGGGATGAGCCGGGACGAGCGCCCGGCGGGCCCCGGCGACTCCGTGGCTGCGCCGGGGCCCGGACGGCGCTTCCGCGGGACGCCCCGGGCGCGCTTCGAAAGCAGCGTCGCCCGCCCGCGGGCGACGCTGCTTCAAGAAACGTCCTAGCCGCCGGTCGCCTGCCAGACCGCGACCGCCAGCGCGCCCAGTGCGGTGAGCGCGGCGACTGCGGGCAGGGGCCATCTGGTGTGCTCGAGCGTCACCACTCGTGCGGCCAGATCGTCCAGGTCCCGGTCGATCCGGTCGTGGCGCTGGGCCAGCAGGGCGAGGTGCCCGTCGATACGGGCGAGGCCGACGTCGAGGGAGCGGCGCAGTTCGGCGTACTCCTCGACGACGGCTAAGTGATCGGGGTCGGTGGTCACCTGTCTGCTCCTGTTCGGGATGGTCGTCCGATGGTCCCTCGGCCGAGCGATCCCGAGTCAACACTCCCCGGTGGGAGCCGGGGAGCGTGTGCGCACGGCATATGCGGACACGCTCCTCACACCCCGTGTGAAACACCTGTGCGAATCATGCGGCGCGTACCGCGCGGCACGGCGCGGACGAGACGCGACGGATGCGACGCGGCTCGGGCGTACGGTCCGGCTCAGGAGTAGGTGTAGAAACCCGATCCCGTCTTCCGGCCCAGGCGGCCCGCGTCCACCATCCGCTGCAGCAGCGGCGGAGCGGCGTACAGCGGCTCCTTGAACTCGGCGTACATGGAGTCGGCCACCGAGGCGACCGTGTCCAGTCCGATCAGGTCCGACAGCTTCAGCGGCCCCATCGGGTGGGCGCAGCCGAGCTCCATGCCGTTGTCGATGTCCTCCCGGCTCGCGATCCCCGACTCGAACATCCGGATGGCCGAGAGCAGATACGGGATGAGCAGGGCGTTCACCACGAAGCCCGAGCGGTCCTGGGCGCGGATCGCGTGCTTGGCCAGCACTTGCTCGACCACGGCCTCGGAGCGCTTGATCGTCTCCTCCGACGTGGTCAGCGCCGGGATGAGCTCCACGAGCTTCTGCACCGGTGCCGGGTTGAAGAAGTGGATGCCGATGACCTGGTCGGGGCGGGAGGTCGCGACGGCCAGCTTCACCAGCGGGATCGACGAGGTGTTGGAGGCCAGGATGGCGTCCCGGCTGGTCACCACCTGGTCCAGGACCTGGAAGATCTCGGTCTTGACCTGCTCGTTCTCCACGACCGCCTCGATGACGAGGTCGCGGTCGGCGAACTCCCCGAGGTCCGTGGTGAAGGTCAGCCGCTCCAGCGTCGCGCGGTGCTCCTCCTCGCTGATCTTGCCGCGCTCGGCGGCCTTCGCGAGGGAGTTGTGCAGTCGCGTACGGCCGATCTCCAGGGCTTCGCCGGTGGTCTCGGCGACCTTGACCTCGAGTCCGCTGCGGGCGCACACCTCGGCGATGCCGGCGCCCATCTGGCCACAGCCCACCACTCCGACGCGGGATACGCCGGCCACAGTGTCGGTCACATCGTGCCTTTCGCTGATCTCGGTGCGGCGGGCCCCGTATGGTTCCGGCGCCCGCCTCGACGCCACGACGTTACTCCGCCGGTGCGTGTGGACGGGTGCCCGGGGCGGGCATGCTGTGCGCGGACGCCCGCGGAGGCGCGGTGCACGGTGGTGCGGAGGCGCGGTACATGACCCGGCATATGAGGCAGATCACCCGGCGGGGATTCGTCACGGCGGCCGGCGCGCTCGCCGCGCTGGGGATGGCGGCGGACGCGGTCGCGGTCCCCACCCGGGCCCGCGGGCGGGGCTGCCCCCAGGCGTTCCGCGGGATGTGGGTGGCCACGGTCGCCAACCGGGACTGGCCCTCCCGGCCCGGACTGACCGCGGCCCGGCAGCGTTCGGAGCTGCTGGATCTGCTCGACCGCGCGGTGGCCTGCCGGCTGAACACCGTGATCCTCCAGGTGCGGCCGACCGCCGACGCGCTCTGGCCCTCCCCGTACGAGCCCTGGTCCGCGTACCTGACCGGAGTGCAGGGACGGAATCCGGGTTGGGATCCGCTGGGCACCGCCGTCACCGAGGCCCATGCGCGCGGACTGGAGCTGCACGCCTGGTTCAACCCCTACCGGGTCGCCGGCCACACCGACCTCGGCCGTCTCACGGCGAACCATCCGGCCCGGCGGCACCCCGAATGGGTGCTTCCGTACGGCGGAAAGCTCTACTACAACCCCGGTCTCCCGGAGGTCAGGGCCTTTGTGCAGGACGCGATGCTGCACGCGGTCGAGCGCTATCCCGTCGACGCGGTCCACTGGGACGACTACTTCTATCCCTATCCGGTCGCGGGCCAGGTCTTCGACGACGACGACGCGTACCGGCGGTACGGCGGGGGGTTCGGGGACAAGGCCGCGTGGCGGCGCAACAACATCGATCTGCTGGTGCGGGAGACGGCCGCACGCATCAGGCGCGTCGACCCCGGGATCCGCTTCGGCATCAGCCCGTTCGGGGTCTGGCGCAACTCCTCCACCGACCCGCTCGGCTCCGCCACCCGCGCGGGCGTGGAGACGTACGACGACCTCCACGCCGACACCCGGAAGTGGGTCCGCCAGGGCTGGATCGACTACGTGATCCCGCAGCTGTACTGGAACATCGGGTTCGCGGCGGCCGACTACGCGAAGCTGGTGCCCTGGTGGGCCGAGGTGGCCCGGGGCACCGGCGTGGACCTGTTCGTCGGAGAGGCGCTCTACAAGGCCGGCGATCCCGCTCAGCCCGCCGCCTGGCAGGACCCGGCCGAACTCTCCCGTCACCTCAGCCTCGCCTGCCGCCACCCGGAGGTGCGCGGCCACTGCTTCTTCGCGGCGAAGGAAGTCGTCACGGACCGGATCGGCGCCATGGCCAGGGTGGTGACCGACCACTATCCGACCCGGGTCCGGCCGCCGCGCTGAACCTCGAGGCTCGGGACTCGGCTCAGGACTGCTGGCGGTGGCGTACGACGCAGTCGGGGCCGGGCGACATCAGGCACTCGTGACCGTCGTCCTCGAAGCGGACGCGGTAGGGCGGGGTGCCCTTGTCTCCGAGTACCTCGACGACTTCGGCCGTCCGGTCGTGCTGACCGACGACGCGGCCGTGCACGAGCAGCTTGTCTCCCACACTCGCTTCCATCGTGCCTGACCTCCTTGACGGGGGTTGACGGTACTCAGAGTCTACGTCCCGACATATGGCATGTGTCACCTCCGGGCGCCCGTCCGCTGGGTGACGGCGATGCACACCAGAACGGCGACGGCGGCGACGGGAGCGGTGGGGGAGAGCGGCTCCGCGAGCAGCAGCACGGACCAGACGAGGGTGAGCAGCGGCTGGGCGAGTTGCAGCTGACTGGCCCTGGCGATGCCGATCGTCGCCATGCCGCGGTACCAGACCCAGAGCCCGAGGAAGGTCGACCCCGCGGCCACCCAGAGGAGCCCGGCGAACCCCTGCACGCTCGGCCGGACCGGTTCGGCCGTCAGAGCGAACGCCGACCCCACGAGGCCGAGCGGCAGGCACATCACCAGGGCCCAGCCGACCACCTGCCAGCCCGGCATCACCCGGGCGAGCCGGCCGCCCTCCGTGTAGCCCGCGGCGCAGACCAGCAGCGCCCCGAACAGATACAGGTCCCCGGTCGAGAGGGTGCCGCCGCTCTGGGCCAGGGTGAACCCCAGCACCACGGCCGCACCGGCGAGGGCCGCCGCCCAGAACGTCCGGGACGGCCGGCGGCCCGTGCGCACCGCGGCGAAGGCGGCGGTCGTCAGCGGCAGCAGGCCGACGACCACCGCGGCGTGCGACGTGGTCGACGTCCGCAGCGCGAGGGTCGTGAGCAGCGGGAAGCCGACGACCACACCGGCGGCGACCACCAGGAGGGAACCCCGGTGCCGCCGCTCGGGCAGGGGCACCCGAAGCGCGAGCAGAAAGCTTCCCGCGACGACGGCGGCGAGGACGCTCCGTACGGCGACCAGTGACCAGGGGCCGAAGGACTCCAGCCCCCAGACCGTGGACGGGAAGGTGAGGGAGAAGGCGACGACGCCGAGCGACGCGAGCAGGGTGCCGCGCCGGGTGCCGTGCCGGGCCGCCGACGCCGCGGTGTACGGCCCGTGCGGCGGCGAGTCGGCGACCGCTATCGCGCTGCCTGTAGTAGCGCTATTCTTTGCTCTCATGCAAGAGCGTAGCAGTGTCTCCGATCTGGTGAAATCGCTGAAAGCGGAGCTCAACCGCTACTCACCCGGCGAGAAGCTGCCATCGAGTCGAGCACTGGTCGAACGGCACCGCGTCTCACCCGTCACGGTCTCCCGCGCCCTGGCCCGGCTCGCCGCCGAGGGGCTCGTCGTCACCCGCCCGGGAGCCGGGGTCTTCCGGGCGCAGCCGAGGACGGACCCCGCCGTCGTCGACACCTCCTGGCAGGAGGTCGCGCTCAGCGCGGACGCCGCCGCCGAGGTCGTCCCCCGTGCCGTGGACGCCTCCGGCGTGCTCGTCACACTTGCCGCGCCCCCGCCCGGCGTCATCGAGTTCAACGGCGGCTATCTGCACCCCTCGCTCCAGCCCGAGCAGGCCATGGCCGCCGCGCTCGCCCGCGCCGGCCGCCGGCCCGGCGCCTGGGGCCGTCCGCCGACCGACGGACTGGCCGAACTCCGCGACTGGTTCGCCCGCGGCATCGGCCCGGACTTCACCGCCGCCGAGGTGCTGGTGACCGCCGGTGGCCAGTCCGCACTCACCACCGCCCTGCGTGCCCTCGCCCCGCCCGGCACACCCGTGCTCGTGGAATCGCCCACCTACCCGGGGATGCTCGCCATCGCCCGGGCCGCGGGGCTGCGACCCGTGCCGGTGCCCGCCGAACCCGCCCACGGCGTTCGCCCCGACCTCCTCGCCGACGCCTTCCGCGCGACCGGCGCCCGGGTCTTCGTCACCCAGCCGCTCTTCCAGAACCCGACCGGGTCCGTGCTCGCCCCCGAGCGCCGCGGCGAGGTGCTGCGGATCGCGCGTGCGGCCGGGGCGTTCCTCGTCGAGGACGACTTCGCCCGGCGCCTCGTCCACGCCGACGCCGGCCCGCTCCCGGCCACGCTCGCCGCGGACGACCCCGAAGGAGTCGTCGTCCACGTCTGCTCCCTCACCAAGGCGACCTCCCCGAGCCTGCGCGTCGGCGCCCTCGCCGCGCGCGGACCCGTCCTGGAACGCCTGCGGGCCATCCACGTGGTCGACAACTTCTTCGTCCCCCGGCCCCTGCAGGAAGCCGCGCTCGAACTCGTCGGCGCCCCGGCCTGGAACCGTCACCTCCGCTCGGTCGCCGCCGAGCTGAAGACCCGCCGCGACGCCATGACGGCGGCCCTGCGTCTGAGGCTGCCCGAACTCGCCCTGCCGCACGTCCCGGCCGGCGGCCACCACCTCTGGCTGCGCCTGCCCGACGGCACCGACGAGACCGCCCTCGTCTCCGCGGCGCTCCGCGCCGGGGTCGCCGTGGCCCCGGGTCGCCCGTACTTCAGCGCCGAACCACCGGCCGGGCACCTCCGGCTGAGCTTCGCCGGGGTCGCCGGGGCAGCCGAGATCACCGAGGGGGTGCGCCGGCTGCGCACCGCCTGCGACGAGATCCTGGGCCCCGGGTCGGGCTGACGGGGCCGACCCGGGGCGGACTCCGGACCCGGCGGGGGGCCCGGCCGGTCGGGCAGGCCGGCTGACGGGGCCGACCGGGGCGGATTCCCGACCCCGGCGAGGGGCCCGGCCGGTCGGGCGCGGATGGCGTGTGGGTCCGGTGCGGGCAGAGCCCGCGGCACGGGTGGCACGGCCGGGCCTGCGGCACGCACCGCCGTGCCCCGGGCGTCAGAGGCCCCGCCGCTGACAGCCGGCCCCCGTGCTGCGAAGGTACGGGGATGAGCGACACGACCGTCGTACGCGGCGAGTACGAGATCTCTTCCGACCCCGCCCGCCTCGACCCGGCCCGTATCCACCACTGGCTCTCCACCGACGCCTACTGGGCACTCGGCCGCAGCCGTGAGCAGCAGGACCGGGCCATCGCCGGCTCGCTCAACCTCGGGGCCTACGACCGGGCTTCCGGCGAGCTCGTCGCATATGCGCGGGTCGTGACCGACCACGCCACCTTCGCGTACCTGTGCGACGTCTACGTCGACAGGGCAGTGCGCGGCAAGGGCCTCGGGACCGCCCTGGCCGAGGCGGTGCGTGACCGTCTCGCCCCGCTCGGACTGCGGCGGATCGTCCTCGCCACGGACGACGCGCACGAGGTCTACGAGCGGGCCGGCTTCGCCCCGCTCGCCGACCCGGAGAAGTGGATGGCCCTGAAGCCGCGGTAACCACCGACAACGGTCAGTAACCCCTCTTGACCTGGGAGGCGCTCGGTATCACGATCCCGCCATGAGTGTTCGGGTCACCCTCGTCACCGCCGCGCGTTGCGCGTCCCGGCTGGCCGAGCGCTTCGACGACGACCGGCCCCTGGACGAGGCCGGCTGGTACGAGGTGCAGCTCGCCGCGCCCGCGCTCGTTCCGCTGGGCGGGGCGGAACTGCGCTACTGCTCGCCGACCGCACGCAGCCGGGCCACCGCCGACGCCCTCGGCTACGCCACGCTGGCACAGCCCGCGCTGAGCGACTGCGACATGGGCCGGTGGCGCGGCCGCACGCTCGCCGAGGTGGCGGCGGTGGAGCCGGACTCGGTGGACGAGTGGCTCGCCGATCCACGCTCGGCGCCGCACGGCGGAGAGCCCCTGCTGGGCTTCATCACCCGGATAGGGGGCTGGCTCGACACCCGGCCCGCCGACGACGGGAGTTCGGTGCTGGCCGTCGCGGAGCCCGCCGTGGTCCGTGCGGCGCTCGTGTACGCGCTGAAGGCGCCACCCCCGACGTACTGGAACGTGGACGTACGGCCGCTGTCCACGGTGGTGCTGACCGGCAGACCGGGCCGCTGGAACCTGCGGCTGGACACCGGCGGGTGACGCCCGACGGTCCCATGCCCTCACTCCGCCTTGATTTGACTATCGAGTTTCGATAGATTCCCATCGTGAGTCGATTGAAGGAGGGGCGATGGGAAAGCTGACGGTCATCGCGTTGCGCGCCGTGCTCGTGGCGCTGCTCGCCGGCTCGGTGTTCGTGCAGGCGGTCATGGTTCCGCTGCTGGCCGTCGACATGGAGCAGCTCGACGCCGACCACGCGTACCTGCGCACCCCCTTCCTCGTGATCACGGTCCTGGGTGTGGTGACCGTCCAGGTGGTCCTGGTGTCCGTGTGGCGCCTGGTGACGATGGTGGCGCGCGGCACGGTCTTCTCCCACGCCGCCTTCCGGTATGTGGACGTGGTGATCGGCGCGCTCGTGGCGGCCGCTCTCGTGGTGTTCGCGCTGGCGGTCCTCCTGGCGCCCGGTGAGGCCGTCGCCCCGGGCGTGGTCCTACTGATCTGCGGTGTCGTCGTGGCGGTCCTCGGAGTGGCGCTCATCGTGCTCGTCCTCCGCATGCTGCTCGCCCAGGCCGTCGCGCGGGACGCCGAAGCGGCGCAGATGCAGGCCGAGCTGGACGAGGTGATCTGATGCCGATCACCGTCGACATCGACGTGATGCTGGCCAGGCGGAAGATGTCCGTGGGCGAACTCGCCGAGCGCGTGGGCATCACCCCCGCCAACCTGGCGGTGCTCAAGAACGGCCGCGCCAAGGCGGTGCGCTTCGCCACGCTCGCCGCGCTGTGCGAGGTCCTCGAGTGCCAGCCGGGGGACCTGCTGCGCTGGGAGCCGGAGCCGGAGCCGGAGCCGGAGCCGGAGCCGGAGCCGGTGACCGGCGACGCCGGAGCAACCACCGGGGCCGTCCCGGCAGGGTGAGGGCGGCGATGCCGCCGCCGAGCGCCGCGCACGGGGAGCGCCCCGGCGGTGAGACGTCCGGGAGGAGTGGGAGGGCCATGGGACGGCGCGTCCCGGGGTCGGGCCCCGGGACGTCCGCGGTCATCCTGGTGCGCGTCGATCGCCTGGTGGGCTCCGCGCGGATCACCCGGTAGATGTAGATCGGCTGACTGTTCGGGCGCGTTCCGGCAGGATGCGCTCGTGGATGATGTTCTGTGCGGGCTCGCGGCCAATCCGGCCCTGCCGCCCGAACTGGTCGACAGACTGATCGCGGTCGCCGACGACGACCTCGCCCGGGCCCTCACGGACCGCGTGGACCTCAGCCACCCCCAGGCTCTGGCGCTGGCCCTGAGGCACGAGGGGGCCGCCGCCGGGCTCGCTCGTGAGGGCAGGCTGACGGCCGCGGACATCGATCCGGTGGTATGGCCGGACGCCGCCCTCGCCCTGCTGGAGAACGGCGCGGGCGGCCCCGAGTGGGCACGCCTCCTCGTCGGGGATCCGGACGTGCTGCGCCGGGAGAGGCTGGCCGCCTGCCCCGGGCTTCCACCAGACGTGGTGGACAGGCTCGCCGTCGACCCGGAAGTACGAGTCGTCGCCGAACTCGCGCTGTGGGCGCCCCCGGACCTGGCGGCGCGGCTCGCCTTCCACCCGCACACCGAGGTGCGCGGCGCCGTCGCGGCCAACGAGCGGACGCCCCCCGGCACCCTGGCGATGCTCGTCACGGGGGAGGGGGTCCCGCCGGCGCGGTGGTGCCAGGTCTGCGAGCGAGAGGCGACGCCGTTCGTCCACCACTCGAACTGCCCGCGTCCCACCTGCCACCTCTGGCCGGGCGCGGCCTGCGACGGCACCCACCAGACCGCCGTGCACGGCATGTACGAGCAGGCGCTGGGCAATCCCGCGACGCCGGTCGGCGTCGCTGCCGGTTTCGCCCGCCACCCTTCGATGCCGCTCCGCCTGCGGTTGGCCGCCCGACCCGACCTGACCCCCGGGCTCTGGCGACAGCTCTCGGCGGACCCTACTCCCGGCGTCCGGGCGGAACTCGCCGGGAACCCCGCGCTCGACGAAACGCAGATACGGGTCCTGGCCGCGGACCGCGACCCGGAGGTCCGGCGTCGTCTCGCGTTCCACCCCCGGGTGCCGCTCGACGTACTCGGTCCCCTGGCCGATACCGCCAGGATCGGCTCGACCCTGCCGCCCCGGATCGCCGCCGCCACTCCCACCGAGGTCGACGAGCTCGCCCGGTCCCCTCATCCGGCGGTGCGCATGCTCCTCGCCGAACGGCGGGATCTGCCGGCGACGGTGCGCGATCTGCTCGCCGCCGACCCCGATGCGAAGGTCCTGAAGTCCATCGCGGGGCATCCGGGCCTGTCCGAACGGCAGTTGCGCGCCATGGTCGACCGACACGGTGCCCGGGTGATCGCCAGGGTGGCGGGCAACCCGGACGCTTCCCCGGCACTGCTGGAGGACCTGGTGCGGCACGACCCCCCGATCCAGCGGGTGCTCAGGGAGGTGGCCGCGCACGGGGCGGCGACGCCCCCCGCGCTGCTCGGCTGCCTGGCCGACGGGCGGGGAAGGCGCGCCGCCGCCGGTAACCCCGCCCTGCCACCGCGGTCCCTGGCCGGCCTGCTCGACGATGACGACTGGCTCGTGGTTCGGGCGGCGGCCGCGAACCCTTCGCTGCCCCTCGCCGTGATGACCCGGTTCGTACCGTGATTCCGAGGCCGGTCCCGGCTGCCCTCGCAGAGGAGGCCCGGCGAGGCCGGCCCGGTCGGGGACGGACGAAGGAAGGTCGTGGACCTCGCATGCAAGAAGAGCGAGGACAGCTCGTCTGCCTGCTCCATCACCAGGATGATGGCCCGCGGCCGACCGTGCGAACGGGAACGCCCCGGAGCCCGCTCCGGGGGTGGGACCGGATCTCCTCCGGTCCCACCCGGTGACGGCCCGTCGGTTGCCGCTTGGTGCCGCCTGTCACGACGTGGCCGGTCCGGGTGCCGGAGCAGGCGAGGTCGTAGGTGGTGTCGGTGGCGATACCGGTGCGGTGGATCGCGCCCCGGGCGAGCGGTGGCACCAGTTGTCGGGCCCGTCGGTGCCCCGCTCGTAGGTGCCGATGCCTTCGCCGGAGTCTTCGCTGTCGCCGAGCGAGACGATGGAGGTCCAGCGCTCGTCGAACGGGCGCTCGGCGGGGCTTCCGTAGAGCGCTGCGGCCTCCGCCGCCCGGATGCGCTCCAGTTCCGCAGGCAGCGGCGCCGAGACGGCCGGGGGGTGCCGGCCCCGGCTGCCGGCGCCGTGGCCGTCAGACCGCCGAGTGCGGCGGCCGAGGCGACGACGGCCACGAGAGTACGCCGGATCTTGCGTCTTCTGCGGTGTATGGACGTCCTCCTGTCCGTCGAACGGTTTACCGCCGGTTTCTACGGGTGGGCAACGCCGGTGGGAACGCCGAGAACGAGACAAAAGAGGCCGGTTCGCGTAGTGCGCCGTGGCCGCGGTCCACCGGTACGGTCCGACTGCACCGCCGGACCTGGACGGTTCACGAGCCGGCAGGTGGTGTGTGCATGAGCCGACGGCGCCTCGGGACGGGACTGCGGCCGCCGCTCGCCGGCGAACGCCGAGGGCGGCGCAGCACGGGAGGCGACCGTGCCGGCGCACGCCGATCCCCGGGGCTCGCCCCCGGTCCTCGCCCAAGGAGTGAGATGACCTTCTCCGTCACCGAGTACGCCGACCGCGTCTGGAACGGCGAGATCGACGACAGCATCGTGAGCACCCCGAAGAGCGGCGCCGGAGTGATCGACGTCGTCGACGGCGTCGGATGGCGCCCCGGATTCGGCAACGTCTTCGCGTTCCGCGCGGCCGGAGAGCTGCTCCTGTTCGACACGGGGAACCCGTATGACGCCTCAGGCCTCCACCAGGACCTGCGCCGGTGGAGCAGGACGCCGGTGACCACCGCGGTCTTCTCGCACGGCCATGTCGACCACGTGGGTGGGACCGGCCCGTTCGACGCCGAGGAAGGCCCGGCGCTCACCGTCGTCGCGCACGAGAGGACCGGGGCGCGCTTCGACCGGTATCTCCTCACCAACGGCTACAACGCGGTGATCAACCAACGGCAGTTCCAGCTTCCGGACCTGACCTGGCCCACCGAGTACCGCCGCCCGGACGTCACCTACCGAGACGGCATGACCCTCACGACCGGCGGGCTCACCTGCGAGCTGTTCCACGTCCGCGGTGAGACCGACGACGCGACCGTGGCCTGGTTCCCCCGGTGGCGCATCCTGTGCCCCGGTGACATGTTCATCTGGCTCGCCCCGAACTGCGGCAACCCCCAGAAGGTGCAGCGCTATCCGCGGGAGTGGGCCCTCGCGCTGCGCCGCATGGCCGCCCTGGACGCGGAGATCATGCTTCCCTCGCACGGCGCGCCGGTCTTCGGCGCCGATCGCGTCCGCCAGGCGCTGGAGGAGACGGCGGAGTGGCTGGAGAGCCTGGTGGAGCAGACCCTGGCGGGCCTCAACGCGGGCGCACGACTGGACGACCTCCTGCACACGGTCAGCCCTCCGGCCCATCTGTCGGACCGTCCGTACCTGCGGGCCGCCTACGACGAGCCCGAGTTCGTGGTGCACAACCTGTGGCGCCAGTACGGCGGTTGGTACGACGGCAACCCGGCCCGGCTGAAACCCGCTTCCGACGCCCGGCTGGCGGCCGAGCTCGCCGGGCTCGCCGGCGGGGCCCAGGTGCTGGCCGACGCCGCGCGGCGCCACGCCGACGCCGGCGAGTTCCGGCTGGCCGGGCACCTCGCGGAGCTGGCCGTGCTGGCCGAGCCCGACTGGGCGTCCCTGCACCGTGTGCGGGCGGAGGTCTACGAGGCACGAGCGGAGGAGGAGGCGTCCCTGATGGCCAGGGGCGTCTTCCGCTGGGCCGCCTCGGAGTCGCGGCGCAAGTGCGAGGAGGACGCCCGAGGGCCGGCCGCGCGCGAGGGAACGGAGCCGCACGGGGCCTCTGCGTCGACGTAGCCGCCGCGCCTTCGTCCGGGCCCGCCACCCGACGGCGCGGCGACCGGGCGAGGGGCGCGGGCGAGCGGGCGAGCGGGAGGGCCGGTGCCGCACCGGCCAGTCCGGTGGCCGGCGTGCCGGCTGCCAGGGCCTGTTCGTTTCGGACTCGATCAGCTCGATCAGCTCGATCAGCTCGATCCCGATGTCCGTGTTCCTGTCCGTTTTCATCTCCAGGCCGCATCCTCCTTCGGGGGGGACTGGACCGGCGCGGCGTCAGGAGCCGCGCCGGCCATGGGTCCACCCTGGCGCGTCCGCCGGCCCCGGGGCCTCGGTCGATCGGCCGATGGACCGGAGGAACGTCCGATCCGTCGGTGGGGGGAACGGCACAGTGCCGCGCGGCGGCGGAACCCCGTCGAACGCCGCGATCGGCCTCGATCGGACCGCATCGACCGATGCCCGGCCACGCTCGGCGCGGACGACGCGTCCCTGAGCACATCGCATACTGACGGATCGTCAATTCCCAATGTCCGTAGCCCCATTGAAAACTGAGTTGAACTCAACTTAGTCTGAGGAGGTGACCATGCCCACACGTCCCCGCGGCGCCGCCTCGCGCGCCCTGCTGCTGCGCGCCGCGGCCGAGGAGCTGGCCGGGAACGGGACGCTGGAGGTCGCCGCCGTCGCCCGCCGTGCCGGAGTCAGCGTCGGCCTGCCCTATCGCTACTTCGGCACCCGGAGCGGGCTTCTCATCGCCGTCGTCGAGTCCTTCTACGAACGGCTCGCCGAAGCCTGCATGCTGCGCGAGTACGACGATCCGACCTGGGCCGAACGGGAGTCGCGACGGGTTCGCGACTGGGTGGGGTTCCTCTACGCCGAACCACTCGCCCCGTTGATCCTCGGCGGCCACGTCGGCGACGGCGAGGTGGCCGCCTTCCAGACGCGCCGGCGCTCCGTCCTCGTCGAGCTGGCGGCCCGCAACATCGCCCGTGCCCAGCGCACGGGGGAGCTCCCGGCCCGCAGTGATCCCGAGTTGCTGGCCGCCGCCACCCTCGCGGGAGCCGCCGCCATGGTCGCGGTGGCCCTCACCCGCACCCCGCGCCCACCCGCCGAGGAGGTGACCGCCCACGTGTGGGCCTTCCTCCGCGGCGCGGTGCACCTGTCCGGCACCGCCGCCTGAGAGGACGCACGCCGTGCCCCCGACCCCCGAGGCCCTCCGTCGCGCAGGCGGCGATCGCGTCGAGACGCCGGAAGACCTCGCCGCACACCTGGCTGCCGGGTACCCGCGCACCCGCAGCGCGGGCGCAAGGGTCGGCCGCGCCACCGTCGAGGCCGACCTCGCCGCCGTCGAGCGCGACGGTTACGTGCTCCTCCCCGAACTGCTCTCCCCCGGGGAGTGCGCCGAGATCCGGCAGGCTGTGACGCCGCTGCTCGACAGGACCGGGCGCAACGCCTTCGAGGGCCACCGGACACAGCGCGTCTACAGTCTGCTCAACAAGACCCGCTGCTGCGACCGGCTCGTCGACCACCCCAGGGTCCTGGCCCTGCTGGACCGGCTGTTCGAGCCCGGCTACCTGCTGTCCCAGCTCCAGGTCATCAACATCAACCCGGGCGAGCACGCCCAACTGCTGCACACCGACGACGCGTTCTACCGTTCACCGCGCCCGCGGCCACCGCTCGGAGCGGCCACGGTGTGGGCCGTCGACCCGTTCACCCACGACAACGGTGCGACCGTCCTCCTGCCGGGCAGCCACCGCTGGGGCGACGACCGCCGCCCCGGCGGCCGTGACCCCCGCGTGACGGCCGTGATGCCCCCCGGCTCCTGCCTGTTCTTCGTCGGCACCCTGTGGCACGGCGGCGGCGCCAACCGCTCAGGCGGCGACCGCCTCTCCCTGACCGCCCAGTACTGTCAGCCCTGGCTGCGACCCCAGGAAGCCTTCACCCTCTCCGTCACGCGCGACACCGCCAGGGCGGTGTCCGAGGACATCCGGCGCATGATCGGCTACAGCGTCCACCCCCCGTTCATCGGCATGGTCGACGGCATGCACCCTCGACGCCTGCTGGAGGCGCGTCCCTCCGCCTCACGGCCGGCGGGCGGGTGACCGGCCGTGCCCCCGGAGCCCGGCCGCCGGCGCCGCGGAGCACGGCAGCTCGCATCCCATGGACTCCATGATGCGGCCCTGGGTCTCCTCGACTCGGAGGTGCCGCCGCGCGGGACGGGGACGGGGAGCCCGGGGCGGTTGCGGTGATCGCCGAGATCGTGGCCCCGGCGCTGGGGATCGCCCTGTCGCCGTTCCCGGTGGTCCCCGCGATCCTCCTGCTGCTCACCGCCCGGGCGCGGGAGAACAGCAGTGCCTTCGTCGTCGGCTGGACGGCCGGAGTCGCCGGTGCAGCCGTCCTGTTCACCCTGCTGGCCTCCGCCGTCGAGATCACCGGCGAGCCGCCCGCCTGGGTCTCATGGGGGCGGGTCGGCCTGGGCGGCCTCCTGGTCCTCCTCGGCGCGGGGCTGTGGAGGCGAAGGGGCACGAAGGCGGATCCGACGTGGATACGGGCGCTGGAGACCGCCACCTGGCCGAGAGCGCTGCGGCTGGGCCTGCTGCTCTCGGCCGCCAACCCGAAGATCCTGGTCCTGGTCGCGGCCGGTGGCGTCGCGATCGGTTCGGCCCAGCCGGCGGCTGCGGGAAGGGCGGGCTCCATCGCCCTGTTCACGCTCATCGCCTCCGCAGGCGTCGCCCTTCCGCCGCTGCTGCGCCTGCTCGCCGGGGAGCGGATCCTGCCACCGCTGGGGCGGGCCAAGGACTGGCTGAGGCTCCACAACACCGCCGTCGTCGCCGTCGTGATCGGCCTGATCGGGATCATGCTGGTGGCGAAGGGCGCCGGAGGGCTGTGACGCCGTTCGCGGCCGAGCGCCCCTCGGGCTGCGGATCCGCTCCCGGGTGCGTCGTGTCATCGCCGCGCATTCCTCGGTGCGGCTCGTTCCACCCCCTTACGGCTGCACCGAGCGACGTGCGGTCCGCGGCATCGGCCGGTCGCCTCGGCCGGTAGCGCTCGCGACGTCGTCCGTCTGCGATCGCGGCCACCGCGACGCCGGGGCGGTGGGAACGCCTTCCGGCGTCGCGGTGGGCGAGAGGGGTGTTCCTCCCCGGTCGGTCCTCGATCCGACCGCCTGTGATCGGCACCGCCGGGGTGCGCGCTTGGCGCGCAGTCTCCTTCGTTCGACGCGGGACGGCGAGATCAGTCCATTGCATAAAACTGCAGTGATGCGTATAGTCATGCCATCACGTACGGAGGAATCGATGGCACTGAGCGCAGCAGTCGCGGGAGCGAGCGGATACGCGGGCGGGGAACTGCTCCGACTGCTCCTCGCGCACCCCGGGGTCGAGATCGGGGCCCTGACGGCCCACTCGAACGCCGGACAGCGGCTCGGCGCGCTGCAGCCCCATCTGCTGCCGCTCGCCGACCGGGTACTCGCGGCAACCACCGCCGAGGTGCTCGCCGGGCATGACGTGGTGTTCCTCGCGCTGCCGCACGGCCAGTCCGCCGCGGTCGCCGAGCAGCTCGGTGACGATGTCCTGGTCGTCGACATGGGCGCCGACTTCCGCCTGCGCAGCGCCGCCGACTGGGAGCGGTTCTACGGTTCCGTGCATGCCGGTAGCTGGCCCTACGGCCTCCCCGAACTGCCGGGCGCCCGCGCCGCGCTGGAGGGGTCCAAGCGCATCGCGGTGCCCGGTTGCTATCCGACCGCGGTCTCGCTCGCGCTGTTCCCGGCGTACGCGGGCGGCCTCGCCGAGCCCGAGGCCGTGATCACCGCCGCCAGTGGCACCTCCGGTGCCGGCAGGGCGCTCAAGCCCCATCTGCTCGGCTCCGAGGTCATGGGCTCCATGAGTCCGTACGGCGTCGGCGGCGGCCACCGGCACACCCCGGAGATGATCCAGAACCTCAGCGCGGTGGCGGGGGAGCCCGTCACGGTGTCCTTCACCCCCACCCTCGCGCCCATGCCCCGCGGCATCCTCGCCACCTGCAGCGCCAAGTCCGTGCCGGGCGCCACCGTCGAGGCCGTGCGCGCCGCGTACCAGAAGGCCTACGCGGACGAGCCGTTCGTGCGGCTGCTTCCGGAGGGGCAATGGCCGTCCACGGCGTCCGTCCAGGGTTCCAACGCCGTACAGGTCCAGGTCGCCCTCGACGCCGCCGCCGGCCGCATCATCGCGATCAGCGCCATCGACAACCTGACCAAGGGCACAGCGGGCGGCGCTGTCCAGAGCATGAACATCGCCCTCGGTCTGGACCAGACCACGGGCCTTTCCACGATCGGAGTGGCACCTTGAGCGTCACCGCTGCACAGGGATTCACGGCGGCCGGGATCGCCGCCGGGATCAAGGAGAACGGCAACCCGGACCTGGCCCTCGTGGTCAACGACGGGCCCCGCCACGCCGCCGCCGGCGTCTTCACGTCCAACCGCGTCAAGGCAGCCCCCGTCCTCTGGTCCGAGCAGGTCCTCAGGGGCGGCGAGGTCTCCGCGGTCGTCCTCAATTCCGGCGGCGCCAACGCCTGCACCGGCCCCAAGGGCTTCCAGGACACCCACGCCTCCGCCGAGAAGGCCGCCCAGGTCCTGGAGGGCCACAGCGCCGGCGAGATCGCCGTCGCCTCCACCGGCCTCATCGGAGTCCTGCTGCCCATGGACAAGCTGCTGCCCGGCATCGAGAAGGCGGCCGCCGAACTGAGCGTCCACGGCGGCGAGAAGGCCGCCATCGCGATCATGACCACCGACACCGTGCACAAGACGGCCGTGGTGACCCGGGGCGGCTGGACCGTCGGCGGCATGGCGAAGGGCGCGGGCATGCTGGCCCCCGGCCTCGCCACCATGCTCGTCGTCCTCACCACCGACGCCGACGTGGACAGCGCCGGCCTGGACGAGGCCCTGCGCGACGCCACCCGCGTCACCTTCGACCGGGTCGACTCCGACGGCTGCATGTCCACGAACGACACCGTGCTGCTCCTGGCCTCCGGCGCGTCCGGGATCACCCCGGACCGCGACGAGTTCGCCGAGGCGGTACGGGCCGTCTGCGACGATCTCGCCCGCCGGCTCATCGGCGACGCCGAGGGCGCCAGCAAGGACATCCGCATCGAGGTGGTCAACGCCGCGAGCGAGGACGACGCCGTCGAGGTGGGCCGCTCCATCGCCCGGAACAACCTCCTCAAGTGCGCCGTCCACGGCGAGGACCCCAACTGGGGCCGTGTGCTGTCCGCCATCGGCACCACCGGGGCCGCCTTCGAGCCGGACCGGCTCAACGTCGCCATCAACGGCGTCTGGGTGTGCCGCAACGGTTCCGTCGGCGAGGACCGGGAGCTGGTCGACATGCGCTACCGGGAGGTCCGGATCACGGCCGACCTGGCAGCCGGGGCCGAGTCCGCCGTCATCTGGGCCAACGACCTCACCGCCGACTACGTCCACGAGAACAGCGCCTACTCCTCCTGAACGAGCCCTGCCGCTCTCCCGAGCGAGATTTCCGCGACGGGATTTCCGCGACGGGATTTCCGTGACGGGATTTCCGTGACGGGATTTCCGTGACGGGATTCAGTTCTCCCGGACGGGATTCCGCGCAGGCCGGAGCACGCCGGCGAGCCCGGGCCCGGACCCCCGGCGCGGCAGCGAGTCCCGGGCGAGCGAGCCGTGGAACGACTTCTGAGCGAGACCCGAGAAAGCCGGAGCCGATGAGCACCCGCAAGCACACCGCACTCCCCAAGGCACAGACGCTGATCGAGGCGCTGCCCTGGCTCACCCGCCATCACGGCAGGACGGTCGTGATCAAGTTCGGCGGCAACGCCATGGTCGACGAGGAGCTGAAGTCCGCCTTCGCCCAGGACGTGGTGTTCCTGCGGCATGCCGGACTCAAGCCCGTCGTCGTGCACGGCGGCGGCCCGCAGATCAGCGCCCAGCTGGACAGGCACGGCCTGGTCAGCGAGTTCAAGGCCGGACTGCGCGTGACCACGCCCGAGGCCATGGACGTCGTCCGCATGGTGCTCGCCGGGCAGGTCCAGCGCGAACTGGTGGGGCTGCTCAACCAGCACGGCCCCCTCGCCGTCGGCCTCACCGGCGAGGACGCCCACACCATCACCGCCACCCAGCACCGGCCCACCATCGACGGCGAACTCGTCGACATCGGCCGGGTCGGCGAGATCACCGAGATCGACACCGGCGCGATCAGGGCCCTCCTGGACGACGGCCGCATCCCCGTCGTCTCCTCCATCGCCCGCTCCGCCGACGACGGCCACGTCTACAACGTCAACGCGGACACCGCTGCGGCCGCCCTGGCCGCCGCTCTCGGCGCGGAGACGCTGATGGTCCTCACCGACGTCGAGGGCCTCTACGAGGACTGGCCCCGCAGCGACGAGGTGATCAGCCGGCTCACCGCCACCGAGCTGGAGAAACTCCTGCCCGAGCTCTCCAGCGGCATGGTCCCCAAGATGCAGGGCTGCCTCCACGCCGTGCGCAACGGCGTGAACACCGCGCGCGTTATCGACGGCCGGGTGCAGCACTCCATCCTGCTGGAGATCTTCACCGACGAGGGCATCGGCACGATGGTCGTGCCCGACGGGACCGAAGGGGGACCGGCATGAGCGACGCCACCGCCAACCAGCGGCTCTCACAGCGCTGGCAGGGCTCGATGATGGACAACTACGGCACCCCGGCGCTCTCACTGGTGCGCGGTGAGGGAGCCAGGGTCCAGGACGCCGACGGCACCGAGTACCTGGACTTCGTCGGCGGCATCGCCGTCAACGCGCTCGGCCACGCCCACCCGGCCGTCGTCGAGGCCGTCACCCGCCAGATCGGAACGCTCGGCCATGTGTCGAACCTGTACGTCGCCGAACCGCCCGTCGCGCTGGCCGAGCGGCTGCTCCGGCTGTCCGGCCGCCCCGGCCGTGTCTTCTTCTGCAACTCCGGGGCCGAGGCCAACGAGGCAGCCTTCAAGATCGGCCGGCTGACGGGCCGTCCGCACATGGTCGCCACTCAGGGCGGTTTCCACGGCCGGACGATGGGCGCGCTCGCGTTCACCGGCCAGCCGGCCAAGCAGCAGCCCTTCCTGCCCCTGCCGGGAGACGTCACGCACGTGCCGTACGGGGACGCCGACGCGCTGCGGGGCCGCCGTCACCGAGGACACCGCCCTGGTGATCGTCGAGCCGGTGCAGGGTGAGAACGGCGTGGTCGTACCGCCGCCCGGCTATCTCCGGGCCGCACGGGAGATCACCCGCGCCACCGGGACGCTTCTCGTGCTCGACGAGGTGCAGACGGGCATCGGCCGGACCGGCCACTGGTTCGAGTACCAGGCCCACGACGGCGTCGACCCCGACGTCGTCACCCTCGCCAAGGGACTCGGCGGCGGCCTGCCGCTCGGGGCCGCCATCGCCTTCGGCCCGGCCGCCGAACTGCTCCGGCCCGGGCAGCACGGCACCACGTTCGGCGGCAACCCGGTCGCCTGTGCCGCCGGGCTCGCCGTCCTCACCGCCCTCGACGGCACGCTCGACGAGGTCAAGCGGACCGGGGAGAAGCTGAGGGACGGGGTCGAGTCCCTGGGGCACCCACTGGTCTCCCACGTCCGCGGGGCGGGCCTGCTGCTGGGTATCGTGCTCACCGAGCCTCTCGCCGCCCGGGTGCAGCAGGTGGCTCAGGGTGCCGGACTCCTGGTCAACGCGCCCGCCCCCGACGTCGTACGGATCATGCCGCCGCTGATCATCGGCGACGCGGAGGTGGACGCCTTCCTCCGGGTGCTCCCGGGCATCCTCGACGAGACACACGGGGACGGACGATCCGGAGAATGAGACGACGATGACCGATGCGCAGGGCACCGAGAACTGGGCGTCCCCCCAGACGGAGTCCGGGGGAGGGCCGTCCGTGCCGCAGACCCGCACGGCCCGCCACCGCCGGATCGTGGACATCCTCAACCGGCAGCCGGTGCGCTCCCAGAGCCAGCTGGCCAAGCTGCTCGCCGACGACGGGCTGAGCGTCACCCAGGCGACCCTCAGCCGCGACCTCGACGAGCTCGGGGCGGTGAAGATCCGGAACACCGGTGGGGAGCTCATCTACGCGGTGCCGAGCGAGGGCGGATTCCGCACCCCGCAGGCCCCGTTGGGCGAGTCCGCCAAGGAGGAGCGGATGCGCCGCCTCTCCGGTGAGCTGCTGATCTCCGCGGAGGCCTCGGCGAACCTGGTGGTCCTGCGTACGCCCCCGGGCGCGGCGCAGTTCCTCGCCTCGGCCATCGACCAGGCCGAACTCCACGCGATCCTCGGCACGATCGCGGGCGACGACACCCTGCTGCTCATCTCCCGCGATCCGGCGGGCGGCCAGGCCCTCGCGGACCATCTGCTGCGACTGGCGCAGAGGGACCGCTGACCGGCCGGCACGGAGGGACCGCCGACCGGCCCCGCCGCAGCGGTCGCGCGACCGCTGCGGCGGGACCGGTCGGCGGCCCGCGAAGGCGTCCACGCCCGCCTGCCCACCCGGTCCGGGGCCGCCCTCAGGCCGCCCGGCCCTCCCCGTCACCGTGCCGCCCCTGATACCGGGCGAATCCGCTGGTCTGCCAGGTGGTGCCGTCCGCGGTGACGGCGAACCCCTCCGTGCCGGGTAGCTGTTCCAGCCAGGCGCGTGCTCCCGCGCCCATGGCGTACGCGGCCGTCGCCCGTGCGTCGGCCTGGGTCAGCCCCCGGCTGACGACGGTCATCGACGCCAGGCCGTCGTCCGGAGCGCCGCCCGAGCGCGGATCGACGATGTGGCAGCCGCGTTCGGCCGGGCCCGAGGTCGCGACGGCGAGACCGTCGTGCGCCTCGACGACCGCCGCGAGACCCCCGGGGTGGAGCGGGTCGGAGATGCCGATCCGCCAGGGGCCGCCGTACAGCTGGACGTCGCCGCCGCCGTTGAGGCAGACCGCCGCCGCGCCGGACGAGGCGATCATGACCACCGCGCGCTGCACGGCCCATCCCTTCACCAGGCCGGTGGGATCGAGCCCGCCCGCGTAGCGCGGGGTGAACCAGCCGTCGCTCAGGCGTTCCTCGGTCTCGCAGAGCCCGAAGACCTCGGCGACGTCCGGCTCGCAGTCGGCGAGGGTGAGCTCGCCGACTGCGAGCCTGCTGATCTGGCTGTCCGGGCGGTACGGCGAGAACACCTCGTCCACGTGGTGCAGTCCGGCGACGGCGGCGGCGAGCCCGGCACGCACACGCTCGCGGTCGGCATCGCCCTCCAGCCGCACATCGAACGAGAACACCGTGCCCATGACGTGCTCGACATGGCGCATCCGCGCCCGTTCCCCGGTCACAGTCCCGCCTTGTCGAGGGCGCTCTGCAGGGAGCTGATGTAGCCCTGGCTGGTGTAGGTGGCGCCGGAGACGGCGTCGATCTCGGCGCTCTGGGCGGCGACGGCCGCCTGGTTGAGTTTGGGTACGGCGTCGGCGGCGATCTTGCGGCTGTTGGCGTCGGAGCTGGGCGCCTTGACGGCCTCGGCGGCGGTGACCCGGCCGCCGCTGACGGTGAGGCGCACCTGTACGTCGCCGTACTGGGTGCCCGCCACGTCCCCGAGCACCGATTCCGCGGCGCCGTCCTGCCCGGAACCGGAGCCGGAATCCGAACCGTCGCCGTCGCCGGTGCCCGTCTCCCCGCCCGGGGCGTCCGCGCCGCTCCCGGCGCCGGGCGTCGCACCCTGCTGCGCACCGTCCCCGGAGCCGGATCCCGCCGCCCCCGCCTTGTCGAGGGCGCTCTGCAGGGAGCTGATGTAGCCCTGGCTGGTGTAGGTGGCGCCGGAGACGGCGTCGATCTCGCCGTTCTGGGCGGCGACGGCCGCCTGGTTGAGTTTGGGTACGGCGTCGGCGGCGATCTTGCGGCTGTTGGCGTCGGTGCTCGGCACCTTGACGGCCCGGGCCCCCGTGATCCGGCCGTTGCTCAGTGTGAGCTCGACCTGCACGGGCCCGAACTGGGTGTCGGCCTCGTCCCCGAGCACGGTCTCGCCGCCCGCCGGTACGGCGCCGCTGCCGGCGGGTGCCGAGGCGGCGGGCGGTGCGCCGCCGGCCTGCGACGAGGCTCCCGCCACCGTGGTGCCCGGCTGCTTCAGCGTCAGCAGTAGCGCGACGGCCGACGTGGTGCCGGCGACCGCGACCATCATCCGGAGCAGTGGATGCTTCCTCTTCACGTACGGCCTCACATCTCGAACGACTCGTGATGGATGCGACGCGACGGCACGCCCGCCGCCCGCAGTGCGTTGTAGGACTCCTCGGCGAGCCCGGGCGGGCCGCAGAGGTACACGTCGTGCTCGTCGATGTCGGGGAACACTTCCTTCAGCCGCTCGGTGGTGATCTCCGGACGTGCCCCGTCCGGCCCGTTCACGGCGTACAGCAGCTTCGCCCGGCGGGCCTCGGCGATCTCCTGGAGCTCGGTCCACAGCGCCAGGTCCTCCGTCGAGCCGGCGCGGTAGAGCAGCGACAGGTCTCCCGGGCCGCCCGGCAGCGTCTCGAACAGTGCGCGCAGCGGGGTGATCCCGGCGCCTCCGGCGATCAGGAGCACCTTGTTCCGGCTGCGCCGGCCCGCGGTCATCGCCCCGTAGGGACCCTCGGCCCAGACCCTGGTCCCCGGCTCCAGCCGGCCGAGCGCCCTGCTGTGCTCCCCGGCGGCCTTGACGGTGATGCGCAGCAGATCGGGGCGGGGCGGCGCGGAGAGGGAGTACGGGTTGGAGCTCCAGCGCAGGCCGTCGGCGAGGAACCGCCAGCGGAAGAACTGGCCCGCCTCCGCGCCGATCCGGTGCAGCCGCCGCCCCGTGATCAGGACGGACACCACGCCCGGTGCCTCGTCCACCACGGATTCCACCCGCATCCGGTGCCGCAGGTTGAGCCGCACCGGGGCCAGGATCCGGTACCAGAGGAGCAGTGCGCCGACCGTGCCGTAGAGCACGTACCAGATCGTGCGGGCGGTCGCGCTCGCCACGAACTCCGAGCCCGTGGCGAGCTGGTGCCAGAACGTCAGGTACACGGCGACATAGGTCAGCAGATGCAGGTAGTACCAGGTCTCGTAGCGCATCCGGCGGCGCACCGCGCCCGCCGAGACGAAACCGACCACCAGCAGCAGCGCCGTACCGATCGTCGCCTCGACCATCTCGGGGAAGTCGACGACGACGGTGACGGTCTGCTCGACCAGGCCGGTGCGGGCCTGGACGGAGTACCCCCAGACGGTGAGGACGACATGGGCGGTGACCAGGCTGATCGCGTACCGGCCGCTCATCGCGTGCCAGCGCGTCGCCCGGTCGGAGCCCACCCGCCGCTCCAGCGCGGGGACGCGGGCCATTTGCAGCACCACGAGGGCGATCATGTAGCCGCCGAGCAGGCCCGTGATCCGGCCCGCGCCGATCAGCCACTCCGCGGTGTCCATGTGGACGACCGCGGTGTTGTCCCACCACAGCCACATGACGGCGGCGGCCCCGGCCCAGGCGGCGACCAGCAGCACCGTCGCCGGATTGCGGCGCGGCCGGATCGCCTGCATGGTCAGGCGTCTGGCGGCCCGACCGCTCTGAATCATCGTCACCGCTGCTCCTCGGTCATCCGTCTCGCCCAGGTGGATACGGAGAGGAGGTACGCGGAGTTCAATCGGCGGGCGGACCGCTCGGAGCATCGCCGGGCGAGGCGCCCCAGGGATCCCCGGCCCGCCGCCCGGAAGGGGATGGTCCGCTGTCCCCGGCACCTCCTTCCCCACGGCCGCCCCCGGGGCCGGCGGCGGGCGTGCCGTCGCGGCCACGGCCTGAGTCCGGCGTGGCGGCGGGGAGGCGCCGAGGGCCGCACGCGTCCGGCGTCCGTGCGCGGTACGGTCGCGACGCGCGCGGCTCAGTCGGTGCGCGCGGGCAGCGGCAGCGGCAGCGCCGGCAGCCCGTCCAGGCTCTCTCCGACGTGCGGCTTCCTCTCGCAGTAGGCCGCGAACTCCTCGTCGGTCTTGCGCGCGAGGTACTCCGCGTGCTGGGTGCGCTCCTCGCGGTAGTCCATGAAGGGGACGGCGAACCCGCAGGCGTCGCCGATGCGCCGGGCGCGTACGACGATCACCGCGCGGGCGCCGTCGCCGTCGGCGTCCCGGAAGTGCGCGAGGTACCCGGCCCAGCGCGGGTCGTCCCGGAAGACCGCCTCGCCTTCCCCGTGCACCCGCAGCACCTTCGGCGACCCGCTGAACGCACACCACATCAGGGTGATACGGCCGTTCTCCCGGAGGTGGGCGATGGTCTCGGCGCCGCTGCCGCCGAAGTCCAGGTAGGCCAGGGTCAGCTCGTCGAGGACGACGAGGGTGCCCTTGCGGCCCTTGGGGGAGAGGTTTACATGGCCGTCGGCGGCGAGCGGCGCGGTGGCGGTGAAGAAGACAGGCTGCTCCTCGATGAAGGTGCGGATACGGCCCTCTATGCGTTCGTACGTCTGACCCATGCCCGGATTATGGCTCGGACGCGCCAACGGCGCCGAGGTGCGCCGCTGTTGGCCGGGTGTGCCGGGGCCGCCCCCGGCTCCGGAACCGTCCCCGCTTCCCCGTCCGCCCCCTTCTCCCCGTCCGTCCGGGGCCGTTCGGGCAGTCCCGCCCGCCACCGCAGGCGCAGCAGTACGTACTCGCTGAACAGATGCGTGCAGCGGTTCAGCAGCGCGTCCAGTTCGGTGGGGTCGTGGTGCCCTCCCACCGGCGGCTCCCACTGCTGGATCGCGGGCGCCGCCAGGGCCCTGAGCGACGGGTCCCGGTCGTCCAGCAGGGCGACCGCGGCACGCAGTTCCGCGACCCCGCCACGGGCGCGCAGCAGACGGAAGGCCGCCAGCCGGGTGTGGGCGGGGCTCCGGCGCGCGGTGAGCCGGTGCAGGAGCCAGCCCTCCGGGAGCCGGTCGGCCCAGGGGAGCAGCGCGGTCGCGGCCTCCCGGGCGACGGCGGGCGCGGGGTCGTCGAGCAGCGGCCGCAGCCGCTCGAGGTCGGTCCTGCCGAGCAGACGGAGACCGGCGACGGCCCGGGCCCGTACCGACGGGACGGGATGGGCGGTCAGCGGCCACAGCAGTCGGGCGTCCCGGGGCTCGCCGCACTCGGCGAGTCCGAGCGGCGCCCAGGCCGGAATGCCGCGGTCGGACGGGTCGGCGCACAGGGCGCGGTAGACGGGGAGCGGTTCGGCTCCCCCCTGCCGCAGCACATAGCGGGCGCAGGCCCGTACCAGCCCCGAGCGGTCGGTGAGGTACGGACGGGCGTCGCCGTGGCGTCCGGCCCGGCGCAGGACCGTCACCCCGGCGGACCGCGCATCGGGGTGCCGTGACCGCAGCAGCGGGACGAGCACGTCGTCGCCGGTGGGGCCGAGCGCGAGTGCGGCCTCGGCGCACAGGCGCCGCACGACGGCGTCGTCGTCGGCCTCGGCGGTGAGGGCCAGGCGCGCTGCGGGGAGGAGCCCGCGCTCCACGGCGAGGCCGTGGGCGAACCGGCGGGTGGCGCGATCCGGCGCGGCCAGCAGGGGTTCGAGGGCTGCGGGCCGGGCGGTCTGCAGGAGCGCGGCCACGGCCTCGCGCGCGAACTCGCCGCGCTCGCGGCGCGCCAAGCGCAGGACGAGCGCTGTCAGCGGCACCAGTGTTTCCGGCTCCGCCCCGGCCAGCAGTACGGGAAGCAGCTCCCGGGCCCGCGACCGGACCGGACCGGCCCAGTCCGCGGTCCGGATCACGAGCAGCGGCAGCAGCTCCGGGCGACCGGCGACCTGCTCCAGAGCCGCTTCCCGGACCCTCCCGTCGCGGTGGCACAGCGCCAGTGCGGGCACGAGGGCGCGGTCCCGGGACTGGCTCTCGGGTGCGTTCGGCCGTACGAGGCGGGCCTCCGCGTCGAGCTCCAGCCAGGCGTCCGGGTCCGTCGCGCCGAGCGCCTCGTGGAGCCCCATCCCCTGCATGAGCCGCTCGGCGGCCGTGTTCCCCCTGGTCAGCATGGTGTGAGGGTATGCAGCGGGGTGACCGGCGGCCATCGGATTTCCCGTGCGTTGACAAAACATACGGAGGACTGCATAGTTATACCCATCACCGCATGCACCGTAAGGAGAAACCCGTGACCGAGCGCGTCGTACTCGCCTACTCGGGCGGTCTGGACACCTCCGTCGCCATCGGCTGGATCGCCGAGGAGACGGGCGCCGAGGTCATCGCCGTTGCCGTGGACGTCGGCCAGGGCGGCGAGGACCTGGACGTCATCCGCAAGCGCGCGCTCGCCTGCGGTGCCGTCGAGGCCGAGGTCGCGGACGCCAAGGACGAGTTCGCCGAGGAGTACTGCCTCCCGGCGATCAAGGCCAACGCCCTCTACATGGACCGCTACCCGCTGGTCTCCGCCCTCTCCCGGCCGACGATCGTCAAGCACCTCGTGGCCGCCGCGAAGAAGCACGGCGCCTCGATCGTGGCCCACGGCTGCACCGGCAAGGGCAACGACCAGGTGCGGTTCGAGGCGGGCATCGCCTCCCTCGCCCCCGACCTGAAGTGCATCGCCCCGGTCCGTGACTACGCGATGACCCGGGACAAGGCCATCGCGTTCTGCGAGGCGAAGCAGCTCCCGATCGCCACCACCAAGAAGTCGCCCTACTCGATCGACCAGAACGTCTTCGGGCGCGCCGTCGAGACCGGCTTCCTGGAGGACATCTGGAACGGGCCGATCGAGGACATCTACGAGTACACCTCCAACCCGGCCGAGGTCCGCGAGGCCGACGAGGTGATCATCTCCTTCAAGGAGGGCGTGCCGGTCGCACTCGACGGCAAGCCCGTCACCGTCCTGCAGGCGATCCAGCAGCTCAACGAGCGGGCCGGCGCCCAGGGCATCGGCCGGATCGACATGGTCGAGGACCGGCTCGTCGGCATCAAGTCCCGCGAGGTGTACGAGGCCCCGGGCGCGATCGCGCTGATCACCGCCCACCAGGAGCTGGAGAACGTCACCGTCGAGCGCGAGCTGGCCCGGTACAAGCGGCAGGTCGAGCAGCGCTGGGGCGAGCTCGTCTACGACGGCCTGTGGTTCTCGCCGCTCAAGCGGGCCCTGGAGGGCTTCGTCGACGAGGCCAACCAGCACGTCACCGGCGACATCCGGATGACCCTGCACGGCGGCCGCGCCGTCGTCACCGGCCGGCGGTCGGAGCAGTCGCTGTACGACTTCAACCTCGCGACGTACGACACGGGCGACACGTTCGACCAGTCGAAGGCCCAGGGCTTCATCGACATCTTCGGTCTCTCGTCGAAGATCGCCGCGAAGCGCGACCTCGCCTGATTCCCGTTTCCTGGGGCAACGTCTTCCACAGGTGCACCGCCGCCTCCCCTCCCGTCCGCCGGGGCCGGGCCCGCCGAGGCCCGGGAGCAGGGGAGGCGGCCGTACATCCGAAGCCCGGCAATTCTTGAGGAGCAAGTGCTGTGAGCAGCAACAACGGTGACGTCCGGCTCTGGGGCGGCCGGTTCGCCGACGGTCCCGCCGAGGCGCTGGCGAAGCTGTCGGCGTCGGTCCACTTCGACTGGCGACTCGCGCCGTACGACATCGCCGGCTCCCGCGCCCACGCCCGCGTGCTGCACAAGGCGGGCCTGCTCACCTCCGACGAGCTGGAGCGGATGCTCGCCGGGCTCGACCGGCTGGAGGCGGACGTCGCGGACGGCAGCTTCACCGGCACCATCGCCGACGAGGACGTCCACACCGCCCTCGAACGCGGCCTCCTGGAGCGCCTCGGCCCGGATCTCGGCGGCAAGCTGCGCGCCGGCCGGTCCCGCAACGACCAGGTCGCCACGCTCTTCCGGATGTACCTGCGCGACCACGCCCGGATCATCGGAGGGCTGATCGCCGAACTCCAGGACGCCCTGGTGGGGCTGGCGGAGGCCCACCCCGACGTCGCCATGCCGGGCCGCACGCACCTCCAGCACGCACAGCCCGTGCTCTTCGCCCATCACGTGCTCGCCCACGTCCAGTCGCTCTCCCGGGACGCCGAACGGCTGCGTCAGTGGGACGAGCGGACCGCCGTCTCCCCGTACGGCTCCGGCGCGCTCGCCGGGTCCTCGCTCGGACTGGACCCGGAGGCGGTGGCGCAGGACCTCGGCTTCGAGCACGGCAGCGCGGGGAACTCCATCGACGGCACGGCCTCTCGGGACTTCGCCGCCGAGTTCGCCTTCATCGCCGCGATGATCGGGGTGAACCTCTCCCGGATCGCCGAGGAGGTCATCATCTGGAACACGAAGGAGTTCTCCTTCGTGACGCTGCACGACGCCTTCTCCACCGGCTCGTCGATCATGCCGCAGAAGAAGAACCCGGACATCGCCGAGCTGGCGCGCGGCAAGTCGGGCCGCCTCGTCGGCAATCTGACCGGTCTGCTCGCCACGCTGAAGGCCCTGCCGCTCGCCTACAACCGCGACCTGCAGGAGGACAAGGAGCCGGTCTTCGACTCCTGCGACCAGTTGGAGGTGCTGCTGCCCGCCTTCACCGGGATGATGGCCACCCTGACCGTCAACCGCGAGCGGATGGAGGAGCTCGCACCCGCCGGCTTCTCGCTGGCCACCGACATCGCGGAGTGGCTGGTGAAGCAGGGCGTGCCGTTCCGCGTCGCGCACGAGGTCGCGGGCGAGTGCGTCAAGGAGTGCGAGGCGCACGGGATCGAGCTGGACCAGCTCACGGACGAGCAGTTCGCGAAGATCTCGCCGCACCTCACGCCCGAGGTCAGGACCGTGCTCGACGTTCCCGGCGCGCTCGCCTCCCGCAGCGGCCGCGGCGGTACGGCGCCGTCCGCCGTCGCCGTCCAGCTCGCGGAGGTCAAGGCGGACCTCGCCGCCCAGCACGCCTGGGCCACCGCCGAGCACTGACCGCCGCGGCGGCACCGGCCCGACCGGTGCCGCCGCGGCACCGCCCCTCCCCGCAGCACCGCCACCCGCAGCGCCCCCGCCCCTCACAGCGCCGCCGCCCAGTCCGCGAGCGCGTCGAAGTCCGGCCGGATCAGTCCGATCCGGTGGTCGACGTGCAGCAGCAGGGCGGCGGCGAGGTGCTTCCGGTCGACGTACTCGCGGTCCGGGTCCGTGATCTCGTCGTCGATCCAGGCGAACGGTCGCCCGGCCGCGTACTCCAGCACGTACTGCGTCTTCCAGAACGTCCCCCGCGGCGAGGCGCCGTGCATCACGGGCCAGTCGATGAACGGCAGCTCGGGCAGCCCCAGGCGCGGTCCCACCCAGACATTGGCGTCGCCCTTCCACGTCGTCGCCCAGACCAGTTCGTACCGGTCCCCGAGTGCGAGCAGCTCCGCGCCGTGACCCGGGTTGAGCCAGACCCGCAGGGGCTTGTCGTGCGCCCAGCCGCCGGGCCGCATCCGGTGCGTCGTGTACCCCTCGGGCCGGCGTTCCGGTTGCCCGCCGTACGGGTTCAGTGGTCCGTCTATTTTACCGACCACAGGAGCCCTGATACCGGCTCTGAACTGCGACGATACATAGACTACATGTACGTGACGCCGAGTTGGGGCCGATGATGTCGTCCGTCTGAGTGATCCGGGGCCCCATGTCTTTGGCCAAGGAAAACGAGGCTGCGCTTGATCGAGGAGTCGGGCAGCATGACGGTGTGGCTGATCTGCTGTGGGGAGACGTGAGCCGTTTCTTCGACCCGGATGTGATGGGGTCTCTGCCGGACCTGCGTGTCCCAGATGCCTCGGTGGAGAGCTGGCAGGCGGTCCTTGATCTTGTCGAGGCGAGAGGTTGGCATTGCCGGTACTCCGAAGGCGAGACCGTGCTGCCGGTCCCTCGGGCGGAGACCGTCCTGTCCCGCCCGGCGGACGCTGAATGTCCGAACCTGCGGGTCTGGCCGACTGCCGATGTTCTGGCGATCTTCCGATTCCAGGACGACGGTGAGATCGACTTCGACGTCGACCTGCGGGAGTTGCAGGGCCAGGAGCGACTTGATGTGTTCTGCGACTTCTTGCGGGAGATCGGGCGGTGCTTGGGCAAACCGGTGTTCATGGACGCTGAGGGCGATCATGGTCATCCGGTGCTCGGCTTCGATATCGACGCCGACCGAGTCGTCCTCCTGGCCGAGCCGCCGGCCAGGTGATTGCGGTCGCCGGCCGCGACCCGCAGCGGGCGCCACTGCGGAGGATGATCAGTCGGTAGCGCCCGCCGAGCGGAGCGAGCGGCCGAGCTCACCGACGAGCAGACGAGGGTGGCGCCGCCACCACCACATGTCGCTGGGGTCGAATCCGCTGATCCGGTGGAACCGTGACAGCGAGATGCCGTCGTCGAAGACGGTGGCGGCCCGGAAACGGTCGTCGAGGGCCTTGACCTGCGGGGTCCATAGGACGATCACGCGCTCCGTGAGGATCGGCCACGCCTCGTGCAGCCAGTTCCGGCTGTAGAGGTCGTTGGTGTATTCGTCCACCAGGTCGCTGTAACCGTCCTCGACCTGGCCCACGAGCCAGGCCCACTTGTCGACCATCTCTTGGACGGTGAATGCCTTGCGCCAGCCGCGTTGACGCAGGACCTCGCCTGCTGCCGACTCGTTGTGGGGCTCCATCTGCCGGATCCTGGCATACGACTCGGTCCGGTGACCACGGGTTTCCCGTGGTCACCGGACCGAGCGGCACTACTTGAGTTCTCAGCTGTCGACGATCTGGGCTTCGAGGTCGGCGAGGCGCCGGTCCTGGAAGCGGAGGTTGGAGCGGGCGGCCTTGAGTCGCTCGTCGAGGGTGCGGTTGTCGGTCGTGAGCTGGCGGACGCGTTGTTTGAGGGTGGTGTTCTCGGTGGTGATCCGCTGGATGGCCTCTTCGGTCCACTCGGCTTCCAAGTCCCTGATCTGGCCGAGGAGTTCGCCGATGCGGGTGCGCTGGGTGAGGATCTCGGCCTGGGCGGCCTTGAGAGCGTCCTCGGCGTTCAGGGCACGTTCGCGCCAGGTCGCCTCGCGTTCGTCGTGCTGGTCGGCAAGCAACTGGGTCCGGCGGTCTCCGGACTCGGCCATCGCGCTGGCGACCGTGGCTCGGGCCTCGGCGTTGTCGTAGAGGAAGGTGCGCGAGACGTCTGCGCGACGGGCGACAGCGGCGACGCTGACCTGGGCTTTCTCGCGCCGAAGCCGGGTGATGGCTTCGCGGACCCGCTGGAGCGCGGTCTCCGTCCTGTGGCGGCGGGCCTCCAGGGCGGCGGCCGTGCGGGGTTCTGGGACGGCAGCGGTCTTCATACGATGTCCTGATCGGGGTCGTTGTCGGTTGTGCGCGTATCGCTGTACTCGCTCTGGTCGCCTTCGCCGCCTGCGGCGGCGAGGTCCGCGGCGCGGAAGGCGGTGGACCACACGCGGTGGAAGTAGTCCTGCGGTTTGCGCAGATCCAGGGCGAGCGCGTCGTCGAGGAGCCCGAGCCCCGCCAGGGCCTTCTCCAGGCCGTCGATGGCGCGGGCGGTGGGCTCGAAGTAGCGGTGGAGGTAGTCGGCGGTGGCGTCGTCCGGGGCGCCCTCGGCCAGCAGCCGCCACTGCTCGCGCTTGCGCTGCCAGTAGAGGAGGTCCGCGCCGGAGAGGACGAACTTGTCGCAGTTGTGGCAGTCGAGGTTCCAGGGACAGGCGCCGCCATCGACGACCGGCTGGAAGGTGCAGAACCCACCCTCAGCTGGGGTGCTGCGGCGGGCCAAGTCGACGGCGATGGCCAGTGCCTGCTCCTTGGTGAGTGCCTCGGACGAGTCCCCCGCGAGAAGCTCCCCCGGCGTGGCGGTACCGGGGCCGGCGACCCACACGTGCTGGAGCACGTTCTCCAGGTCAGTGTTGGAGAGATGGACGTAGTGCTCGGCCATCCTGTCCGAGACGTGCCCGAGATAGCGACGGATGTGGGTGAGGGTGGCGCCTTGGCGGAGGAGGCTGGTGGCCAGGGTGTGGCGGGCCTGGTGGGGGACGCAATGACCGATGTCCATGGAGTCGACCCAGGGGCGGAAACGGCTGTAGAACCAGGGTCTGCTCAGTGCGATTGTTCCGTCGGTGCTGCGGTAGTTGGTGGGGAACAGCGCGAGGCCGTCGCGTTCCTTGCCCGTTGGGGTGTAGCCGTGTTCGTCGGCGAATCGGCCGAGGGTCTTGCGTTGCCGGTCGGCGATGAGGCCGAAGAGCGACTCGGGGATGCGGATGGCCGCGTCGTAATTGCCCACCTTGGTCTGGTCGTGCCAGAGCATCGCGAGCCCGTTGAGCCGGCCAATACAGTTCCAGCGGAGCTCGATCACCTCGCCCAACCGTCGTCCGGTCACCACGACGATCTCCCAGATGTCTCGAGCTCCCTCGTCATCCGGATCGTGGACACGTGTGAGCTCGGCGAGATTGCGCTCGTCTGCCAGTGCGCGTGCCACCTCGTCGGCGAAGGGGCGCCGACGCTTCGGATAGGCCGTGGCGCCGGCGTTCGGCAGCGCGACGACGCATCGGACCGGACCATGGCCAAAGAGGGGAGTCCATGGCGTTCGCGATGTCTCTGATCTGCCACGAAGCGATCGGCGTGCTCCTTCGCCAAGACTGCGGGGTCGTGGCCCCCGCCAGGGGCATCGACTTCAAGGAAAGCGCTTAATTCGGTCATCGCGCGGCGAATTTGGTCGAGTTTGTGAGCGCTGGGGCATCGGGGTGAACTCAGGATCTCGGCAAAGTAGTCCCACGCGATTCCCTGTAGCCATTGTTGGGAGATCTCGGTGAGGCTGATATGCCCGAGTCGCTGATCGAGGCTGACGCCGAAGTGCCTGGTTTCGATAAATCCAGCCGCCTTGGTCTCCTCGCGCGTGAAATAGATTAGACGCAACTCATGGAGGATCTCTTTCGTGATCCCCGTGGCGGTCTTAGTCAAGGAGGAGACGTCCAGATCGATGATCGAGCTCGCGTCTGTTTCGCGACAGGCATTCACTACCATGCGGAGTGCGATGACATCCCAACGGGCAGGACGCGACCGTTGGGTGTGAGTGAACAGTCCCCACTGGATCTCCTTCTGTGTCAGGGGACGCAGGCCACGCAGGTTCAACTGGGCGGGCAAGGCAACTGCGGCCTCCGCATTGCACCATGTCTGGAACTGGTTGCGGTCCGTGTAACTGACTGCAGCTTCGTCGTCACGCCACCATCTCTGCGAAATCGATGCGCCGCCGGGAGCACCCGCCCTCCGGTAGGCGTTACCGTGCCGACGGCATAGTCCAATCGGCGACTCTGCCAACAGAGGACAGACCAGCACCGCGCAAGCCCCAAACCCCGGAGAAGGGCTTTGCTCGGCGACCCACTCATCCAAGTCGAGTACGGCTTCTTTTCCAGCTCGCGCCCGACTCCACTTCTTGAAGTGCAATTCGCAGAGACGGTACTCACCCGGTCGCGCGGGGCGCTCGGGACAGATCAGGCACGACATATTGCCGTAATGATCGGTTGATTGACCCAAAGGTTCAGCAGTGCTGAGAAAAGCAGACCGGCTGACTCCTTGCTTCGCGACGGTCAGCCACTCTTCTCGATGGCTGTGGCAGAAGTCGCCGAGGCCGGTAGCGCGCTCGCAACCACCGACCCGGCAGAACCATCGATAGGTCTGGTGTCCCTGTGGGATTTGGATGATGTCGTCGTGAAACAGGGGATCGAAGGAGGGCGCGTTCATCAGCGCGGTGAGGATCTCCAAACGATCTCTGCCGATCCGCGTGTCGCTCCGGTGCGTGGTCAGCAAGGGCAGCAGGAAGGCGTCCCGGCGCTTCATCGGTTCTCACCCCAGACGGTACGCAGAGCAGCGTCGAAGACCGGATCGTGGATGTCGACGTGGCCGTAGACCTCGTCGACCATCGCGGCCGAGGCCCAGCCGCCCGCGTCCCGGGCGATCAGGGTGTTGCCCTTCGCAGCGTCGAGAACAGCCGAGGTAAACGTGTGCCGGAAGGCATGAGGCTTCACCAGCCCCAGACCAGCGCGTTTCCCTGCCCGGCCGAGCATCCGGCGGGCGCCGACCGGGGCCCACGGCTGACCCGCATCAGCGCCGTGCAGCTGGACCAGGAGCATGCCGTGCCGGGCGCCGCGCGGGAACTCGGTCGTCATGTACTCGAAGTAGGAGTGCACCATCGCCGGGCTGACTCGCTTGATCAGCCCGCCGGTGACCGTCCCCCGCGTGACCTGCCACGGGTGCTTGGTCTTGGCCTCGGCCTGGTTCGGGTTGCCGGGTCGGTGGCAGACGTGCAGGTGCGGGGTGCGGCACTCGCCGCAGGCCGCGTTCTCCCGTAGGTGCAGGTCGACCAGGTGCAACCCGCACAGTTCGCCGATCCTCAGACCCCCGTCGGCGAGCCAGTCGACCACCAGCCGGTCCCGCGCGGCGTTCACCGCCTCCAGCAGCTTCTCCCTCGCCCCGTCGGGCAACATCTTCGGGTGCCGGCGGTGCGGCCCCTTCGGTGCCAGCGGGTTCGTGGGCAATGGCGACTTCGCGTGGCCGAGGAACGAGCGGCGGCGGTCCACCCGCGACGGCAGCCGGGACCTGTCGAGCTTCCCACCGAGCTCGCCGTTGATGCCGAGGGAGGCTTGGTGCAGGTAGAAGCCCTTCAGACAGGCCGCCGCAGTCGACAGCGCGGAGGGGCTGTAGGGGCGCTTGCCGACCCGCCATGGTTCTCCGAGAGGCATGCGGACCTCGGCGCCGACGATCCCCATGTACCGTTCCAGGTCGCGCAGTTGGACCGCGTCGAAGGCCAGGCACTCGCGCTCCAGCCAGCGCAGATGGTCCACCAGGTAGTACGCGTAGGTCTTCTGTGTGCCCGAGCCTTCATGCTCCCGCAGGAACCGATCCGCCTCCGTGTGGAGCGTGCCCTCAGGCCAGACGATCGTCCATGATCTCCGCCCGTCCTTCCGCTCGATCCGCTGGACCCTCAGGTCTCCGATCACGACGTGCCGTACCACTTGTCCTCCGTACCGACTCCGGAACATGACAGACATCTCGGCCCCGGTCGGTAAACGAGCCCATGACGTCCTGGTCACAAGCCCAGACGGACATCACGGGCGGCACTACCCGCGGTCGGTAAAGTCTATGTCGATCAACAGCAGTGGCTTCATGCGCTCAGCTTCCCGTCCCATCCTTCGATGAGGCATTGAATATTCGTTTGAGACATTTACGTCTCAATCGGTGTATGGTTGTCTCATGGCCATGGATCGTGAACAGGTGCTGCGCGCCGCCGCCGCCCTCCTCGCCCGCAAGTCGACCGCGACGATGGACGAGGTCGCCCGTGCGGCGGGCATCGGTCGCGCCACCCTGCACCGGCACTTCGCCGGGCGGGACGCGCTGGTGAAGGCGCTCGAAGCCTTCGGCATCGAGGAGTTCGAGGCGGCCGTCGACCGTGCGGCGCTCGAGGACGGTCCCGCCGGCGACGCGCTGCGCCGGCTGATCGCCGAGATGGAGTCGGCGGCGGAGCTCCTCGCGTTCCTGGTCACCGAGAACCAGCTGTTCGAGGGCGACCAGGTCGACGAGGGCTGGGCCCGGCTCGACGCCCGGGTCGGCGCCCTGTTCCGACGGGGCCAGGAACAGGGCGAGTTCCGGATCGACCTCCCGCCCATCTGGCTCACCGAGGCCCTCTACGGCCTCATCAGCACCTGCGCCTGGGCCGTCATGGACGGCCGGGTCGCCAAGAACGACTTCCAGTACATGATCGCCGAGCTGCTGCTCGGCGGAGCACGACGGAGTGTGGAGAAATGACCAGCAGTACCGTCCGGCGCGTGAGCGGGGCGGACGAGACCGTGTACCGCCCCGGGCGCTGGCTGGCCCTGGCGGTGCTGGTCCTGGCCGTCCTGCTGGTGGCCGTGGACGCCACCGTGCTCGGCCTCGCGACGCCCTTCCTCAGCGAGGACCTCAAGCCCACCGGCACCCAGCTGCTGTGGATCGGCGACGTCTACTCGTTCGTCATCGCGGGCCTGCTCGTCTCCATGGGCAGCCTCGGCGACCGGATCGGCCGCAAGAAGCTGCTGCTGACCGGTGCCGTCGCCTTCGGCGCCGTGTCCGTGCTCAACGCCTACGCCACCACGCCCGAGACGATGATCCTCGCCCGGGCCCTGCTGGGCGTCGCAGGGGCCACGCTCATGCCCTCCACACTGGCGCTGATCCGCAACATCTTCCACGACCCGCGCGAACGCAGCATCGCCATCGGGATCTGGGGCGCCATGGCCTCGGCCGGTGCCGCCGTCGGACCGGTCGTCGGTGGCTTCCTGCTGGAGCACTTCTGGTGGGGCTCCGTCTTCCTCATCAACCTGCCCGTGATGGCCGTCCTCGTCCTCGTCGGTGTCAGACTGCTGCCCGAGTCGAAGAACCCCGTCGCCGGCCCCTGGGACCTGGTCAGCGTCGCCCTGTCGCTGATCGGCATGGTCGGCGTCGTCTACGCGATCAAGGAGGCCGCGAGCCATGGAGTGGGCTGGGAGTCCGGCGCCGCCGCGCTCATCGGCGCCGCCGCGCTGTACGGATTCGTCCGCAGGCAGTTCACCCTGCCGTCGCCGCTGCTCGACATGCGACTGTTCCGCCACCGCGGCTTCTCCGGTGCGGTGCTCGCCGACCTGCTGACCATCCTGGGCCTGTCGGGGCTGGTCTTCTTCCTCTCCCAGTTCCTCCAACTCGTCCAGGAGAGGCCTCCGTTGGAGGCCGGGCTGGCGGAACTGCCCGCCGCGATCGGCGCGGTGGCGACCGGACTCGTCGCCGGTCGCTTCGCCCGGCGGTTCTCCGTCCGGTCCGTCGTGGCCGGGGGGCTCGCCGCCGTGGGCGTCGCGCTCGCCGTGCTGACCGTCATCGGCAGCTCCACGGGCTATCCGCTGCTCGGCGCGGCCCTGCTCGTCGTCGGAGTCGGTGCCGGTTTCTCGTTCACCGTCACGGCCGACGTCATCCTCTCCAGCGTGCCGAAGGAGCAGGCCGGCTCTGCCTCGGCCGTGTCCGAGACGGCGTACGAACTCGGTGCCGCACTCGGTATCGCGCTGCTCGGCTCGATCGTGACCGGTGTGTACCGGGACTTCGCGACACCGGCCGGGGTGCCGGCGGACGTGGCGTCCGCCGCCCATGAATCGCTGGGCGGGGCGGTGGAGGCGGCGGCCGTGCTGCCGGCCCACCAGCAGGCCGAGCTGGTCGGCGCGGCGCAGGAGGCGTTCGTCGAGGGGCTGCGGCTCGCGTCGGGCGCGGGCGCCGCGGTGCTGCTGGCCACCGCGGTGGCCGCCTGGTTCCTCATGCGCGGCCAGAAGCTGGCGGACGGCATCGAGCACTGACGCCCGGGTGCGGCGGCTCCTCCGGTGCTCCGGGGCCACGGTCCCGCGCACGGGAGCGGGGCCGGGCCGATGGCCGGCCGGCGTCACGCGGCCCGGCACCGTCGACCCGCGCGCTGCTCCGTGCGAGGTTCCGGCCGGGGGCCGCGGCCCCCGGCCCCGAGGGGCGGCCGGACGAAGCCGACCGTCCGGAGAAGGCTCAGGCGGCCTTCGCCTTGGTGGCGTACATGTCCACGTACTCCTGGCCGGACAGCCGCATCACCTCGGTCATCACCGAGTCGGTCACCGCCCGCAGCACATAGCGGTCGCGGTCCATCCCCTCGTAGCGGGAGAACTCCATCGGCTTGCCGAAGCGGACCGTCACCCGGCCCGGACGCGGCAGGCCGGCGCCGCCCGGCTGGAGCTTGTCCGTGCCGATCATGGCGAACGGGACGACGGGGGCACCCGTCATCAGGGTGAGCCGCGCGATGCCCGTACGGCCGCGGTACAGACGGCCGTCGGGGGAGCGGGTGCCCTCGGGGTAGATGCCGAAGACCTTGCCCTCCTCCAGCACCCGCCGGCCCGTCATCAGTGCCGCCACACCACCGTTCGCGCCGTCCCGGTCCACCGGGATCATGCCGACGCCGGTGAAGAACCAGGCCATCAGCCGGCCCTTGAGCCCCTTGCCGGTGACGTACTCGTCCTTGCCGATGAAGTAGACCGGCCGGTCGCACACGATCGGGAGCACCATCGAGTCGATGAAGGTGAGGTGGTTGCCGGCGAGGATGACGGGGCCGTCCCCGGGGATGTTCTCCGCGCCTTCCACACGCGGGCGGAACATCAGGCGCAGGATCGGTCCGAGCACTGCCTTGATGAGTGACAAGCGGGACAACGGGTCCTCCGGTGTCAGGAGCGGGACGGCGGTACGGCCGGCGAAGTCTCTGCAGGTGAGGACGATACTCGCGGGTGCCGCCCGACCGCACATTGGGTTCACCGAGCAGATACACAGTGTTGACCTGAGTTTGGTCCGCGTTTGCCCCGGGTCTCCCGCAGGTAACGCCCCCGGGCCTAGCCTGTCCGCCGCGCGGCCGCGCCGATCGGGCGCGGGACGACACCATCAGACGGAGGAGCGTTTATGACACACGGTGCGGAAAGTACCCCCGGGCGGCGGACCCTCCTGGGGGCGGCGGTGCTCGGGTCGGCGGCTCTGGGGACGGCCGCCGCGCCGGGCGCGCACGCCGCGGAACGCGCCGCCGGGGACGGCCGGACCCCGGGCGAGCGGCACGGCGGCGGCTCCGGCCACCGCTCGCTGCCGGTGCCCACCGTCATCGCCCACCGCGGGGCGAGCGGCTACCGGCCCGAGCACACCATCGGCGCGTACCAGCTGGCCCTGGACATGGGGGCGCACGTCATCGAGCAGGACCTCGTGCCCACGAAGGACGGGCACCTGGTCTGCCGCCACGAGAACGACATCACCGGCACCACCGACGTCGCCGCCCGTCCCGAGTTCGCCTCGCGCAGGACGACCAAGTCGGTGGACGGCGCCGGTATCACGGGCTGGTTCACCGAGGACTTCACGCTCGCCGAGCTGAAGACGCTGCGCGCCAAGGAGCGGATACCGGCGAGCCGCCAGGAGAACACCCTCTACGACGGGCGGTGGACGATCCCCACCTTCGAGGAGGTACTGCGCTGGGCCGACGCGGAGGGTCGCCGCCGGGGCCGGCCGGTCTGGCTGCACGCCGAGACCAAGCACCCCACCTACTTCCGCGGTATCGGCCTCGGCCTGGAGGAGCGCCTGGCGAAGCTGCTGCGCCGTTACGGCCGGCACCGCGCGCACTCGCCCGTCTTCCTCCAGTCGTTCGAGCCGAGCAGCATCCAGCGGCTCGCGAAGCTGGTGGACTCGCCGCGCGTCGTCCTGCTCTCCGGCGCGAACACCCGCCCCTGGGACTTCGTCCAGGCCGGTGACCCGCGCACGGTCGCGGACCTGATCACCCCCCAGGGCCTGAAGTGGATCTCCTCGTACGCACAGGGCATCGGACCCACCCTCGACCTCATCGTGCCGAGGGACGCGAGCGGCAGGCTGGGCACGCCCACCACGCTCGTCCGCGACGCCCACGCCCGGGGCCTGATCCTGCACCCGTACACGATGCGGAACGAGAACTCCTTCCTGCCCGCCGACTTCCGGCGCGGCACGGACCCGAACGCGTACGGGGACGTGTTCGGCGCGTACCGGGTGTACTTCGAGCAGGGCATCGACGGGATCTTCACCGACAGCCCGGACACGGGCCTGCTGGCCCACGCCGACTTCGTCGGCGGCTGACGGTTCGTCGAACCGCGCACCGGCCGGGTGACGGGCCACCGTCGCCCGGCCGGCCCCCGTCAGCCGCCGTACGGCCGTCATGCGGTCGGGTGAGACCGTGCCGCGGTGGAAACCACAGATCGTGGCGGGGCGTCCCGCAAGGCATGACACCGTGTGAAGAGGACGCCGCCCCACCCGCCGTCACCGCGCGGGGCGCGATGGCGACCAGGCCCGCGACCGTCGTCCGGACCGGTCCCGCGCAGGGGCCGGGGGCCGGCCGTGGCGCCGCCGGGGCCCGCACGGCCCCCGGCGCCGTGCGGTCGGGGGCCGCCGGAGCGCTCGTGCGCGATCTGCGGCCGCTCGTCGCGGCGGAGGCGAGCGCCGAGGCGCACGGCGAGGCCCTGGACTCCGGGGACCTGGAACAGTCCGTCTGGGTGCGGCTGCTGGAACGGCTCGACGCCGAAGGCCCACCGCCCGACGCGGCCGGCTGGGTCGCGGGGGCCGTACGGGAGGAGGCGAGCCGGGCCCGGCACCACGCCCTGCGGGAAGCCCCCTACCCGGACGAGCCCGCCACGGGACCCGCCGCCTGCCCCGAACGGGCCGCGCTCGTCGCGGAACGGCGCCGCGCCCTGAGGGCCGCCGTCGCCCGGGCACCGGGTCACTGCCGTCGGCTGCTGACTGCGATGCTGGCGCCGGAGGACCCCACGTACCGCGAAATCGCAGGAGAGTTGGGAATCTCACAAGGAAGTCTGGGGCCGATGCGTTCCCGCTGCCTGGGATGTTTGCGCAGAATGCTCGCGACAGAGGTTGCGGCTCCTGAACTCCGGGGAATGGAGCGGTAGACAACCGGGCGGCAGGTGAGCGGGAGGCATGCGCACATGGGCATGAGCGTGACCATCTCAGCGGCAACGGCAGAGGACGCCGAACAGATCCTCAAGCTGCAGTACCTGTGCTACCAGAGCGAGGCCGAGCTCTACGGCGACTACCGCCTGGAACCGCTCACCCAGACCCTCGGCGAACTGCGCGCCGAGCTCGACCGCGGCCACGCCCTGGTGGCCCGCCTCGGTGACGAGGTGATCGCGTCCGTACGCGGCGAGATCGACGGCGAGGGCACCGCCACGATCGGCAAGCTCATCGTCCACCCCCGGATGCAGCGCCACGGACTCGGCGGCCGGCTGCTCGACGCCATCGAGGCGCACTTCGCGGGTGAGCCCGCGGCCCGCCGCTTCCAGCTCCTCACCGGCCACCGCAGCGAGCGGAACCTGCGCCTGTACCGCAGCCACGGCTACGCGACCGTGTCCACCCGGGTGCTGACCCCGAAGCTGACGCTCCTCACGATGGAGAAGGACGCGACGGCCGCGGTGCCCCCGGCCCGGACCGCGGGGACGTTCGTCACCAGCGCGTAGTCCCCGCGCGGTCCGCCGGGGGCCGGTCCGGAGGGAGGCCCCCGGTTCGCGGGCGAGGGGCCGGTCCTTCGAGGCGGCCCGTCCGGCATGTGGCCGCGGGGCAGGGTTCAGCGCCGGGCCCCGCGCAGCCAGAGCATTCCGGTGACGGGCAGCAGCACCGGAATGAACAGGTACCCGATGCCGTAGTCGGACCAGACCGTGGTGTCCGGGAAGGCGGACGGATCCACCAGCGTCCACGTGCCCACGGTCAGCACGCCCACCAGCTCCGCGGCGCAGCACACCAGTGCCGCCCTGCGGGCCCGCTCGCCGCCGCGGAACAGGGTGTACGTGATGAAGGCGTACACCACCGCGGCGATCGCGGAGAGCGAGTACGCGAGCGGGGCGCGTTCGTACGCGGTGGCGATCTCGTAGACCGAGCGCGACACGGCGCCCACCGACATCACCCCGTACAGCCACACCAGCAGCAGTCCGGGGCCCTTGACCAGCCTCGTCGCCGACGCCTCCCGGACGCCGCCCTCGGCGGTGCTCCCGGTCGTCCCCGTCTCGCCGGCCACCTCAGCCTCCCCAGATGTCATGGAGCCGGACCTCCAGCACCGCGAGCACGACCGCCCCGGCCGCGACCGTCGCCGAACCCCAGCGGGTCCGCTCGGCCAGTGACAGGAACCCGGCGGCGGGAACCGCGGCGAACGCCCCGATCAGATAGGCGATGAAGATCGTCGCGCCCTCCTCGGCCTTCTCCCCCCTCGCCAGCTGCACCACCCCGATCACCAGCTGGACCAGCGCCAGCAGCGTGACCACGGCCATGCCGATGAAGTGCCAGTCCTTGGTGGGCTGGTCCCGGAATGCGGCGAAACCGCACCAGGCGGCGAGGGCGAGAGCGGCCACGGACACCGCGACGGTCAGGGCGACGAGCATGGGTGAGAGCGTATTACGGGCCAAAAGACCCCATGCGCGCGGCCCCGGCGGGACCGGTGCCCGAGGTGGGCGTGGGCTTCGCCGCCGGGGTGACGACCGTGGCCCCGACCACAACCGGGGCCGCCCCCGAGCCGGCCTCCGGCACCGTCGTCCCCGGCCGCCCGGCCGTGTCCGCGCAGGTCACGGCCCATGGGGGTGGAGATCGCCGCCATCGCCTTGCGTCCGGATTCCGGACTCCCGCGTTCCGCTATTCGGACGGCCGTGATCCGCTCCCGGGGCGGTCTGTTTTACTGGCCGCATGACCACGACGAGCAGCCGCACCCTTGCGACCGAGGCGATCACGACGCCCGGTGCTCGTTGTATGTGTCGAATGTGCGCCTTCTGAGGGCCCCTGCCTGAGCCTCGCGCCCCGAAGCGAGACCCCGACAGCCATGCCGTGTCCGCCGTGACGGCGACGGACCGAGCCTGCCCGCGCACACGCTGCCGAACCGGCCGTCCGTGCTGCGCCGACTGTCCCCAAGACGACATGCCCCGTGCCCGGCGAGGGAACCCCGCGCCGTGCACTCGACAGTGACGGAAACCCTGTGATCACCACTACGGGCCTCACCAAGGTCTATCAGTCGCGAGGCCGCGACATCACCGCTCTCGACGGAGTCGACCTGCACGTCCGCGAGGGCGAGGTGTTCGGCGTCGTCGGCCGCAGCGGAGCCGGGAAGTCCTCCCTCATCCGCTGCGTGAACCTGCTGGAACGCCCCACCTCCGGCAGCGTCCTCGTCGACGGCGCCGATCTGACCGCCCTGGCCGGACGCGGCAACCGCGCCGGAAGGGAACTCCGGCGGGCGCGCAGCCGCATCGGCATGGTCTTCCAGCACTTCAACCTGCTGTCCTCGCGCACCGTGCGGGACAACGTCGAACTGCCGCTGGAGATCCTCGGCGTCTCCGGAGCCGAACGTACGCGCCGCGCCCTCGAACTCCTCGATCTCGTCGGCCTCGCAGACGAGGCCCGGGCCTATCCAGGACAGCTCTCCGGCGGCCAGAAGCAGCGCGTCGGCATCGCCCGTGCCCTCGCCGGCAACCCCAAGGTGCTGCTCTCCGACGAGGCCACCAGCGCCCTCGACCCCGAGACCACCCGGGGCGTCCTCCAACTGCTGCGCGACCTCAACCGGCAGCTCGGGCTGACCGTGCTCCTCATCACGCACGAGATGGACGTCGTCAAGACCGTCTGCGACTCCGCCGCCCTGATGGAGCAGGGTCGGATCGTCGAGTCCGGCACGGTCGGCGAACTGCTCGCCACGCCGGGCTCCGAGCTCGCCCACGAGCTGTTCCCCGTCACCGGGGACGCCTCGGGCCCGGACCGCACCGTCGTGGACGTCACCTTCCACGGCGACGCCGCCACCCAGCCGGTGGTGTCCCAGCTGTCCCGCACCTACAACATCGACATATCGATCCTCGGCGCCGCGATGGACACCGTCGGAGGCAAGCAGATCGGCCGGATGCGCATCGAGCTGCCCGGCCGCTACGAGGACAACGTCGTACCCGTCGGCTTCCTGCGCGAGCAGGGCCTGCAGGTCGACGTCGTCGACGAGGACGCGCCGCCCGCGGTACCGGCGCAGAGCACCGGGGCCCGGGGCGCCGCACTGGTGAAGGAGGCCGTCAAGTGACGTGGTCGGAGATGCAGCCCCTGCTCACCCAGGGCACCCTGGACACCCTCTACATGGTCCTGTGGTCCACTCTGGTCACCGCGATCGGCGGGCTGCCGCTCGGTGTCCTCCTCGTCCTCACCGACAAGGGCGGACTGCTCCAGAACACCCCGGTGAACAAGGCCGTCGGCGTCGTCGTGAACATCGGCCGCTCGCTGCCGTTCATCATCCTGCTGATCGCGCTGATCCCCTTCACCACGGCCGTGGTCGGCACCTTCATCGGCCCGACCGCCATGATCGTGCCGCTGGCCGTGGGCGCCGTCCCGTTCTTCGCGCGACTCGTCGAGACGGCGATCCGCGAGGTCGACCACGGACTGGTCGAAGCCGTCCAGTCCATGGGCGGATCCGTCCCGACGATCATCCGCAAGGTGCTGCTCCCGCAGGCCCTTCCCTCGATCGTGGCCGCCGTCACCACCACCGTGATCGTGCTCGTCGGCTACTCGGCCATGGCCGGCGCGGTCGGCGGAGAGGGCCTCGGCTCCAAGGCCGTCACCTACGGCTTCCAGCGGTTCGAGACCGAGTTCATGCTCGTCACGGTCGTCGTCCTGATCGCGATCGTCACGGCCGTACAGCTGATCGGCGACGGGATCGTCCGGCTGCTGGCCCGCCGCGGTCGCGCCGCCTGACCACCACCCCGCACCACCCGGTGCCGGCGCTTCGCCCCGGCACCTCCAGAGAGCCCGCACTCCTTGTCCGGGCGCCATCACCGCAACACCAGAAAGAGGCACTCTTCGTGCGCAACCACCGACAGAACACCAGGCTCGCCGTCGCCGCCACCGCCGCGCTCGCGCTCGGCCTCACGGCCTGCGGCACCGCCTCCGACCCGGCCGTGACCGGCGACAAGGCCGCGGAGTCCGAGCCCCTCGTCGTCGCGGCCTCCCCGACCCCGCACGCCGACATCCTGAACTTCGTCGAGAAGAACCTCGCCGACAAGGCCGGACTCGAGCTGGAGGTCAGGGAGTTCACGGACTACGTCCTGCCGAACACCGCCACCCAGTCCGGCCAGGTCGACGCCAACTACTTCCAGCACAAGCCGTACCTGGACGACTTCAACGAGAAGAACGACACCACCGTCGTCCCGGTGGTCGACGTCCACCTCGAGCCGCTCGGCCTGTACTCGAAGAAGTTCCGGTCGGTCGAGGACATCGCGCCCGGGCAGACCGTCGCCGTCCCCAACGACACGACCAACGAGGGCCGCGCGCTCCGGCTCCTCGCCGAGCACGGCCTCATCACCCTCAAGCCGGGTGTCGGCACCAGCGCCAAGCTGTCCGACATCACCGACAGGAAGGGCCTGGAGTTCAAGGAACTGGAGGCCGCCACCGTGCCCCGCGCCCTGAACGACGTCGACGCCGCCGTCATCAACGGCAACTACGCCATCGAGGCCGACCTCAAGCCCTCCGAGGACGCGCTCGTCCTGGAGAAGGCGGAGGGCAACCCCTACGCCAACTTCCTCGCCGTCAAGAAGGGCAACGAGAAGGACCCGCGCGTCGCGAAGCTCGCGAAGCTCCTCAACTCCCCCGAGGTGAAGAAGTACATCGAGGACACCTACACCGGCTCGGTCGTCCCGGCGTTCGGCGCCCCCGCCAAGTGACGCCGTTCGTACGGCCCTTGAGGACGTCCCGATGAACGCGGGCCCCGCGCACCACCGCGGTGCGCGGGGCCCGCGGCGTATCGTGGGCCGTTCCGAACCCGGCCATGCACATCGCCGCCCCGATGCTGCATGCTGTGCCTTTACGGCCCTTACGACGGTCTTCGGCATGGAGCTGCGCATGACTACCACCTTCCCGGACATCTCCATCAGCACGGAGAGGTTGGTTCTGCGCGCGCTCGAACCCGCCGACGCCCCCGCTCTCGCCGAGATGATGAACGACGAACAAGTCGCCGCCTGGACCGCCGTGCCCCAGCCCTACACCGAGGCCGCGGCCCACGGCTGGATCACCGACCGCGCCCCCAAGGAACGCGCCGCGGGCCGGGGCATAGACCTCGCCGTCACCGAGTTCCTCACCCAGCGCCTGGTGGGGGTGATCCAGCTGAGCAGGACCGACTGGCGGGTGCGTGCCAGCGAGATGTCGTACATCATCGCCCCCTGGGCCCGCGGCGAGGGCTACGCCTCCGAGGCGGCCCTCGCCACCGCCCAGTGGCTCTTCCGCGACCAGCGCTTCGAGCGCCTCGAACTGCGTACCGCCGCCGACAACACCGCCTCCCAGCAGGTCGCCCAGAAGATCGGCTGCATCAGCGAAGGCGTCCTGCGGGGCGCCTGCATAGCCCGCACCCGCACCGAGGGCGGGGGCTGGGCGGATCTGCGCACCGATTTCATCGTCTGGAGCCTGCTCCCCGAGGACCTGGAAGGGGTCGCCGACCAGATGGCCGAGGCGGGCGGATTCGGCGCCTACACCGACTGGAACTGACCGGCCGCCGGCGGCGGCGGGACCGCGGACCGGGCCCCGGGAATGGGGCGTACGGACCGGGCCGGCGCGCCGTCCAGGGCGAAGGGTCCCGTCGACCGCCCGGACGCACGGGGAGGCGGGTGGACGGTCTCCGGGTGGACGAGCCGGGCGGCGGGTGGACGCTCTCTCCGGTGGACGCACCGGGGGGCGCGCCCGAGTCGTCCCTTCCGGACGCGGGCCCGGCCGTACGGGTCCGGAGGAACCGGCGGACCCCGCACCGGAGCGGCCCGCACCCCCGCCCGTCACCGACACCGGGTAACCTCGGCCCTGCCTGCCCCACACCCCGTGGGTACGGTCCTCACCTGCGACGACACCAGGAGAAAGACGACCATGGCCGACCGGGTCACGGTGATCGGCTGGGACGGCTCGCCGCTGACCGCGGCCGCCAGGTCCGCCCTGTCCGCGGCCACGCTCGTCGCCGGGGCCGCCCACCACCTGGCGCTTCCCGAGGTACCGCCGGGCGCCGAACGCGTCCGCCTCGGCAGCGTCGACCTCGCCGCCCGCAGGATCGCGGGGCACCGCGGCAGCCCCGTCGTCCTCGCCGACGGCGACCCGGGCTTCTTCGGCGTCGTACGCACCCTGCGCGCGCCGCAGCACGGCCTCGAGGTGGAGGTCGTCCCCGCCGTCTCCTCCGTCGCCGCCGCCTTCGCCCGGGCGGGGATGCCCTGGGACGACGCCCGGATCGTCGTCGCCCACAGCCGCACGCTGCGGCGCGCGGTCAACGTCTGCCGGGCCCGTCCCAAGGTGGCCGTCCTCACCTCACCGGGCGCCGGACCCGCCGAACTCGCACTGCTCCTCGACGGCGTCCACCGCACCTTCGTGATCTGCGAGGAGCTCGGCACCGAGCGCGAGCAGGTCACCGTGCTGACCTCCGACAAGGTCGCCGACCACAGCTGGCGCGACCCCAACGTGGTCATCGTCATCGGCGGCGCCGCCGGCGCCCAGGGCGGTGCCGGCTGGGTCGCCGGTGGGGAGCCCGGCCATTCCGCGCAGGTACGCGGCTGGGCCCTGCCGGGCGGCGAGAGCCGGCCGGCCGCCGAGAGCGAGTCGCTGCAGCTTCGCGCCGCCCAACTCGCCCGGCTCGGACCGCGCCTGGGCGACCTCGTGTGGGACATCGGCTGCGGCAGCGGGGAGCTGGCCGCCGACGCGGCCCGCTTCGGTGCCGCGGTGATCGCCGTCGACGACGACCCCGCCGCCTGCATCCGGGCCGACGCCGCCGCCCGCCGCCACGGCGTCCTCCTGCAGACCGTCCGCGGCCGGGCGCCGCACGTCCTGGAACGGCTCCCCGAACCGGACGTCGTACGGATCGGCGGGGGCGGCGTCCCCGTCGTCACCGCCTGTGCCGACCGCAGGCCCGAGCGCATCGTCACCCACGCCTCCACCCGGGACGAGGCCGAGGCGATCGGCGCGGCGCTCACGGAGGGCGGCTACGACGTCGAGTGCGCCCTCCTCCAGTCCGTCGAGCTCGATACCGGCGACTGGTCGGAACGCGAGCGGTCGGTCGTCTTCCTGCTCGCCGGCCGGCGTGGGGATCACGTTTCCTGACCGCTCGGCCGCCGTCCCCCGGCCGCCCCTGGACCGGGCGCGGAACCGTGGCGCGGTAGGCTGGCCGATCGTTGTACCGCAGCCGGTCGTTGGTCGATTCGCTCGCCAATATCCGGAAAAGGGGACGATTTTGGCCCCGGTTGTGGTACGGCGCGACCGGGGGACGCGCAACGTGGCGCAGTCCACACCGAACCGTGGCCGATCCTGCTGCCGCGGACGCGAACGCCCACGACAATGCTTGTGTCCGCGGGCTTTCGTGCCGCGTGGGGCACACGCTCGTTCTTGTAGTGACGGGCACGGGTGTGTGCCGCGATCGGGCGTCCCGGGCGAAGGTCTGAAGGAGCACAACCGATGGGCGAGGGGTACGCATGACTGACACCGGCCAGGTCCCGGGCCAGGGACTGCCGGAGAACGCAGGCATGGTGGAGCAGCCGGGCGTCCCCGCTCCCGGCGCGTACACCTACCTCGACCACTCCGGCGGTGCCCCAGAAGCCGTCACCGAGGACGACGACCTGCTCCTGATGCCGGGTGCGCAGGGAGCGTGGAGCGACCCGGCCGCGGCCCCGCCCACGGCGCCCGAGCCGGCCCCGGCGGCGGCTCACGGCACGGGCCACGTCCAGCCGGTACCGGTCGCCCAGGACACCGTGGCGGCCCTGCATCCGCAGGTTCCCGGCGCGCAGGCCGCGCCGGGGTACGCCGGGGCCGGGACGGCCGCCGTGCCCGAGCAGACGCACGCGCACACGGCGCAGGAGCAGCAGTACACGGTTCACGAACAGCGGCTCCGAACGGCCGAGCAGCAGACCACCCCCGCTCAGGGCGTGCCGCAGCAGGCCGCCGGCGCACAGGCCGCTGCCGGGCCGGTGACGGCCGAGCAGCCGGTGGCCGGGCAGGTTGTGACCGCCGGGGCCGCCACCGTCCACGGACAGCCCGCCGTCCAGGAGCAGCCGCCCGCTCCGGCGCAGCCGGCGGCCCACGACCGGCAGTCCGTGCACGGTCAGGCCGTTCCGCACGGTCAGCCCGCCCAGGACCCGCAGACCGCGGCGGAGCAGCCTTTGCACGAGGCCGGGGCCCACGAGGCCGGCGGCCGGGACTCCGGATCCCTCGATCTCGGCGGTGTGCGGATGCCGCCGCCCGCCGCGTCCGCGCAGACGCCGCCCCAGGCCCGCCGCCCCCTCCACATGGGCCCGCCGGTCCCCGAGGCGAACAGCGGTGTGGTCCGCTCACTCGCCGACCGCGGCCCCGCCGCCCATCGCGCCGGCGGCGCATCCTCCCAGCAGGGAGCCGTGACGGCACCCGTCGCGGGTCCGCCGGCCGGCGGACCGGAGTACCTTGACGTGCCGCGTGACGAGGCGGACCTGCTGCCCGGTCCGCAGCTGGGCGTGATCCCTCCGCAGGGCGCGTCCCCTTGGGCCGCCCGGCATGCGCAGCCCGGGGCCGCCGTGACCGTCCCCGCGGAGACCGCATCCGAGGCGGTCGCCCCGGTCTCCGCCGAAACGGTCCCCCCGCGGGCCGTGCCCACCTCCGCCGCCGAACCGGCGGCGCCCGAGCCGTATCCGGCGGGAGTGCCCGCCGAGGTGGCACCGGAGTCCATGGCCACCGGGCAGTTCCCGGCGGTGGAGGGTTCCCTGCCGACGGGTCCCCGACCCGCGACCTCGCCGGTGGCCGTGATCGTGCCGGCCGAGGAGGGGCAGCGGGGCGCCGAGGTACCCGTGCCTTCCCCCGAGCCCCCCTCGCCCGCCGCCGACTCCGCCACGACTCCCCCCGAGGCCGTCGTGGTCTCCGAGCCGGAGCCCGAGTCGGTGGAGGCGCCCCAGCCCGTCGCCGCGTCCGGGTCCGTACCGGCGCCCGGGGCCGGCGCGGCGGAGCCGGTCGCTGCTCCGGAACACGTCGCCGCAGCCGGTACCGGTGCGGCTCCGGAGCCGGAGTCCGTCGCCGTCGTGCCCGCGCCCCGCGAGGGGGAGGACGAGGACGAGACCGCCGCGGCCGACCGGGCGGCGCGGACCGGGCGGAGCGCCGAGGTCCTCGACGCCACGCAGCCGGCCGGGACCCCCGTACCGGCTCCCGAGGGCCGCTCCACGGGCGAGCCCGGGGGAGTCGGGCCCGTGCCCGCCGCCGAGCGGACGCCCGGGGCCGAGACCGCCGCGGACGCCGAACGGCCCGGAGTGCCGGAGGACGCCGGGAGCGCGGCCGCCGGGTCAGTACCGGCCCTGGCGGGGGAAACCGCCCCCGAAGCCGAGTCGCCGGCCGAGACGCGGGCGGAGGTCGGGCCCGAGTCGCCCGCCGAGCCCGAGCCGGGCCGGGAGCCCGGGACACAGCCCGTCGCCGACGGGGTGCGGGGTGCCGGTGAGGACGTCGAGGCGGAGGCCGAGGAGATCCAGGGCGCGGCGGCGCCCGGATACGCCGACGCCGAACGCGAAGCCGTACTCCGCGTGATGCGCGAGCGCCGGGACATCCGCAACGGCTTCCGCAGCGATCCCGTCCCGCACGACGTCCTGCTCCGGGTCCTCGAGGCCGCGCACACCGCGCCCTCCGTGGGCCACTCCCAGCCCTGGGACTTCGTCGTCATCCGTTCCGCCGAGACCCGGCGCTCGATGCACGAACTCGCCCAGCGCCAGCGCGAGGCGTACGCCAAGTCGCTGCCCAAGGGCCGGGCCAAGCAGTTCAAGGAACTGAAGATCGAGGCCATCCTCGACACACCCGTCAACATCGTCGTCACCGCCGACCCGACACGCGGCGGCCGTCACACCCTCGGCCGGCACACCCAGCCGCAGATGGCTCCGTACTCCTCCGCCCTGGCCGTCGAGAACCTCTGGCTCGCCGCCCGCGCCGAGGGACTCGGCGTCGGCTGGGTCAGCTTCTTCGACGAGCGCGAGATGGTCCGCGCGCTCGGCCTGCCCGAGCACCTGGAGGTCGTGGCCTACCTCTGCGTGGGCTACGTCGACGAGTTCCCCGAGGAGCCCGAACTGATGCAGGCGGGCTGGTCCAAGCGCCGGCCGCTGTCCTGGGTCGTCCACGAGGAGACGTACGGCCGCCGCGCCCTGCCCGGCGAGGAACCCCACGACCTGCTCCAGGAGACCGTTTCCAACATCCGCCCGCTGGACGCCAAGGCGCTCGGCGAGGCGTGGGAGCGGCAGAAGCGGATGACCAAGCCCGCGGGCGCTCTCGGCATGCTCGAGATCATCTCCGCGCAGCTGGCCGGGCTGTCCCGGATGTGCCCGCCCCCGATCCCGGAGCCCGCGGCCGTCGCGATCTTCGCCGGCGACCACGGTGTGCACGCCCAGGGAGTCACTGCCTGGCCTCAGGAAGTGACCGGACAGATGGTCGCGAACTTCCTCGGTGGGGGAGCGGTCTGCAACGCCTTCGCCAACCAGGTCGGTGCGGAGGTCTGCGTCATCGACGTCGGTGTCGCCTCCGACCTCCCGGCCACCCCCGGGCTGCTGCCGCGGAAGGTGCGCCCCGGAACGGCCGACTTCACGACCGGACCCGCACTCGGCCGCGAGGAGGTCCTCGCCGCGATCGAAGTGGGCATCGAGACCGCCCGCGACCTGGTCTCCGCGGGCAACAAGGCGCTGCTCACCGGTGAGATGGGCATCGCCAACACGACGGCGTCGGCCGCGCTGATCTCCGTCTACACCGGGGTGGACCCGGCGGAGGTCACCGGGCGCGGCACCGGCATCAACGACGAGATGCACGCCCGGAAGGTGGATGTCGTCCGCCGTGCGCTGGAACTCCACCAGCCGGACGTGGCCGATCCCGTCGGCGTCCTCGCGGCGGTCGGCGGCCTGGAGCACGCGGCCCTGGTCGGCTTCATCCTGGGCGGTGCGTCGCTGCGTACGCCGGTCGTCCTGGACGGCGTCTCCGCGGGCGCCGCGGCGCTGGTCGCCCGGGCGGTGGCGCCCGAGGCCCTCGCGGCATGCATCGCCGGACACCGCAGCGCCGAGCCCGGCCACGTAGCCGCCCTGAACAAGCTGGGCCTGCGTCCGCTGGTCGACCTGGACCTCCGCCTCGGCGAGGGTACGGGCGCACTGCTCGCGCTCCCGCTCGTCCAGAGCGCGGCCCGCGCGATGCACGAGGTGGCGACGTTCGACTCGGCCGGCGTCACGGAGAAGTAGCACGGCGACAGGGCGCGCGCCATCCGTCACGGGTGGCGCGCCCCTGCCGATGCCGCACCTGTGCGCGGGCGTTCCGCGTCCGCGCCGGCGTTGCGCCCGTGCGCCGGGCGCCGCGCGTCCGCACGGCGACCGGTGCGCGGACGCCGCGATGTGCGGGAGCGGCATGGTGCTCACCCGGGGCGCGAGCCGTCCTCCCGGCGCTCGCATTGTCGCGCCCCCCACCCCGTATCGTGTTCGCCAGGACCGTCTCACCCGTCCCCACCAGCCGCTTCACCGTCGCAGCGGCCCCGCCCCGCCGCACCGAGGAGCCGCACCGCCATGGCCGAGCCCGCCGAGCAAGCCAAGAGCCCCGCGCACCCGCAGCCCGACTCCCGCGAGGAGCACCCCGCCTACCCCGTCGGACTCCGCCTCGCGGGCCGGCGCGTCGTCGTCCTCGGCGGTGGCCAGGTCGCCCAGCGCCGTCTCCCGGCCCTCATCGCCGCCGGTGCCGACATCACCCTGGTCTCACCGTCCGCGACCCCGTCCGTCGAGGCCATGGCGCAGGCGGGGGAGATCACCTGGGCCCGCCGCCGCTACCAGGACGGGGACATCGCCGACGCCTGGTACGCGCTCGTCGCCACCAGTGATCCCGTCGCCAACGAGTCCGCCTCGGCCGAGGCGGAAAGGACCAGGACCTGGTGCGTGCGGTCCGACGACGCCGAAGCGGCGACGGCGTGGACACCGGCCACCGGACGCAGCGAGGGTGTGACGGTCGCGGTGCTCACGGGCCGGGACCCGCGCCGGTCGGCCGCCGTGCGGGACGCCATCGTCGAGGGTCTGCGCGACGGTTCCCTCGCCGCACCGCGCCGTCGTGACCGTACGCCGTTCGTCGCCCTCGTCGGCGGCGGCCCGGGCGATCCCGACCTGATCACCGTGCGCGGCCGCCGGCTGCTCGCCGAGGCCGACGTCGTCATCGCCGACCGTCTCGGCCCGCGCGACCTGCTCGACGAACTCCCGCCGCACGTCGAGGTGATCGACGCCGCGAAGATCCCGTACGGGCGTTTCATGGCGCAGGAGGCGATCAACAACGCCCTCGTCGAGCACGCCAAGGCGGGCAGGTCGGTCGTGCGGCTCAAGGGGGGCGACCCGTTCGTCTTCGGCCGCGGCATGGAGGAGGCGCAGGCCCTGGCCGAGGCCGGTATCGCCTGCACGGTCGTGCCGGGCATCTCCAGTTCGATCTCCGTTCCGGGCGCAGCCGGCATCCCGGTCACCCATCGCGGTGTGGCCCACGAGTTCACGGTGGTCAGCGGCCATGTCGCGCCGGACGATCCCCGTTCGCTCGTCGACTGGGAGTCGCTCGCCAAGCTGACCGGCACGCTGGTGATCCTCATGGGCGTCGACAAGATCGGTGCCATCGCCGAGGCCCTCGTCGCCCACGGCAAGGCGCCGGACACCCCGCTCGCGCTGGTGCAGGAGGGCACCACGGCCGCCCAGCGACGGGTGGACGCGACGCTCGCGACGGTCGCGGAGACCGTCAGGACGCAGGACGTCCGGCCACCCGCGGTCATCGTCATCGGCGATGTCGTCGCCGAGGCCCTCACAAGTAACCATCGGTAACGGAACTCCGTCCCGCCCGTTGGCACCTCTCCCCGGACAAGGCAGTATCACCCTGTGGCAGATCTCATCACCATCGACGACCCCGAGGACCCGCGCCTGCGTGACTACACGGGCCTGACCGACGTCGAACTGCGGCGCAAGCGCGAACCGGCGGAGGGCCTGTTCATCGCCGAGGGGGAGAAGGTCATCCGCCGCGCCCGGCACGCCGGTTACGAGATGCGATCGATGCTGCTGTCCGCCAAGTGGGTCGACGTCATGCGCGACGTGATCGACGAGGTCCCGGCGCCGGTGTACGCGGTCAGCCCGGACCTCGCCGAACGCGTCACCGGCTACCACGTCCACCGGGGCGCCCTCGCGTCCATGCAGCGCAGGCCCCTGCCGACGGCCGGCGAGCTCCTGCGGGACGCCCGCCGTGTCGTGATCATGGAATCGGTCAACGACCACACCAACATCGGCGCGATCTTCCGGAGTGCCGCCGCCCTCGGGATGGACGCGGTGCTGCTCTCGCCCGACTGCGCCGACCCGCTCTACCGGCGCTCGGTGAAGGTCTCGATGGGCGCGGTGTTCTCCGTTCCGTACGCCCGCCTCGACTCCTGGCCCAAAGGACTGGAGACCGTACGGGAGCCGGGCTTCAAGCTGCTCGCGCTCACCCCGGACGAGAAGGCGTCGCCGATCGACGAGGCCGCTCCGCACCGGCTGGACCGGGTCGCGCTGATGCTGGGCGCCGAGGGCGACGGGCTGTCCACGCAGGCCCTGGTGGCGGCCGACGAGTGGGTGCGCATCCCGATGGCCCACGGCGTGGACTCGCTGAACGTCGGCGCGGCCGCGGCGGTGGCGTTCTACGCGGTGGCCACGAGCCGCCCCGGGAACTGACCGGACCGGTTTCCGCGGGGCCCGCCACGCCCTACGGCGTGTCTCGAACGTCCCGTCCGACCGGGGGCTCGCCCCGCGGGCGGACGGAGCTGCCTTCGCACTAGCCCCGCAGGCTCTGCGCCACCGTGATGCCCAGCGCCACGACGAGCGTCACCACGACGAACACGAAGATCCGCTGGCGCAGCAGGCGGGGATTGGCCGGCCTGCGCCCGGTGGACGTCGCCCTGGCACCGGGCCGGGACGCGGGCCGGCCGCCCGTCTTCGCGCCGCCGCGCGACTGCGGCGGCCGCGAGCCGCCCGTACGGGGTGCCTGCCGTCGCGGCATCCGTTCCCGGGACGCGGCCGGCCCCGGGCTCCCCCCGGTGGCCGGCGGCCTGCCGTGGGTCGTCCGCTCCGTGTACCGCGCGGTCCCGCGCCCCGGCGTCAGCTCCTGCTCGGCCCGTTCCCGCTGGGCCGGGGGACGCACCTCCGACAGACCCTGCGCCTCACGAGCGGCGATCTCCTTCAGCCGCATGGACAACTGCAGGGTGCTGGGCCGTTCCTCGGGGTCCTTCGCCAGGCATGCGCGCAGCAGCGGGGCCAGCGCGTCCGGCACGCCGTGCAGTTGCGGCTCCTCGTGCACCACGCGGTACAGCATCACTTCGGAACTGCCGTGCCCGAAGGGGGAGTCGCCCGTCGCGGCGTACGCCAGCGTGGCCCCCAGCGAGAAGACGTCCGTGGCGGGGGTGACCACGGCGCCGCGCACCTGCTCGGGAGCGAGGAAGCCGGGGGAGCCGACGGCGGTGCCCACATGGGTCAGCGTGCTCGCGCCGGTGGCCCAGGCGATGCCGAAGTCGATGATCCTGGGGCCCTTGGGGGAGAGGAGGATGTTCGACGGCTTGAGGTCCCGATGGACCACCCCGGCCTCGTGGACGGCCACGAGCCCCTCGGACAGCGCCGCCCCGACGGCGGCCGTCTCGGCGGCGGACAGCAGGCCCTCCCCGGCCACCCGGTCGTGCAGGGACGGCCCGGGTACGTACTGCGTGGCGAACCAGGGACGGTCCGCCTCGAGGTCCGCGGCGACGAGCCGGGCCGTGCAGCCGCCCCGGATCCGCCGGGCGGCCGACACCTCACGGGCGAAGCGGGACCGGAACTCCTGGTCCTCGGCGAGGTCCGGGCGGATCACCTTCAGCGCGACGCGCTGACCGCGCCGGTCGGAGCCGAGGTACACGACCCCCATGCCGCCGGCGCCGAGTCGCCGGTGCAGCCTGAACGAGCCGACGACACGCGGATCCTCGCGCCGGAGCCGCATCATCGCCATGTTCATCCCCGCCGGCCGGTGGTCCTTCTGACGTGGCACAGCTTACGTACCCGTGGGCCGGTGTGCTCATAGGCCGCGCCCTCGCGGGCCGATCGATTGTCAGTGCCCGGTGGGAGAATTGAGGAGTGGTCAGGAGTCCTGGGGAAGCAGGCCGGCTGACCCTTGCGCGATCCCAATGAGGCGCGGCAGAAGGGGGATTGGATCGATGAAGGGCGACCGCGTGGAGATGGTCGTGGACGCGGGGGACACGACGAGGACGTACGAAGTGGTGGCAAGCCGGGTAGGACGGCGGGTCGAGACGGCGGTCCGGCGGGGGGTGGTCGAGGTGAGCGAAGTCACGCGTTCCGGTTTCATCGTGCGAACGGCCCGCTTCAATGGCCAACCGGGTGGCGCTGGTCGAGCAGCCCGTGCCCGCCGAAGGGCCCGGAGACCGCCGTCCCCTCCGGGAAGACCCCCAGACCTAGGTCCACTTCTCCACCCAGGGGAGTACATCGGGACGGGCGGACTCATCCTCCTGGAGGCCCGCCAATCGGTACGCGGGCATGACGTGGCGGACCTCCGGGCTCCCTAGTCTTGAGGTCAAGCGGCGGGGGCGGCACTCGTCCCCCGAGGTCACGCACCCGCCGCGCCGACTCGACGGGAGAGGAACCATGGCGGACACGGCATCGCGGACCATGATCCGCACGCAGGGGCGCAAGGCCTTCGCCGCGTTCGACGGCCGTCCCGGCGGCCGTCGCCACCCGCTGGTGGCCACGGCCATGGTCCTCCCCCTCGCGACACTGCTCGTCGTCGTCTTCGGCGGCTGGGAGGCAGTGGTCACACAGGCGTCGTCCGTGGGCGTGATGCTGGGGCGCTGAGCGGCGCCCCGGGCCCGGGAGAGCGGCCCGGGCCGGGGACATCCCACCCATAACCCCGTGGGGACGGGGGTGCGGCGGACGACAGCGCTCGGCCGGCCGGCTGGGGAGCCGGCCGGCCGAGCGCTATTGCTCGGTCCGGGACTGTGCCGCTCCGGGGCCGGGAGTCGGTCGGCGACCCCGTCGCTGTCCGGTCCGCCCGGCCCGCGGCCTCCCGAGGTCCCGTCCGTGCGTCCCGTCGTCGCCTGCCCGGCCCTTCGGCCACGACCACTCCCAGGGCTGCCGCAGGCCCGGGCGCACCTGCCCGTACCCTCGGCGCGTGGAGCAGAGCGATCGCGCGCTGGTGCGCGCCCTTGCGGAGGTCGCGCGGAAGGCGGCGCACGTGCCCGGGCCGCGGGCCGCGTGCCGGGCCTGCGGGCAGGAGGCGGACGTGCTGGCCGAACGGGCCGACGCCGTCGTCGTACGGCACGGCCCTGCGGTCGCCAAGGCCCACGCGCCGTGGACGGACCCCGACGCGCACCGCGTACGGATCGCCGTCGCCGCGCATCCGCGGCTCGCCGGGATACTCCTGCCGCCCGTCCGGGGCACCGCGCACCTCGGCGAGCGTCCCGTCACCACCTGGCCCTACGGCAGTCCGGTGGACCCCGCGGACCCGGACGCGGCCCCCTGGGAGGAGGCCGCGGCGCTGCTCGCCCGGCTCCACTCGGTGCCGCTCCACGCTCTGCCCGGCCCGCTGCCCGCGATGCGGGGCCCCGCCAAGGCCGCCGCGGCGGTGGCCCGGATGCACTCGGCAGCGCCCGCGCATCCCGCCGTGTGCGCCGTGCTGGGCGCCTGGAGCCGGCTCCCCGCCTGGGCCCGCGACGAGGCTCCCGCGCCCGTGCCTGCCCGTCTGTGCCACGGCGACCTCCATCTGGGCCAACTGGTCCGCCATCCCGCGGACGAGGGCCCCTGGCAGCTCATCGACGTCGACGACCTCGGCCTCGGCGACGCCGCCTGGGACCTCGCCCGCCCGGCGGCGTGGTTTGCGGCGGGCCTACTCGCCCCTGACGTATGGGCGCGCTTCCTGGGCGCCTACCGGGCCGCCGGCGGCCCGGCCGCCGGGCCCGACGGAGCCGATCCGTGGCCACCGCTCGACGTGCCGGCCCGCGCCCTGACCGTCCAGGCCGCGGCCCTCGCCGTGGCGAGGAGCACCGCCGAAGGGCGCGATCTCGACGACGTGGAGCGGGCGATGACCGACGCATGCGCCCGAATTGCCTTCCTCCCGCCCGAGTTGGACGACATGATCCCGTCGTAGATTGGGCACGGGATCACCCGATGAGACCGAGCGGCGAGGAGCTGACCGAACGATGCAGTGTCCCAAGTGCCATGCACCGATGCACACGTACAACCGCAACGGCGTCCAGATCGAGCAGTGCAGCGGCTGCCGGGGGATATTCCTGGACTACGGCGAACTGGAGGCGCTGACCCGTCTGGAGAGCCAGTGGGTGCAGCAGGCTCCGCCGCCCGCCCCGCAGGGCTATCCGGCGCCCGCGCAGCCGGCCTGGGGCGCCCCGCACCACGGCGGTCACCACCGTCAGCGGGGCTTCGGGCGGATGCTCTTCTCGTCCTGACGACGGCCGGCCGCTCCCGGGACCGGCTCCTCCGGGTGACCGGGACCCGGCCCCCGGCGGCGACGGTGCCGGGAACACGACGGAGCCCCCGTCCGCGCACTGCGGCCGGGGGCTCCGGGCGGTGGACGATACTGGGATTGAACCAGTGACCTCTTCCGTGTCAGGGAAGCGCTCTCCCGCTGAGCTAATCGTCCTCGGGGCCACGGCCCGGAGGCCGTGGGTAGTGCGTGTGCTGCGTGGACGATACTGGGATTGAACCAGTGACCTCTTCCGTGTCAGGGAAGCGCTCTCCCGCTGAGCTAATCGTCCTCGGGATCACGGCCCGGAGGCCGTGGGTAGTGCGTGTGCTGCGTGGACGATACTGGGATTGAACCAGTGACCTCTTCCGTGTCAGGGAAGCGCTCTCCCGCTGAGCTAATCGTCCTTGGAGGTGGAGACGGGATTTGAACCCGTGTAGACGGCTTTGCAGGCCGTTGCCTCGCCTCTCGGCCACTCCACCCCGGAGTGCGGGGGTCGGGAAGATCCCCCTCATTCGAGCGGACGACGAGATTCGAACTCGCGACCCTCACCTTGGCAAGGTGATGCTCTACCAACTGAGCCACGTCCGCCTGTCGTTTCCGGCCCGCTTCCGCGTCCCGGCGACGTGTTGAACTTTAGCGGATTCCTGGGCCAGCACAAAAACGCGTTTCCGCAGCGTGCTGAGCCGTGCTCACGCCGGGTTCGTCTCCGGGTGCGCGCCGGAGCGACCGCCGGGGGCCCGCCATAGACTCACAGCCGTGCACGACCTCGCTCCCATGGCCCGCTTCGGCGGCCTCGTCGCCACCGACCTCAGGGACGTCACCAGCGACCCCGAGGCGCTCGACTCGTCCGGCTTCTGGGCCGTCTCCGCCGATTTCGAAGGGCGTCTGACCTGCGCCCGCTTCGGTGACGTCCGCCCCGAGCCGGTGCCCGCGCCGGACCCGGCGCGCTGGTGCGGACCCGCCGCCGGGGACTGGACCTCGTCCCTGGACCGGGCCGCGTACACCGCTGGAGTGCGCCGCATCCGGGAGCACATCGCGGCCGGCGAGGTCTACCAGGCGAACCTCTGCCGGGTGCTGTCCGCGCCGCTGCGCGATCCCGCCGCCGCCGACGTCGACGCCCTGACCGCGCTCCTCGCGCGCGGCAACCCGGCCCCCTACGCCGGAACGATCAGGCTGCCCGCGCACGGTGTGGAGATCGCCACCGCCTCTCCCGAGCTCTATCTGCGCCGGGAGGGGAGCACGGTGGAGTCAGGTCCGATCAAGGGCACCGGCCGCACGGCGGCCGATCTCCTGGAGAAGGACCACGCCGAGAACGTGATGATCGTGGACCTGGTCCGCAACGACCTCGGGCGGGTGAGCGCCTCGGGGTCCGTGACCGTCCCGGCCCTGTGCGCCGTCGAGGCCCATCCCGGCCTGGTCCACCTCGTGTCCACCGTTCGCGGCGAGCTCGTGCCCGGCGCCGGATGGCGCGAGCTGCTGGACGCCACCTTCCCGCCCGGCTCGGTCACCGGAGCGCCGAAGTCCAGCGCCCTGCGGATCCTGGCCGGGCTGGAGACGGCACCGCGCGGCCCGTACTGCGGCGGCATCGGCTGGGTCGACGCGGACCGAGGGGCCGGCGAGCTGGCCGTGGGCATACGCACCTTCTGGATCGACCGTTCCCAGGGAGTCCTCCGCTTCGGAACCGGCGCCGGGATCACCTGGGGCTCCGACCCGGAGCGGGAGTGGGACGAGACCGAGCTGAAGGCGTCCCGGCTGCTCGCGGTAGCGTCGGGAACGTACGCGCAGAGTGGAAGGACGGTGTGATGAGGATCTGGGTCAACGGCGGACTGCGGGACGCCGACGACGCCCTGGTTTCCGTGTTCGACCACGGGCTGACCGTGGGCGACGGCATCTTCGAGACCGTGAAGTCGACCGACGGCCGCCCCTTCGCCCTCACCCGGCACCTCGACCGGCTCACCCGCTCGGCCCGCGGTCTCGGCCTGCCCGACCCGGACCACGACGAGGTCCGCCGCGCCTGCACGGCCGTGCTCGAGGCGAACCCCGTGCCGCTGGGCCGGCTGCGGATCACCTACACCGGCGGGCTCTCCCCGCTCGGCTCCGACCGCGGCGACAAGGGTCCCTCCCTCGTCGTCGCCCTCGCCGCGACCACGCGCAGGCCCGACACCACCGCGGTGATCACGGTGCCGTGGACGCGCAACGAGCGCGGTGCGCTGGCGGGGCTGAAGACCACCTCGTACGCCGAGAACGTCGTCGCCCTGGCCCGGGCCCACGAGCAGGGCGCGTCCGAGGCGCTGTTCGCCAACACCGTCGGGCGGCTCTGCGAGGGCACCGGCTCGAACGTCTTCGTCGTCGTCGACGGCCGGCTGATCACCCCGCCCGTCTCCTCGGGCTGCCTCGCCGGGATCACCCGCGCGCTGACCGTGGACTGGACCGGAGCGCAGGAGGCGGACCTGCCGATGGACGTGCTGGAGCACGCCGAGGAGATCTTCCTGACCTCCTCGACCCGTGACGTCCAGGCCGTCCACCGCGTCGACGGCCGCGAGCTGCCCGGCGCCCCCGGCCCCCTGACGGCCAAGGCCATGCGGATCTTCGAGGAGCACGCCGCCGCGGACCCGGATCCGCTGCCCTGAGGGACGAGTCCGTACGGGCATGGTGACGGGTGCCCTCCGGGCAGGTAGAACACCCCTGATGACCACCACCCTGCGGCCGACCGGGCCGCTCCAGCGGGGCGCGGACGGCGCCTTGGCACGCGGCTACGACGTCTGCGTCAACGGCAGGCCCGTGGGCACCGTCGAACTCGCCCGCGACCCGGACGCCGGTCCGTCGGCCGGTGTCGTGCGGGCCCTGCGCATCGACGAGGGGGACCGTGGCCGTGGCCGGGGCGCGGTCGCGGCGCTCGCGGCCGAGGAGGTGCTGCGCGGCTGGGGCTGCAACCGCGTCGTGGCCGTCGTCCCCGCGGACGCCACCGCCGCCCTGCGTCTGGCCACCGCG